>NZ_JBEOSA010000099.1:0-23696 GCF_040302625.1 Kitasatospora sp. NPDC097643 | reverse complement strand
CCGCAATCCATATAAACGGACACGCCAAAACAGACCCAGGCCGCGAAACCGAAAAGGCACGACGCGACCCAGCCCGAACTGGGAAGTGGTGTTTCTAGGGATTGGCCGCCCCGGGACCGTCCGCGCCGATGCGTGTCCGGTGCTCCCTGCCGAGCGACTAGGGAACACTACGCCGATCGGCCGGTCGATGCAAACGTCTCGGGCCACGGGCCGCTCCACATGTGCTCTTGAGCGACTGCTCAAACATCTGCCATCATGCCGCCAACGCACTTGAGCAGTCGCTCAAACGCTCACCTCGGGGGGACAGTCATGCCTGCTCGCGGGCGGTCGGCCAGGCCGATCTACGTCGAGGCTCGGATCCGCGCACCGATGGACCTGCTCTGGGAACTCACCCAGGTGCCGGAGGCCCATGAGCGCTGGGACGCCAGGTTCACCCGCATCCGGTACGCAGCGGACGCGGAGGACACGGTCGAGGGGGACGCGGAGGACCGCAGCGGCGTAGTCCGGTTCCGGTACTGGCTGGGCCTGTCCGCCGGGCCGGCCCTCACCGGCACCGGGGTGACCACCGCGGAGCGGCACCGGGCGGACGGCTCCCGGATCAGCGCCCTGCGGTTCGCTGCCGACGGTGGGCTGTCGCCGTTGCAGGAAGGCTCGGGGTACTGGCGCTACACCCCGGCCGGCTCCCCCGCCGACGCATACGTCCTCTTCGCCACGGGCTACGACTACCGGGGCTGGCGCGTCCCGGGCGGGGTCTGGCTGGACCGCTGGTTCGTGCGGCCGTTCGTCGGCTGGCTCACGGCGTGGTCCTTCGACCGCCTCCGGCTGTGGGCCGAACACGGCGTGCCGCCCGAACGGTCCCTGCTCCGCGCCGTCGGCGAGGCGGCCGCCCGACTCGGTGGCGCCGCCGCGATCGGTGCTGCGATCGGTGCCATGACCGACTCCATGACCGATGCCGTGACCGACAGCCGGGCCGGGGTCATCGCCGGAGCCGGCTGCGCGGTCCTCGCTCTCCTCCTTTCGCTCCTCGTCCCACCGTCCGCCCTCACCCCGGCGGCCCGGCGCTGTGCCCGACGGCCGGACCGCACCCGTCCCGCCCGTCCGCCCCGGCTGCTCGACACCCTGGAGACTCCATGACCACCTCCCTGGAACCGCTACCCGTCCCCACCTCCACCACCGGCAGCACCAGCGCCAGCACCGGCCGGTCGATCTTCCGGGAGGCCATGGGCTCCGACTTCGACCGCCTGCACCCGCAGCTTCAGCGCCGCTTCGGCTTCTCCAGTGCGGACGGCATCGCCTGCATCGGTACCGGCCGGATGGAGCGCATCCGCCGGGGGGCCGACTGGCTGGCGCCGTTCCTGCGGATCGGCAGCCGGCAGAACATCCTCTTCCCGGAGGAAGGACGGGACGTGCCCTTCACCATCGCCAACTACGCCTACCGGGACGGCTTCGGCCGCGAAACCGTCACCTTCGTACGGACCTTCCAGTTCACCCGGCCCCGCCGCTTCGACGCGACCATGATCGGTTCGCACCACCGGCCGGGTACGGTCGTCGACTTCCTGGGCACGCACCAGCACCTCGCGGTCGACCTCCACCCGCGGGTGACCGACCGGGGCGGCCTGGTGATCTCCTCGGGCGAGCAGCGGCTCACCGGGTTCCCGGGCTCGCCCCGCTGGCCGTCGGTGCTGACCGGCCGGGCGGACCTGCACGAGTGGTTCGACGACGAGGCCGGGCGGTTCCGGATCCGGGTCCGGGTGACCAACCCACTGGTCGGCCTGGTCATGGGGTACCAGGGCTGGTTCACCGCCGAGTACCCAACCGTCGGTGCCGAGGGGATCCCGAACCACGTGCGCCCGGTCCGGGAGTCCGCCCGCGCATGAAGACCGCCCGCACCTGAGGACCGGGACCCCGTGAACGAGGGGAGGGCCGGGCGCCGGCGCGGGGCCGATACGCTGCCCCGCATGAGCGACACCCGCGAGCGGCTGATGAAGGCTGCCATCAGCGTGCTCAAACGGCAGGGAATCGCCGGAGTCTCCGCGCGCAGCATCGCCGGCGAGGCCGGGGCCAACCAGGCGCTGGTGTTCTACCACTTCAAGACGGTGGAGGGGCTTCTGGCAGCGGCCGCGCTGCGCGAGACCGCGCAGCGGTTGGAGCAGTACCGCCCGCACTTCGCCGCGGCGGGCTCCCTGCGCGAACTGCTGAGCCTCGGGCAGGGGCTGCACGAGCAGGAGCGCGCCAACGGGAACGTCGCCCTGCTCGGGCAGTTCCTGGCCGGTTCGACCGGGCAGCCGCAGCTCGCCGAGGCGTCGGCCGACGCCCTGCGGATGTGGACGGAGGAGATCGAGCAGGTGCTGGACCGGCTGTTCGCCGATCACCCGCTCGCCGAGTTCCTCGACCTCCCCGGGCTGGCCCGCACGGTGACCGGGGCGTTCGTCGGTCTGGAACTCTACGAGGGCGTGGACCCGCAGGCGGCGGCAGCGGCGTTCACGGCCCTGGACCGGCTGGGCGTGCTCGTGGAGGTGGTGGACGGCCTCGGGCCGGTGGTGTCCCGGGCGGTCCGGGCCAAGGTGCGGCGCGAGGTCGGCCGCAACGGCGCAGCCGTCTGAGCCCGAGCGGCACCCCGCAGAGGCACCGCAGACCTCCGGAAGCACCGGGCGGCGGACGCACGACGGCCGGACCTCCTGGGGGCGAGGTCCGGCCGTCGACCACCGGCGCCGGGAGTGGGGCCCCGGCGCCGCGGGCTCAGGTGTTGGTCGGGAAGCCCAGGTTGATGCCGCCGTGCGACGGGTCCAGCCAGCGCTGGGTCACGGCCTTGCCGCGGGTGAAGAAGTGCACGCCGTCCGGGCCGTACGCGTGGGCGTCGCCGAACAGCGAGGCCTTCCAGCCGCCGAAGGAGTAGTAGGCGACCGGCACCGGGATCGGCACGTTGATGCCGACCATGCCGACCTCGACCTCGAACTGGAAGCGCCGGGCCGCGCCACCGTCGTTGGTGAACAGGGCGGTGCCGTTGCCGTACGGGTTGGCGTTGATCAGGGCCACGCCCTCCTCGTAGGAGGCGACCCGCACGACGGAGAGGACCGGGCCGAAGATCTCGTCGTTGTAGACGGACATCCCGGGCTTCACGTGGTCGAACAGCGTGGGGCCGAGCCAGAAGCCGTCCGCGGTCGGGGCGCCGTTCTTGTCCTCGGCGGTGACCGGGTGCTTGCGGCCGTCCACGGCGAGCTCGGCGCCGTCGGCGACGCCCGACTCGACGTAGGAGGTGACCTTGTCCCGGTGCTGGCCGGTGACCAGCGGGCCCATCTCGGAGTCGCCGTTGCAGCCGGGGCCGACCTTCAGGGTGGCGATCCGCTGCTTGATCTTGTCGACCAGCTCGTCGCCGACCGGGTCGACCGCGACCAGGACCGAGACGGCCATGCAGCGCTCGCCGGCCGCGCCGAAGCCGGCGTTGACGGCGGCGTCGGCCGCGAGGTCGAGGTCGGCGTCGGGCAGGACCAGCATGTGGTTCTTGGCGCCGCCGAGGGCCTGCACGCGCTTGCCGTAGCGGGTGCCGGTCTCGTAGACGTAGCGGGCGATCGGGGTGGAGCCGACGAAGCTGACGGACTTGATGTCCGGATGCTCCAGCAGGCGGTCGACGGCCGCCTTGTCGCCGTGCACCACGTTGAAGACGCCGTCCGGCAGGCCGGCCTCCTGCCACAGCCGGGCCAGGAAGTTGGCGGCGGACGGGTCCTTCTCCGAGGGCTTCACCACGACGGTGTTCCCGGCCGCGATGGCGATCGGGAAGAACCACATCGGCACCATGGCCGGGAAGTTGAAGGGCGAGATGATCGCGACCGGGCCGAGCGGCTGGCGGATCGAGTAGACGTCGATGCCGGTGGACGCCTGCTCGGTGAAGCCGCCCTTGATCAGCTGCGGGATGCCGCAGGCGTACTCGACGACCTCCAGGCCGCGGGCGATCTCGCCCAGCGCGTCGGAGTGGACCTTGCCGTGCTCGGACACGATGATCTCGGCCAGCTCGTCGCGGCGGGCGTTCAGCAGCTCGCGGAAGGCGAAGAGCACCGTGGTGCGCCTGGCGACCGAGGCGGTGCGCCACTCGGCGAAGGCCGAGACGGCGGCGGCCACGGCCTGGTCGACCTCGGCGATCCCGGCGAAGTCGACGTGGCCGGCGACCTGTCCGGTGGCCGGGTCGAAGATGTCACCGCGACGGGGCGCCGCACCGGCGGTGGCGACCGGCTTGCCGCCGATCCAGTGAATGATGTGCTTGCTCAAGGTCCGTCTGCCTCCGAAGTCCCGGGCGGCGTCGTGCCGCCGGTCCCTTGTCTGGCGCCGCCCGCGGGTGGGCCGGGCGACGGGAATCACGGGGCTACCGCGTTCATCACCCAGTCTGGTGGCCGCCGCGTCCGGGCTCAACGAACAGGCTGACGGGGATCACGGATTCAGCCTTACAGGTCGTTCAGTCGCTCGGCCGAACGTGTGAACCCGCACCGAACCCCGCCGCATGCCCCTGCTGCACGCCCCCGCCCGCCGCCCGGGGCTCAGAGCTCCTCGTCCTGCTCCAGGTACGGGTCGTGCAGACCGTCGGCGGCCTCCTGGGTCTCCAGCAGGTCCAGCCGCAGGTCCTGCGCCCAGGCCAGCGCCCAACGCTTCAGCCCGTCCACGGCCCCGGCCGGGACGCCCCGGGCGCGGAACCGGCCGTCCGCCGCCTCGGCCAGCGTCTCCAGCCGGTCGGCGAGCGCCGTGGGCTGGAATTCGGCGTCCAACTCGCCTGCCAGCGCGAGGAGTTCACCCTCCCGGTAGCAGGCGGTGAGGGCCTGGACGTCGATCAGGTCGCGTGGCATGCCCCGGTCCACGAGCAGCGCGGTGGTCAGCGCCGCCGCGTCCTCCAGGGCGACCACCGGCAGGACCACGGAGGGCTCGCCCGGCTGGTCCCCGGCCGCGCCGAGGTCGAGCCGGACGGCCCGGTGGCCCAGCGGTTCCTTCCGCAGCTCCACCGAGTGCGACCGCCCGCCGAGCGCGAGCCGGACGGTGAGCTGTTCCAGGCGCGGAGTGCCGGGCCGCTCGGCGACCCCGCCGCCGGCCTCTCGGTAGGCCTCGGCCAGCGCCGCGGCGACCTCGGGCAGGTCGGCGTCACCGGTCACCAGGGTGAGCCCGTCCTGCGCGCAGGCGGCCACGCCGTGGGCGCGCAGCGCGTGGCCACCGGCGAGGGCGAGCCCGTACCGGTCGCAGACGGGCGCGGCGGCCGCGGCGAGCCGCAGCTGGGCCGGGCCCGGCCGGAGGGAGGCGTTCACGGCATCCGGGGCGGTGGTCACCCCTCCAGTCTGACGCGCCCGGCCACCCCGCGCGCCACCGGCAGCACCCCACCGGCCGCACCACCGGCCCGTGCCACGCCGGTCGCTACCGGTCGCGGCCGGTCGCTACCAGTCGCTGAGCCCCGCCGCGGCCTCGTGCAGGGCGAGCTCCAGCAGCACCGGGTCGTTCAGCCGCCCGGACCCGTCCGGCGGGACCAGCCAGCGCACCCCGCGGCTGCTGCGCTGGGGGTGCGGCACGACGATCCAGGTGCCCTCCCCCGCGCTCCGCACGCCCGTACCGACCCAGCGGGCGGCCGTGCCGACCGGGACGAGGAAGCTGAGGTGCTCGTCCCCGAAATCGGTGAGCACCGGGCCGCAGCAGCCGGTGTCCAGGATCTCCAGGGCCGGGCGCCCGAGCCGTCCGGGGACGGCGAGGACGTCCCAGCGGCGGCCGGCCGGCAGCAGCATCAGGCCCAGCCCGGTGCGTTCCCAGTGGTCCCGGAAGGTCTCCGGGTCGGGTGCCGCCTGGGCGAGCCAGTGCAGTCCGGTGCTCTCCATGTCCGTCCCCGCTCCTTGCCGCTCGTACTGGTCGGACGCGGCGGGGACCGAGGCCCGCCGTCACCGAGGAGAGGCGGACGGCGGGTCGCTCTTACACAGGTATCGAGCACACGACGTGCGGGTCAGCTGTCGAATCCGAGCCCCAGCCGGTCGAGCGTGCGCAGCCAGAGGTTGCGGTGACCGCCGTTGCGGTCCGCGCGCTCCAGCGAGCGGGTGGTGATCTCGATCCCGGCCCAGCGCACCGGCTCGGGCGGGAACGGCAGCGGCTTGCTGCGGACCATCTCCAGCGAGGTCCGTTCGGTGCGCTCCCCCGCGAGCAGGTCGAGCATCACCTCGGCGCCGAAGCGCGTGGCGCCGACGCCGAGCCCGGTGTACCCGGCCGCGTAGGCGACCTTGCCCCGGTACGCGGTGTCGAAGAACGCCGAGAACCGGCTGCAGGTGTCGATGGCGCCGCCCCAGGCGTTGGTGAAGCGCACCCCTTCCAGCTGCGGGAAGCAGCGGAAGAAGTGGTCGGCCAGGGTTCGGAAGGTCTCCGGCCGCTGGTCGTACTCGTGCCGCACGTGGCCGCCGTAGTGGTAGACCGCGTCGTAGCCGCCCCAGAGGATCCGGTTGTCGGCGGAGAGCCGGAAGTAGTGGAACTTGTTGGCGCTGTCGCCGAGCCCCTGCCGCCCGCGCCAGCCGATCGCGGCGAGCTGCTCGTCGTTCAGCGGTTCGGTCATCAGCGCGTAGTCGTACACCGGCACGATGTACGGCCGCACCCGCCTGAGCAGGGACGGGAACACGTTGGTGCCGAGCGCGACGCGGCGGGCGAACACCCGGCCGTACGGGGTGCGCACCGCCGTGCCGCTGCCGTGCTCGCGCAGCTCGACGGCCCGGGTGTGTTCGAAGATCCGCACGCCCTGGCCGAGGCAGGCGTCCTTGAGGCCCCAGGCGAGCTTGGCGGGGTGGACCATCGCCACGCCCTCCTTGTCCCAGAGGCCGCCGAGGAAGGTCGGCGAGTTCACCTCGGCGCGCAGCGCGTCGGCGTCCAGCACGGTGATGTCGAAGCCGTACCGGGCGACGGCCTCGGCGACCTCGTGCAATTCCTCGACCTGGTGGGGCTGGGTGGCGACGTCGATCTCGCCGGTGCGCTCCCATTCGGCGTCGATGCCGTAGCGCTTGAGGGTGGCCTCGATGCCGTCCAGGTTGGCGGCACCGAGGCGTTCCAGCTGCGCGAGTTCGCCGGGCCAGCGCTGCAGCCCGTTGCCGAATCCGTGGGTGAGGCTGGCCGCGCAGAATCCGCCGTTGCGCCCGGACGCGGCCCACCCGACCTCGTGTCCCTCGACCAGCACGACGTCCAGCGAGGGGTCGCGCTCCTTGGCGATGAGGGCGGTCCACAGGCCGGAGTACCCGCCGCCGACGACCAGCAGGTCGCAGCTGGTGTCGCCGACCAGGGCGGGCAGCGCCGCCGGCCGACCGGGGTCCTCCAGCCAGAAGGGGGTGGGCCTGGCGTCACTGAGTGCGCGGGCGGAGTCCATGCATTACCAGCCACTTTCTGCGGATAGATGACGTTGCGTGCCACCGCTGACCGACCGTACGTCAGGCGGTGGCCTTCCGGCGGTTGCCGAGCCACTGGCCGGCGACGGTCAGCGCCACCGCGGCGACGAACATCCCGGTGCCGATGACGTTCACCTGCACCGGGATGCCGCGCTGCGACGCGCCCCAGACGAACATCGGGAAGGTGACCGTGGTCGGGCCCGAGTTGAACTGGGTGATGATGAAGTCGTCGAAGGAGAGCGCGAAGCTGAGCAGTGCGCCTGCCGCGATGCCGGGGGCGGCGAGCGGCAGGGTGACCCGCAGGAAGGTCTGGACGGGGGTCGCGTAGAGGTCCTGGGCGGCCTGTTCGAGCCTCGGGTCCATGCTCATCACGCGTGCTTTGACCGCCGTCACCACGAAGCTGAGGCAGAACATGATGTGCGCGATGAGGATGGTGGTGAAGCCGAAGGGGATGCGCATGTTGAGGAAGAGCGTCCCCAGCGAGGCGGCCATCACCACCTCGGGCATGGCCATCGGCAGGAAGATCATCGCGGTGGTGGCCGAGCGGCCGCGGAAGCGGTAGCGGGCGAGCGCGAAGGCGACCATGGTGCCGAGCACGGTGGCGCCGAGGGTGGCGAGCACCGCGATCTGCAGGCTGAGCGAGAGCGACTGGCACATGTCGGCCACGCCGCAGGGGTTGGTCCAGGCGTCGGTGGAGAACTCGTTCCACTCGTAGTTGAACTTGCCGACCGGCTTGTTGAACGAGAAGGCGAGCACGACCAGGTTGGGCAGCACCAGGTAGGCGAGGGCCAGCAGGCCGGCCAGCACCACCAGGTGCGCGCGGATCCACTTGACGATGCGGGACATCAGACCAGTTCCTCCGTCCCGGCCTTGCGCATGTAGACCGTCACCATGCCCAGGATCAGGGCCATCAGGATGAAGCTCAGCGCGGCGGCCGTGGGGTAGTCGAGCACGTTCAGGAACTGCTTCTGGATGCCGTTGCCGACCATCTGCTCGCTCGGCGAGCCCAGCAGCTGCGCGTTGATGTAGTCGCCGGAGGCCGGGATGAAGGTGAGCAGGGTGCCTGCCACCACGCCCGGCAGCGAGATCGGGAAGGTGACCTTGCGGAAGGTCGTGAACGGCCGGGCGTACAGGTCGCCGGCGGCCTCGTGCAGGCGCGGGTCGATCCGCTCCAGCGAGGTGTACAGCGGAAGGATCATGAACGGCAGGAAGTTGTAGGTCAGGCC
This sequence comes from Kitasatospora sp. NPDC097643, assembly GCF_040302625.1. NCBI lineage: Bacteria > Bacillati > Actinomycetota > Actinomycetes > Kitasatosporales > Streptomycetaceae > Kitasatospora > Kitasatospora sp. NPDC097643. Next base: position 15,094 of record NZ_JBEOSA010000099.1, on the reverse strand, counting down.
GCAGACCACCGCGAGCGGGGTGGCGAGCACCCGGTCGCCGGAGGTGAGGCCGAGCGCGTTGGTGACGTCCAGGACGTGCAGGGTGTTGAGCGCGCCGACCACCGGGCCGCCGTCGGAGAGGATCGTCTTCCAGGCCAGCGTGCGGATCAGGAAGCTGGTGAAGAACGGCGCGATGACCAGGATCAGGATGACGTTGCGCCAGCGCTTGCTCGCCTTGAAGGCGATCGTGTACGCGAGCGGGTAGCCGACGGCCAGGCAGAGCACGGTGGCGATGGCCGCGTAGGAGAACGAGCGGACGAAGTGCCACTTGTACTCGACCAGCGCGTCCCAGTAGGTCGCGAGGTGCCAGGTGACCTTGAAGCCCTGTTCGAGCGAGCCGGTCTGCAGCGAGGTGGACGCCTGGTAGACCATCGGCACGGCGAAGAAGACGACCAGCCAGGCGATGCCGGGCAGCAGCAGCCAGTACGGGGTGAGCCGGCGCCGCGCCTTGGGCGCCGGCTCGGGCAGGGGTATGACCTGGGCCGGCGCGGCCGGGGTGGTGGTGGTCATGCGGCCTCCTCCGCGGTGCCCGCGTCGATCGCCTGCGCGGCGTCCAGGGCGAAGGAGTGCGCCGGGTTCCAGTGCAGCAGGACCGGCGCGCCGGGGACGATCCGGGCGTCGCGCTCCATGTTCTGCTCGAAGACCGTCACCTCCTGGCCGCCGTCGGTGCGCACCACGTACTGGGTGGAGACGCCGATGAAGCTGGAGTCGAGCACGGTGCCGGTCAGCCGGTTGCGGCCGTCGGCGACCTCGGTGGAGGCGTGCGCGATGGTGATCTTCTCCGGGCGCACGCCGAGGTGGACGGACCGGGCGTCGGTGGCGCAGCGGGCCTTCGGCACGGTGAGGCGGGCGCCGGCCGCGGTGAGCAGCAGGTCGCCGCCATCGGAGCCGGTGACCTCGGCGGGCAGCAGGTTGGACTGGCCGAGGAAGTTGGCCACGAAGGTGGTGGCGGGGTTCTCGTAGAGCTCGGCGGGGGCACCCAGTTGCTCGACCCGGCCGGCGTTCATCACCGCGATGGTGTCGGCCATGGTCATGGCCTCCTCCTGGTCGTGGGTGACGTGCACGAAGGTGATGCCGACCTCGGTCTGGATCCGCTTGAGCTCCAGCTGCATCTGGCGGCGGAGCTTGAGGTCGAGGGCGCCGAGCGGTTCGTCGAGGAGCAGCACCTGGGGGTGGTTGATCAGGGCGCGGGCGACGGCGACGCGCTGCTGCTGGCCACCGGAGAGCTGGTGCGGCTTGCGCCGGGCGTACGGGCCGAGTTCGACGAGTTCCAGCATGTCGTCGACCTGCTTCTTGACGTCCTTGCGGCCGCGGCGGCGCAGGCCGAAGGCGACGTTCTCGAAGATGTCGAGGTGCGGGAAGAGCGCGTAGCTCTGGAAGACGGTGTTCACCGGCCGCTTGTACGGGGGCAGGGCGGTGACGTCCTGGCCGCCGATCAGGACGGTGCCGCTGGTGGGCTCCTCCAGGCCGGCGATCATGCGCAGGGTGGTGGTCTTGCCGCAGCCGGAGGCGCCGAGCAGGGCGAAGAAGGAGCCCTGGGGGACGGTGAGGTCGAGCGGGTGGACGGCGGTGAAGCTGCCGTAGGTCTTGCCGATGCCGGTGAGTCGGACGTCGCCGCCGGCGGCCGGGTCGTGCTGCTGGTCTGTCATGGGGGAGGTGTCTCTCTGTCTCGGCCGTCGGGGGGTCAGGCGCCGATGAGCTTGGAGAACTTCTGCTCGAAGTCGCTCTCCTCGCCCTCGGTGAGGGTGCGGAACGCGTGCGCCCTGCCCGCCATCTCGGGGGTGGGGACGACCAGCGGGTTGGCCGCGGTGTCCGGGGCGAGCGTGGCGAGCTCGTCCTTCATCCCGGTGACGGCGGAGACGTAGCCGATGCCCGCGACCAGCTGTGCCGCGATCTTGGGCTGGTAGTAGAAGTCGATCAACTTCTCCGCGTTCGTCTTGTGCTGCGCCTTGGCCGGGACCAGCAGGTTGTCGGTCGAGGTGACGAAGCCCTTCTCCGGGATGACGAACTCGATGTCCGGGTTGTCGGCGCGGAGTTGGATGAGGTCGCCGCCCCAGGCGACGCAGGCGGCGATGTCGCCGGAGGAGAGCTCCTGGCCGTAGTCGTTGCCGGTGAAGCGGCGGATCTGCTTGTTGTCGACGCCCTTCTGCAGCCGGGCGACGGCCGCCTCGAAGTCGTCGGCGGTGAACTTCGCCGGGTCCTTGCCCATGTCCAGCAGGACCATCCCGATGCTGTCGCGCATCTCGGAGAGGAAGGTGACCCGGCCCTTGAGGTCGGGGTCGTCCAGCAGTTGGGAGACGCTGGTGACCTCCTTCCCCTTGGTGGCCTTCTTGTTGTAGGCGACGACGACCTGGATGCCGGCCCACGGGTAGGAGTAGAGCCGGCCCGGGTCCCAGTCGGGGGCGCGGAAGCGGGAGTCGACGTTGGTGATCGCCGTGGTGACGTTGGCCGGGTTGAGCTTCTGCGCCCAGCCGAGCCGGATCAGCCGGGCGGCCATCCAGTCGGTGAGCACCATCAGGTCGCGACCGGTGTCCTGGCCGGAGGCGAGCTGCGGCTTGATCTTGCCGAAGAACTCGACGTTGTCGTTGACGTCCTCGGTGTACCGGACCTTGATCCCGGTGGCCGCGGTGAACGCGTCCAGGGTGCCGTGCTTCTCCTTGTCCTTCTCGTCGGTGTCGACGTAGAGCGGCCAGTTGGAGAAGTTGACCTCCTTCTCGCTGTCCGAGAGGTCCTTGGCGGCATTGGCGGTGGAGTCGCCGCCGGAGGTCTTGGCCGCCGGGATCCCGCAGGCGGCCAGGGTGCCCGCTCCGGCGGTCAGCGCGGCGGCCCGCAGCAGGGTACGACGGCCGATCGCGGCCCGGCCGCTGGTCAGGCTGCGCTCCCAGGCCCTGCGGACCGGTTCGGGCAGACCGTCGGTGAGCTCGTTGAACGCCATGGAACGGGCCTCCTGGGGGTAAGAGGTCGGGTCGGGGCGCCCGGGGGAAGCGCCCCTGGCTGGGGGGGGTTATCTGTCTCCGAAAACCGTGCGGTGCCAGTCCTTGCGGGCCACCGCGGTGGTGTCGAACATGACGTGCTTGACCTGGGTGTACTCGTCCAGCGAGTACTGGGACATGTCCTTGCCGTAGCCGGACGCCCGGTAGCCGCCGTGCGGCATCTCGCTGATGATCGGGATGTGGTCGTTGACCCAGACGCACCCGGCCGCGATCTCCCGGGTGGCGCGCAGCGAGCGGTGCACGTTGCTCGTCCAGGCCGAGGCGGCCAGGCCGTACGGGGTGTCGTTGGCCAGCCGCAGGCCCTCGTCGTCGGAGTCGAAGGGCAGCACGACCAGCACCGGCCCGAAGATCTCGCCCTGGACCACCTCGCTGTCCTGGGCGGCGCCGGTGATCAGGGTGGGCCGGAAGTACGCGCCGCGGGTGAGGTCGCTGCCGTCGTGGCCCTGCTCCGGCGCGCGGCCGCCGGTGACCACGGTGGCGTACGAGCGGGCGCGCTCGACGAAGCCGGCCACCCGGTCCCGGTGGGTGTACGAGACCAGCGGGCCGAGGTCGGTCCGCGGGTCGAGCGGGTCGCCGATCCGCACCGCCGCGTACAGCTCGGCCACGCCCGCCACGAAGGCGTCGTAGAGCGGGCGTTGGACGTACGCGCGGGTGGCGGCGGTGCAGTCCTGGCCGCCGTTGATCAGCGAGGCGGCAACCACGCCGTGCACGGCGGCGTCGAGGTCGGCGTCGTCGAAGACCACGAACGGGGCCTTGCCGCCGAGTTCCAGGTGGGTGCGCTTGACGCCCGCGACGGCGAGCTCGGCGACGCGGCGGCCGACCGGGGTGGAGCCGGTGAAGGAGACCATCGCGACGTCCGGGTGCCCGACCAGGTGCTCGCCGGCGGTGCGTCCGGCGCCGGTGACCACGTTGACCACGCCGTCCGGGATGCCCGCCGCGGTACAGGCCCGGGCGAACATCAGCGAGGTCAGCGGCGTCAGTTCGGCCGGCTTCAGCACGATGGTGTTGCCCGCGGCGATCGCCGGGAGGATCTTCCAGGCGGCCATCTGCAACGGGTAGTTCCACGGCGAGATCGAGCCGACCACGCCGATCGCCTCGCGCCGCACGTAGGAGGTGTGGTCGCCGGAGTACTCGCCGGCCGCCTTGCCCTCCAGGTTGCGCGCGGCGCCGGCGAAGAAGGCGGTGTTGTCGATGGTGCCGGGGACGTCGAACTCGGTGGCCAGCTTGACCGGCTTGCCGGTCTGCGCGGTCTCCACCCGGGCGAGGTCGCCGCAGGCGTCGGTGAGGACGGCGGCCAGCCGGGTCAGCGCCTCGGAGCGGGCCGCCGGGGTCGCGGCGGACCAGCCGGGCAGCGCGGCCTTCGCGGCGGCCACGGCGGTGTCCACGTCCTCGGCGGTGGCCAGGGCGACCTCTTCGACCACGGTGCCGTCGGCCGGGTTGACGACCTGGAAAGGCTCGCCGCTCCCCTGCCGCGGGCGGCCCGCGATGTACTGCGCGCCCGCGCCGAAGTCGGTCAGGTCCATCTGGTTCCTCCAAGTGCCGGTGGTACGACTGCGGGCTCCGGGACAGCGCGCCACGGTGGTGGGGGAATCCGGCCGGTGGATCAGGGGGTTGCGCGATCCTGACAGTCCGGCGGCACCCCGACAAGGGATTCCGCCGTTGCGTTCTGGTTAACGCGACGGATTCCGGCGTGAGGTCTGTTCTCCGCCACAGCCGACCCGCTGACCATGCCGGTTGCCGCCGGGGCGTGACAAGGGTCACTCCGGCAATCTCGCCGCGAAGGGCCTTACAGGGTGCAAGGCTTCGACGAGGGCGACAGGTCGTCGCCACGGGGCATGATTCACCTGACACTCTGGTCCCCGGAGGCCCTGGAGGCCCTGCGATGCTCCCCACCGTCGCCCGTGTGCTCGACCTGGAGGTGATGCGGCGCGGCCTGCCCCAGGTCGTCGCCGGCGCCGACCACCTGGAACGGCCGGTCCGCTGGGTCCACGTCAGCGAACTGCCGGACGTCGCCGGGATGCTCCAAGGCGGCGAGCTGGTGCTGACCACCGGCATCGCGCTGCCCGAGGACCGTGAGGGGCTGGCCCGCTACGTCCGCGAACTGGACGAGGTGGGCGTGGCCGGCCTGGTCATCGAGTTCGGCCGGCGCTACTTCGACTCGCTCCCCCGCGCCCTGGTGCACGCCGCCGAGCAGCGCGGCCTGCCGCTGGTCACGCTCCGCCGCGAGCTGCGCTTCGTCGCCGTCACCGAGGCCGTGCACGCCCTCGTGGTCAACGCCCAGCTGGAGCAGCTGCGCGTCTCCGAGGCCGTCCACCAGGTCTTCAACGAGCTGGTCGTGGAGGGCGCCGAGCCGCCCGAGGTGATCCGCCAGGTGGCGCGGATGGCGGGCGCGCCGGTCGTCCTGGAGAACCTGGCCCACCAGGTGCTGGCCCACGACAGCGCCGGACGCCCCGAGGTCGAGCTGCTGGAGGACTGGGAGCGCCGCTCGCGCGGGGTCCGCCCGCCCGGCCGGACCGGCCACGACCCGCGCAGCGGCTGGCTGGTGACCACGGTCGGCGCCCGCGGCCAGGACTGGGGCCGGCTGGTGCTGGTGCAGGAGCCCGGGCCGCTGCCCGAGGGCGAGGCCCACCCGCACGCCATGCTGCTGGAGCGCGGCGCCTCGGCCCTGGCGCTCAACCGGCTGGTGGTGCGCGACCGGGAGAGCCTGGAGCGGCAGACCCACCGCACCCTGCTGTCCGGCATCCTGACCCACGCGCTGACCGTCTCCGAGGTGGCGCTGCGTGCCCAGGCGCTCGGCGTCCCGCTGGAGGGGCGCCGGCTGGTCGGCGTGGTCCTGCGGCAGCGGCGCGGACCGATCCCGGCCGCCCTGGAGGCGCAGGCCCGGCTGCGCGACTTCACCGAACTGGCCGCGGGCGCGGTCCGCTCCTGCCGGCTCTCCGCCCTGGTCGGCGCGCTGGACGACGAGGGCGTCGGCGTGCTGATCGCGCTCGGCCCGCAGCAGGACGAGCACTCCGCGCTGGACGCCTTCTCGGCGGCGCTGCGCCGGATGTCGTCCGAGCCCGGGCGGGAGGGCGCCGACGGGCCGGCCCCGGTGGTCGCGGTCGGCTCCTCGGTCGGCTCGGTCCGGGACGCCCGGCGCACCCTGCTGGAGGCCACCCAGGTCGCCGACGCGGCCCTGCACGACGCCCCCGGCGGCCGGACCGCGTCGTACTACCGGCTGCCGGACGTCCGGCTGCGCGGCCTGCTGCACCTGCTGCGCGACGACGCCCGGCTGCAGACCTACGTGGAGCGCGAGCTGGGCCCGCTACTGGCCCACGACGCCGAGCACAACGGCCAGTTGGTGCAGATGCTGCGGATCTACCTGGAGCAGGGCCGGAACAAGTCGGCGGCGGCCGACGCCGCCCACCTGTCCCGGCCGTCCTTCTACGACCGCCTGCACAAGGTCGAGCGGATCCTCGGCGTCGACCTCGACCAGGTGGAGTCCTGCCTGTCGCTGCACGTGGCGCTGCTCGCGCTGGACGCCGTCCGCCGCTGATCACCCGCCGGCGGGCCGGGGTCACGCCCCGGTGATGCGGGACGGCCCCGGACCCGACGGGGTCCGGGGCCGTCCTGGTCGGTACGTCAGACGGTGTGCGCGTCGGCCAGCGACAGCACCTCGTCGAGCACCGCGAGACCGGCCTTGGCCTCCCCCTCGGTGATGGTGCACGGCGGGACGACGTGGAAGCGGTTCATGTTGACGAACGGCCAGAGCCCGCGCTGCTTGCAGGCGGCGGCCAGCTCGGCCATCGGCGCGTTGGCGGCGCCGGAGGCGTTGTACGGCGCCAGCGGCTCGCGGGTCCCGCGGTCCTTCACCAGGTCGAGCGCCCAGAACACGCCGAGGCCGCGGACCTCGCCGATCGAGGGGTGCCGCTCGGCCAGTTCGCGCAGGCCGGGGCCGAGCACGGTCTCGCCGATGTGCTTGGCGTTCTCGACGATGCCCTCCTCCGCCATCGCGTTGATGGTGGCGACGGCCGAGGCGCAGGCGAGCGGGTGGCCGGAGTAGGTGAGCCCACCGGGGAAGGGCCGCTCGGCGAAGGTGGCGGCGATCTCCGCGCTGATCGCCACGCCGCCCAGCGGGACGTAGCCCGAGTTGACGCCCTTGGCGAAGGTCAGCAGGTCGGGGACGACGCCCCAGTGGTCGGCGGCGAACCACTCGCCGGTGCGGCCGAAGCCGGCCATCACCTCGTCGAGGATGAACACGATGCCGTGGCGGTCGCAGATCTCCCGCACCCCGGCCAGGTAGCCCGGCGGCGGGATCAGGATGCCCGCGGTGCCGACCACGGTCTCCAGGATGATCGCCGCGATGGTGCCCGGCCCCTCGAACGCGATCACCTGCTCCAGGTGCTCCAGCGCGCGCTCGCACTCCTGCGCCTCGTTCTCGGCGTGGAAGTTGGAGCGGTAGGCGTACGGGCCCCAGAAGTGCACCACGCCGGAGACGCCGGTCTCGTTGGCCCAGCGCCGCGGGTCGCCGGTGAGGGCGATCGCGTTGGCGGTGGCGCCGTGGTACGAGCGGTAGGTGGACATGACCTTCTGCCGGCCGGTGTGCAGCCGGGCCAGTCGGACGGCGTTCTCGACGGCCTCGGCGCCGCCGTTGGTGAAGAAGATCTTGTCGAGGTCGCCCGGGGTGCGCTCGGCGATCAGCCGGGCGGCCTCGCTGCGCGACTCGACCGCGAAGCCGGGGGCGATGGTGCAGAGCTTCGCCGCCTGCTCCTGGATCGCGGCGACCACCTTGGGGTGCTGGTGACCGATGTTGGTGTTGACCAGCTGCGAGGAGAAGTCGAGGTAGCGGTTGCCGTCGTAGTCCCAGAAGTACGAGCCCTCGGCGCCGGCCACCGCGAGGGGGTCGATCAGCGCCTGGGCGGACCACGAGTGGAAGACGTGCGCGCGGTCGGCTGCCTTGACGGCCTGGCCGGCGGCTGAGTCAGCGGTGGGGATGCTCATGTCGGTAAGGCTAGGGAGTCCCGCCCCCGAAGTGCAGTTTCATCTTGTCAGTCGGTCACGCGAACGGCCGACAGGGTGCAAAGACATGGGGCCCGGGTCGAAATGACCCGGGCCCATTGTCAGTTCGTACGATCAGGCTGCCGTCAGATCGCGGTCATGACGTGCTTCACGCGGGTGTAGTCCTCGAAGCCGTAGGACGACAGGTCCTTGCCGTAGCCGGACTTCTTGAAGCCGCCGTGCGGCATCTCGGCGACCAGCGGGATGTGGGTGTTGATCCAGACGCAGCCGAAGTCCAGGCGGCGCGACATCCGCATGGCACGGGCGTGGTCCTTGGTCCACACCGAGGAGGCCAGCGCGAACTCGACGCCGTTGGCGTACTCGACGGCCTGGTCCTCGTCGGTGAACTTCTGCACGGTGATGACCGGGCCGAAGACCTCGTTCTGGATGATCTCGTCGTCCTGCGCCAGACCGGAGACGACGGTCGGGGCGTAGAAGTAGCCCTTCTCGCCGACCTGGTGGCCACCGGCCTCGACCTTGGCGTGGGCGGGCAGCCGCTCGATGAAGCCGGCCACCTGCTTCAGCTGGTTGGCGTTGTTCAGCGGGCCGTACAGCACGTCCTCATCGTCCACGCCACCGGTCTTGGTCTCGGCCGCGGCCTTGGCCAGCGCCTCGACGAAGGCGTCGTGGATCGACTCGTGCACCAGCACGCGGGTGGCGGCGGTGCAGTCCTGGCCGGCGTTGAAGAAGCCGGCCACCGAGATGCCCTCGACGGCCTCGGCGATGTCGGCGTCCTCGAAGACCACGACCGGGGCCTTGCCGCCCAGCTCCAGGTGGACGCGCTTGACGTCCTTGGAGGCCGACTCGGCGACCTGGATGCCGGCCCGGACCGAACCGGTGATGGAGGCCATCGCCGGGGTCTTGTGCTCGACCATGAACTTGCCGGTCTCGCGGTCGCCGCAGATGACGTTGAAGACGCCGGCCGGCAGCTCCAGGTCCTTGAGGATGCCGCCGATGATCTCGGCCAGCAGCACGGTGGAGGCCGGGGTGGTGTCCGAGGGCTTCAGCACGACGGTGTTGCCGGCGGCGATGGCCGGGGCGAACTTCCAGACGGCCATCATCATCGGGTAGTTCCACGGCGCGACCTGGGCACAGACGCCGACCGGCTCACGGCGGATGATCGAGGTCATCCCGTCCATGTACTCACCGGCGGCCTTGCCCTCCAGCAGGCGGGCGGCACCGGCGAAGAAGCGGATCTGGTCCACCATCGGGCCGATCTCCTCGGAGAGGGTCAGCCCGCGCGGCTTGCCGGTGTTGCGCACCTCGGCGTCGACGATCTCGTCGGCCCGGGCCTCGACCGCGTCGGCGATCTTGAGCAGCAGCTTCTGGCGGGTGCTCGGCGTCGCGTCGCGCCAGGCCGGGAAGGCGGCGGCGGCCGAGGCCATCGCGGCGTCCACGTCGGAGGCGCCGGACAGCGGGGACGTCGCGTAGACCTCGCCGGTGGTCGGGTCCACGATGTCGAGCGTGCGGCCGTCCGCCGCGTCGACGAACTCACCGTTGATGTAGTTACGCAGCGTACGAAGGTCGCTCACGGATCTCTCCTCGGTCTGGGCCTGCGGCGTTGCAGAGTCCGGCGCCATGGTACGTCGGCGGGTCCGACGGACGAAGGGCGCCGAGTGGCCGGGCCCTCGTCGGCGCGGTCCACTGGTGGGGGAACGCGCGCTGCGCTGCGGAGCCGCGCGCGTACCGTGCCAGAGTAGCCGCTCGACTGCCGGGATCGACAGAGCGAGCCCGTGTACACGATGAAATCCGTACACGGTTTCCAAGATCGCAACGAAATCAGCAGTTTCCGCGCTTGCGAACGCGGGAACGATCAGGCACAGTTGCGGCGTGGCCAACCGCGACCGGAACGCCAGCGTTCCCCTCGACGCCGCCTCCAAGGCGATCATCGAGCAGCTCCAGGAGGACGGGCGTCGCCCGTACGCCGCCATCGGCAAGGCCGTCGGCCTGTCCGAGGCGGCCGTGCGGCAGCGCGTCCAGAAGCTGCTCGACCAGGGCGTGATGCAGATCGTCGCCGTCACGGACCCGCTCACCGTCGGCTTCACCCGCCAGGCGATGGTCGGCATCCGGGTCGAGGGCGACATCGAGCCCGTCGCCGACGCGCTGGCCGCCCTCGACGAGGTGGACTACGTCGTCTGCACGGCCGGCTCGTTCGACCTCCTGGCCGAACTCGTCTGCGAGGACGACGAACACCTGCTCGAACTGATCAACAAGCGCATCCGCGCGCTTCCCGGCGTGCGGAGCACCGAGAGCTTCGTTTACCTGAAGCTCCGGAAACAGACCTACACCTGGGGCACCCGATGACAGCCGACCCGGCGCAGAAGGACCTTTCCAAGACCGCCTACGACCACCTGTGGATGCACTTCACCCGCATGTCGTCGTACGAGAACTCCCCCGTGCCGACGATCGTCAAGGGCGAAGGCACCTACATCTGGGACGACAAGGGCCGGAAGTACATCGACGGCCTGGCCGGCCTGTTCGTCGTGCAGGCCGGTCACGGCCGCACCGAGCTCGCCGAGGTCGCCGCCAAGCAGGCCAAGGAACTCGCGTTCTTCCCGATCTGGAGCTACGCGCACCCGAAGGCCGTCGAGCTGGCGGAGCGCCTGGCCAACTACGCCCCGGGCGACCTCAACAAGGTCTTCTTCTCCACCGGTGGCGGCGAGGCCGTCGAGACCGCCTGGAAGCTCGCCAAGCAGTACTTCAAGCTGACCGGCAAGCCGACCAAGTACAAGGTCATCTCCCGGGCCATCGCCTACCACGGCACCCCGCAGGGCGCCCTGTCGATCACCGGCCTGCCGGGCCTGAAGGCCCCGTTCGAGCCGCTGGTGCCGGGCACCCACAAGGCGCCGAACACCAACATCTACCGCGCCCCGCACTACCTCGAGGGCCCCGACGGCACCGTCGACCCCGAGGCCTACGGCCGCTGGTGCGCCGACCAGGTCGAGGAGGCCATCCTCTTCGAGGGCCCCGAGACCGTCGCCGCCGTCTTCGTCGAGCCGGTGCAGAACGCCGGTGGCTGCTTCCCGCCGCCGCCCGGGTACTTCCAGCGCCTGCGCGAGATCTGCGACCGCCACGACGTGCTGCTGGTCTCGGACGAGGTCATCTGCGCCTTCGGCCGCCTCGGCACCATGTTCGGCGCCGACAAGTTCGGCTACGTGCCGGACATGATCACCTGCGCCAAGGGCATGACCTCGGGCTACTCCCCGATCGGCGCCACGATCATCTCGGACCGCATCGCCGAGCCGTTCTACAAGGGTGACAACACCTTCCTGCACGGCTACACCTTCGCCGGCCACCCGGTCTCCTCGGCCGTGGCGCTGGCCAACCTCGACATCTTCGAGCGCGAGGGCCTGAACCAGAAGGTGCTCGACAACGAGTCCGCCTTCCTCGGCACCCTGAGCAAGCTGCGCGACCTGCCGATCGTCGGCGACGTCCGCGGCAACGGCTACTTCTACGGCATCGAGCTCGTCAAGGACAAGGTCACCAAGGAGACCTTCAACGACGACGAGACCGAGCGCGTGCTCTACGGCTTCCTCTCCAAGGCGCTGTTCGACAACGGCCTGTACTGCCGCGCCGACGACCGTGGCGACCCGGTCGTCCAGCTGGCCCCGCCGCTGATCTCCGACCAGTCGACCTTCGACGAGATCGAGCAGATCCTGCGGCAGAGCCTGACCGACGCGTGGGCGAAGCTCTGATCACCTGATCCTTCACCGCACCCTCCGTCGAAGGGCGGTCCCGCTCCCGCGGGACCGCCCTTCGACGTTTCCCGGCACACCGGCGCGAACAAACATGCCTGATTGCGGGTGATATGCCCGCGATGGACCAGTGCGCCGCAACCGCGCGAGGTCCCAGTCGTTCTAATCTGACGACTGTCATATCCCTGCGGCCACCGAGGATGGAACCTCATGTCAGCGGCACCGCCTGACAACGACGTGCTGTGGGCCCGAGGGATCGTCAAGTCCCATCACGGCACCCCCGCCCTGCGCGGCATCTCACTCGGCGTCCGCGAGGGCGAGGTGCTCGCCGTCACCGGCCCGCGCGGCTCCGGCAAGAGCACCCTGCTCGGCTGCCTCTCCGCCCTCCTCCCGGTCGACGAGGGCGAGGTCTGGTTCAACAGCGCCCCCGTGCACACCCTCGGCCGAGCCGGCCGCGAGCGGCTGCGCCGCGACCGCTTCGGCTTCGTCGGCTCCGAGCCACACCTGGTGCCCGAGCTGACCGCCCGGGAGAACGTCGCCCTACCGCTGCTGCTCGCCGGGGCCGGCAACAAGGCCGCCTACACCGCCGCCGACGAGTGGCTGGAGCGCCTCGACGTCGGCGAGGTCGCCCGGCAGCGCCCCGACCGGCTGGTGCAGAGCCAGCGCCAGCGGATCGCCGTCGCCCGCGCCCTCGCCCCGCTGCCGACGGTCGTCTTCGCCGACGACCCCACCGCCCCGCTGCACCGCGAGGCCGCCGACCAGGTCCTGCGGATACTGACCAGCGCGGCCCGCTCGCACCAGCTCACCCTCGTCCTGGCCACCCACGACCCCGAGCTCGTCCGGTTCGCGGACCGCGCCGTCGCCCTCGTCGACGGACGGCTCGCCGCCCCCGCCGCGCCCGTCCCGCGCGGCACGGCCGGTGCGTCCGCCGTCTCGGCCACCCGCCGCTGACGAAGCCGAGCCGCTGAAAGAGTCGACGTGTTCTATCTCCGTCTGGCCCGGGGCTACCGGGTGTCCGACCTCGGCCGCTGGCTGCTCACCGCCCTCGCCGCCGCCGTGGTCGCCGCCTTCCTGCTGCGCTCCCTCGGCCGGGCGATGAGCGACCCGCTCGGCGGCGCCGACGCGCTGGTCCGGCTGCTCTGGTGCCTGCCCCCGCTCGCCGCCGTCGCCTGGTTCGCGGCCGTCGCCGCCCGCGCGGTGCCCGCCCAGCGGCCCGAACGGATCACCGGCCTCACCGCCGCCGGGGCCGGCTCCGGCCGGATCCGCGCCCTCATCGCCGGCGAGGTCGCGCTCGCCTGCGGCTTCGGCAGCGTGCTCACGCTGCTGCTCTTCCTGGTGCTGCGCAACGACATCGCCGGGCCCGCGCTCGCCCCCGACCTCGGCATGGGCGTACCGCTGCCGGCCGCCGCCCCGGTCACCCTGCTCACCCTGGTGCCGCTCACCGCCGGGATCGCGGCGGCCTGCGCCGTCCCGGTCGCCGAGACCCTGCCCGGGGGCCGCCGCAGCAGCCGCACCGGCTTCGGCTCGCTGCGGATCGCCCTGCCGATCGGCCTGGCCGTGATCGGCCTGGCACTCGAACTCATCGCCCTGCGGCCCGGCGCCGCCGCCGACGGCCGCCCGATCCGGCTGCCCGCCGGACTCGGCTCCACCAGCACCGCCGCGTTCGGCGGCTGGGCCGCGAGCGCGCTCGGCCTCGCCCTGCTCACCGGGCCGCTGCTGTCCTGGACCGGGCGCCTGCTCGCCCTCGGCCGTCCCACCCCGCTGCGGCTGCTGGCCGGCCGCGGCCTCACCGCCCAGGCCCGCCGGCTCGGCGCGCCGCTGGCCGTGCTCACCCTCGCCCTCGCGCTGGTGCTCACCACCATCCGCTACTGGATCGGCACGCCGGACAGCGCCGACGCGCTGCCCGCCGTCGAGGCCTGCCTGGTGCTCGGCTGCGCCGCCGCCGCGGTGGTCGTCCGGCTGGTCGAGGTCCGCACCGACCGCCGGGACGTCACCGACGCGCTGCTGCGCCTCGGTGCCTCGCCCCGGCTGCTGTTCGGCGCCGTCGCGCTGCGCACCCTCGCGGTGGGCACCACGCTGCTGGTGACCGGCGGGGCGACCGCCGCGCTGGCGGCCGCCGGTCTGCGGTAGGGCGCGCTCTCAGGTCCTAGCCGGCCGCGGCGAGCTGACCGCAGGCACCGTCGATCTCCTGGCCACGGGTGTCCCGGACGGTCGTCGGCACCCCGTGCGACTGGAGCCGGCGGACGAACTCGCGCTCGTCCTCGGGCCGCGAGGCCGTCCACTTGGAACCCGGCGTCGGGTTCAGCGGGATCAGGTTGACGTGCACCCGGTGGTTCTTGATCAGCCGGCCGAGCAGGTCCGCCCGCCAGGCCTGGTCGTTGATGTCCTTGATCAGCGCGTACTCGATGGAGATCCGGCGGCCGGACTTCTCCGCGTAGTTCCAGGCCGCGTCCAGCACCTCGGCGACCTTCCACCGGGTGTTCACCGGCACCAGCTCGTCGCGCAGCTCGTCGTCCGGGGCGTGCAGCGACAGCGCCAGACGGCAGCTGAGGCCCTCGTCCGCGAGCCGGTTCATCGCCGGGACGAGACCCACGGTGGAGACCGTGATGCCGCGCTGGGAGAGGCCGAAGCCGTCCGGCGCCGGGTCGGTCAGCCGGCGGATCGCGGCCAGCACCCGGTTGTAGTTGGCCAGCGGCTCGCCCATGCCCATGAAGACCACGTTGGACAGCCGGGCCTCGCCACCCGGGATCTCCCCGGCCTTGAGCGCGCGCATGCCGGCGGCGATCTGCTCGACGATCTCGGCGGTGGACAGGTTCCGGGTCAGCCCGGCCTGGCCGGTCGCGCAGAACGGGCAGTTCATGCCGCAGCCGGCCTGCGAGCTGATGCACATGGTGACCCGGTCCGGGTAGCGCATCAGCACCGACTCGACGAGCGTGCCGTCGAACAGCTTCCAGAGCGTCTTGCGGGTCGTGTCGTCGTCGCAGGAGACGTGCCGCACCACCGACATCAGCTCCGGCAGCAGGCTCCCGGTGAGCTTCTCCCGGCTGGCGGCGGGGATGTCCGTCCAGCTCGCCGGGTCGTTCGACATCCGGCCGAAGTAGTGGTTGGAGAGCTGCTTCGCGCGGAACGGCTGCTCGCCCAGCTCGGCGACGGCCTCCTTGCGCTCGGCGGGGCTCAGGTCGGCGAGGTGTCGCGGGGGCTTTGCGCCGCGCGGCGCGACAAAGGTGAGTTCTCCGGGCTTAGGCATGGTTGTTCCAGTGCGGCGGTGCGCTGGGCGGCGTTCTGCCTCACCGGGGTGCCGGTGGACGAGCACCCGGCGCAGGCGCTGGC
>NZ_JBEOSA010000098.1:0-24036 GCF_040302625.1 Kitasatospora sp. NPDC097643 | reverse complement strand
GTCATTCCAACTGAGTGGATTTCTGACGGGCGCTCTTCCGACCGGCCCGCCGCCCGCCGCCCGCCGCCCGCCGCCCGCCGCCCGCCGCCCGCCGCCCGCCGCCCGCCGGCCGCCGGGCGGTCCGGCCCGCCGCCGCGTGGAGCTGGCGAGGGGTGGTGGCCGCCGCGGTCTTGGGGCGGGGAGGACGTCCGCGTCACGGTCACGGCTGCGGGGGAGTGGGCGGGCGGCGCGGGTACCTGGGCGGGTCGTCGATGGCCCGGGGCGGGCGTTTCGGGGCCCGCCGCCGGGCGGGCCGCTTGGGTGGGCGGCAGCCGGGTGGCAGGTGTGCCGGACCTGGCGCCGACGGACGCGGGCGCTGGTGGGCGCAGGACGGGCCCCGGGTGCGGGGGCGGGGTTTCAGGGGAGGGAGCGGGGGTGGGCCTCGGCGTCGGCGGCGGCGACCACGGCGCGTAGCAGGCCGGGGAAACGGTGCTCGAGTTCCTCGGCGCGCAGTGCGTTCATCTTGGTGGTGCCCACGTAGTACTGGCGTAGCAGGCCGGCTTCACGCAGCACGTTGAAGTGGTGGGTGGAGGTGGAACGGGAGACGGGCAGGTCGAAGGCGCCGCAGCTCAACGGCGCGTCGCAGTGGGCGAGGCGGTGTACCACCGAGCGCCGGGCCGGGTCCGCCAGCGCCTCCAGCACCTGCTGGACGCTCAGGTCCTCCACACCCGGGTGCACGATCACCCGCGCGTTCGCGCGTGCTCGTCCCACACCCACCACCCCTTCCCAACGCCGACCCCCGTCCTGGCTGTCCGTGAAAAACCGCGCACCGCGCGCGACTTCATCCCCGACGCTACTACGCCCCGCCGCGCGCCACGCCCGCCGCGCGCCCGGCGGACACGCCCCGGGCGCGCCTTCGCAACAGGGCCGCAACACCACCCCCACCCCCACCACCGCCCCCGCCGAACCCGCCACCGCCCGCCGCCGAACCCGCCACCGCCGGACCTGCCATCGCCGCCGCGCACATGGGCGGGCGGACCCCCGGGGGCGCCGCGCCGCCGCTGCGGTGCGCTGTCCCGCCGCAAGGGGCGGGGTCGGGCCGTGCCCCGCCGCGCGCGCCCGCCGCCGGCCCTGCCATCGCCACCCGGACCCGCCACCGCTCTCGCTCCTGCTCGCCGCCGGACCTGCCATCGCTGTCGCGCACGCCGGCGGGCGGACCCCTGGGGAAGGCCCGCCCGCCATGCCGTCGCCGCGCCGCCGTGCCGCTGCCGTGCCGCTTCGGCGGCTGTCCTGCCGAGTCAGGCCGTGCCCCGCCGCGCCCGCCCCCTCGCGCTGCTGCCGTGTGGTCACCGCGTCGTCGCCGTGAGGCTGCCGTGCCGCCCCACCCCCTGCGGTGGCTGTCCCGCCGAAAGGGGTGGGGTCGGGCCGTGCCCCGCCGCGCCGGCCCGCTGCGGACCCGGCATCGCTCTCGCTCCGGCTCGCCGCCGGACCTGCCATCGCTGTCGCGCACGCCGGCGGGCGGACCCCTGGGGAAGGCTCGCCCGCCCGCCCGCCGTGCCGTCGCCGCGCTGCCGTGAGGCTGCCGTGCCGCTGCGGTGGCTGTCCCGCCGAAAGGGCCGGGGGTCAGGCCGCGCCCCGTCGCGCACGCCGGCGGGCGGCCCCCGGGGAAGGGGGCCCGCCCGCCGCGTTGCTGCGGCGCCGCCCCTGCGGGCCCTTGCGGCGGCTGCCCCGCCGCAGGGGCCGGGGGTCAGGCCGCGCGGACCGGGGGGCCCGCGGGGCGGTCGATGCGGCCGAGGGCCAGTGGTTCGAAGATGCCCATCAGGACCGGGTCCACCGCCCGGACCACCTGCGGGGCGGGGACCACGGGGGCGGGGGAGCGCAGCAGCGCCAGGTACAGCTCCTGTGTCTCGGCGGCCGGGTCGATGCCCAGTTCCTCCGCCAGGACCTGACGCAGCTGCTGGTAGCAGCGCAGTGCCTCGGCGCGGTTGCCGGCCGCCGCCAGGGCCTCCATCCGGCACCGGTAGGCGCTCTCACGGAACGGCGCCCGGCGTACCGCCTCGTCCGCCCAGCGCAGCGCGTGGTGTTCCTCGCCCAGCGCGGAGGCGGCCAGGCTCGCCGTCTCCAGCGCCGACATCCGCAGCTCCTCCACGTGCTCGCGCACCCCGCCCGCCCACTCGCCCTCGTGGTCGGGCAGGAACGCCCCGCGCAGGTTCGCCAGCGCGCCCGCGGACAGCTGCTGGGCCACCGGGAACGCCCCGGCCGCGTACGCCTCACCGGCCTCGCCGACCGCGCTGGCCGCCGCCTCCAGGTCCACCGCCGCGTCCGCGGGCAGCCGCAGCACGTACCGCCCGCCCTGCGCGATCAGCGGGGTCGCCCCCGGGCCCTGACCGGGCGCGGTGACGAACGCCCGCACCCGGGAGACGACACTGCGCAGCGCGGAGGCCCACGTGTCGGGCAGGCCGTCGGGCCAGATGGTGTCGGCGAGCTGGTCGCGGCTGGTGCCGGCGGAGCGCTCCAGCACCAGCCGCGCGAACGCCACCTGCGCCTGCGCGCTGGACAGGTGCCGCGGGGTGCCGTCGTCGTGTTCGATCGCCACCAGACCGGTCAGTCGGATCAGCATCGCGCCGCCCCCGATCTGCCGGATGAACTGTCTTCCCGGAAGCCGTTCAATCTGCTCCAACCCCCTTGAGCCGAAACGGAGCCGGACGCCCGTGAAGCCGGGCCATCGGCTCTGGAAACCTGGACCGGAAAACACCGCCGATCAACCGTTCGGTTTCAGCGGATTTCGACCATACATTCGGCGGCGCTCGCCGTGTCAACACCGGTCGGCAAAACATACCCGCCAGCCGGTCCATACGTCGTGGACGACAGGTTTTTGCACGTCAGAGCCTTACCGCAGGCCCGGCGGGCGGCTATTGCGGATGCCTTGCGCATCCTGCCGTAGAAATGTAGCCATCCTTGAGCACCCCGCGTGAAGGCTTCGAGAAAAGGGACGCCCGCCCGCACCGGACGCCGGCACGCCGGGGAAAAACCGGGCAATGCCGCGAAAAACCCGCGGAAAGAACCACGGGAAGAACCGCGGGAAAGACCGGCGGAAAACCCCGGAAAACCTCCGGAAGGCAACCCCGCCGCCCGCACCGCCCGCACCGCGCAGCACCGCACCGCCCGCGCAGCACCGCACCGCCCGCGCAGCACCGCGTCAGCCCGTACCGCGCAGCACCGCGTTTGCCCGTACCGCGTTTGCCCGTACCGCCTGCCCCCGCACACGAATGGAGACCCGCCCGTGAACGCCACCGGAGCATGGGACCGCCTGGAGCCGAAGCTGGCCGCCACCCTGGCCCGCGTGGCCGCGCTGGAGCCCGAGCCCTCGCGCCGCAACAGCTTCGTCGCCTACACCATGGAACGCGACAGCGCCTACTGCGACCTGGACGGCGAGCGGCTGCTCATGATGTCCGGCTACAGCTACCTCGGCCTGGCCGGCGACGAGCGGGTGGTGGCCGCCGCCAAGGCCGCCGTCGACGTCTACGGCACCGGCAACCACGGCGTGCGGGCCCTGGCCGGCACCATCCCGCTGCACGAGGAACTGGAGGCCGAGGTCGCCCGCTTCGCCCGCCGCGAACGCGCCCAGGTCTTCGGCTCCGGCTACGCCGCCAACGTCGGCACCGTCGGCGCCCTCGTCGGCCAGGGCGACACCGTCCTGATCGACAAGTACGACCACGCCAGCATCGTCGACGGCTGCCGCCTCTCCGGTGCCACCGTGACCCGCTTCCGCCACAACGACGTCGACCACCTGGAACGCCGCCTCAAGGCCGCCTCCCCCACCGGGGTGCGCCTGGTCATCGTCGACAGCGTCTACTCCATGGACGGCGACATCGCCCCGCTGCCCGAACTGCGCGAGGTGTGCGACCGCCACGACGCGCTGCTGATGGTGGACGAGGCCCACGCGCTGGGCGTCATCGGCGCCACCGGCGGCGGCATCGAGGAACACTTCGGCCACCGCTACCGCGTCGACATCAAGCTCGGCACCCTCTCCAAGGCCATCCCCTCCATGGGCGGCTGGGTCGCCGGCTCCCACGAACTGATCGGCCACCTGCGCTACGCCGCCCGCCCGTTCCTGTTCTCCGCCGCCCTCGGCCCCGCCCAGACCGGCGCCGCGCTGGAGAGCCTGCGGATCCTGCGCCGCGAGCCCGAACGCGTCACCCACACCCAGACCCAGGCCGCCCGGCTGCGCGCGCGCCTGAACGAGGCCGGGATCTCCACCATGGACTCCACCACCGCCGTGCTGCCCGTCATCGCCGGCTCCGACGACGCCGCCTACGACTACGCCACCGCCTGCCGCAAGGCCGGCGTCATCGGCCTGCCGGTGGTCACCCCGGCCGTGCCCAACGACCTGGCCCGGCTGCGGATCGCGGTCACCGCCCGGCACAGCGCCGCCGACATCGACTTCGCCGCCGAGGCGTTCCTGACCGCCGCCGCCCAGACCGGCCTCATCTGACCCGACCCCCCAGGCCCACGAGGCCCACGCCCCGGGCCCGGGCCCACGAGGCCCGGCACCCCGGGCCCGGCACCCCGGCCCGGGCCGGTGCCCCGGGCCCACCGGCACCCGACGTCCCGTCACCGCACCACCCCCGCACCACCCGTACCTCTCGCACTGCCCGCACCACACGTACCGCGCCCGCACCGCCCGTACGGCCCGCACCACACGCACCGCGTCCGTACCGCCCGCGCACCGCGTCCGTACCGCCCGCGCCCCGCCCGTACCGCCCGCGGCCCCCCGCCGGGGTGCCCCGCCTGCCCGCAGGCCGCCGAAGGAGGAGACCAGAGCATGGCACCAAGGCGCCACGCCCGAACGCCGATCGCCGTCACCGGCCTGGGCGTCGTCAGCCCCGCCGGCCACACCCCCGACGCCCTGTGGCAGACGGTACTCGCGGCCCGGCCCACCGCCGTCGCCCTGAGCGACCCGCAACTGGCCCGCCACCGGGTCCGCCTGGGCTGCCCGGTCACCGAACTGCCCCAGGACGCGGCCCTGCCCGCCAAGGACGCCCGCCGCCTGGACCCCTTCGCCCACTACGGCACCCTCGCCGCCCTGGCCGCCCACCGCGACGCCGGCGCCCCCGACACCGACCACACCCGCACCGTCATCGTCGTCGGCAACGCGGTCGGCGGACGCACCACCAGCGACCGCGAATCCGCCCTCTACACCACCGACGGGCCACTGCGGGTCAGCCCGCTGATGCCACTGGTCACCATGCCCAACGCCGCCGCCGCACAGATCGCGATGCGCCTGGGCTGGCGCGGCAGCGCCCTGACCATCGCCACCACCTGCGCCTCCAGCGCGGACGCCATCGGCCTGGCGGCGATGCTGCTGGAGACCGGACGCGCGGACGTGGCGATCGCCGGCGGCTGCGAGGCCACCCTCACCCCCGTCACCCTCGCCGCGTTCGGCAACCTCAACGCCCACTCCCGGCGCAACGACGACCCACAGCGCGCCAGCCGGCCCTTCGACCGCGACCGCGACGGCTTCGTCATGGGCGAAGGCGCCGGCTTCCTCGTCCTGGAACGCCTCGACGACGCCCGCGCCCGCCGCGCCCGGACACACGCCCTGCTGGCCGGCTACGGCTCCAGCGCCGACGCCTACCACCTGTCCAACCCGCGCCCCGACGGCGCCGGCGCCGTCGCCGCGATGCGCGCCGCCCTCACCGACGCCGACCTCACCCCCGCCGACATCACCCACGTCAACGCCCACGGCACCTCCACCGTGCACAACGACCGCGCCGAAGCCGCCGCGCTGCGCACCGTCTTCGGGCCCCACGGCGTGCCCGTCACCTCCACCAAGGGCGTCATCGGCCACCTGATCGGCGCCGCCGGCGCCGTCGAGCTGATCGCCACCGTGCAGGCCATGAACGCCGGCCACGTCCCTCCCACCGCCAACCACGAACACACCGAACAGGGCCTGGACCTCGACGTCGTCCACACCACCGCCCGCCCCATCCGACCCGGCGCGGCCCTGTCCAACTCGTTCGGCTTCGGCGGCCACAACTCGACCCTGGTGGTGACCCCGCTATGACCCCGACCACACCCCTGCCCACCCCCGCCGCGGACACCGCCCAGGCCGCCGGCGCCGCACAGGCACTGGTGCAGCGCACCCGCACGGCCACCACCCCCGCCGCCCTCACCGCCTACCGCACCGCGGCCCGCACCCACCTCCCCACCCCCACCGGCCCCGGCACCGGCGCTGTGGCGGCCAGTCCCGCGCACCCCTTCGTGCTGGCCCACACCCTGGCCCAGCACACCGTCACCACCCTGACCCGCGACGAGGACGGCTTCACCGGCGTGGTCCACCTCGCCCAGGAGATCCGCACCCACCACCCCCTCACCCCGGGCGCCGACACCGACGTCACCGTCACCGTCACCAGCGCCCGCCGCGAGGCCCGCGGCACCCGCCTGGCCCTGACCACCCGCCTGACCCACGCCACCACCGGCCTGCTGCTCGCCGAACTCACCACCACCGCCCTGCTCACCGGCGCCACCGGCATCGCCCCCTTCGGTACCCCGGCCCCCGCCCCGCACCCCGGCACCACCCCCAGTGGCGAGCCCCACACCCTCACCCACACCCTCACCCACGAGGACATCCACGCCTACGCCCACGCCTCCGGCGACCTCAACCCGATCCACCTGGACGACGCCGCCGCCCGCACGGCCGGCTTCCCCGGCGTCCTCGCCCACGGCATGCACCTGGTGGCCCTGGCCGCCGAGGAGATCACCGACCGCCACGCCGACGGCGACCCCACCCGCGTCCACGCCCTCGGCGCCCGCTTCGCCGCCCCCGTCCACCCCGGCACCCCGCTGCGCCTGACCCTGCAGCCCTACGACCAGGGCACCGTGGTGCGCTTCACCGTCGCCACCGAGGCCGGCACCGCCGTCAAGGCCGGCTGGGCCGCCGTCACCCCGGGAGCCCACCAGTGACCACCACCCCCACCGCCGCCGCCACCGCCCCCGCCGCTGCGGGCCGGCAGGTGCCGCCCCTGGCCCTGCCGGACGCGATCCTCGCCCACGCCCGCCGCCGCCCCCACGCCCCCGCCCTGCTCTGGCACGACCAGGCCGTCACCTACCGCGAACTCCTCGACACCGCCGAAACCGAACGCGCCCGCCTGAACGCCCTGGACCTGGCCCCCGGCGAAGTCGTCGGCCTGCTCGCCGCCAAGTCCCCCGCCGCGATCGCCCTCGTCCTGGCCTGCCTGCTGGAACGCCGCCCCTTCCTGCTGCCCTCCCCCCAGCTGGCCCCCGCCCTGCTCACCGCCCTGTTCACCCAGGCCGGCGCCCGCCACCTGCTCACCCCCCACGACCAGACCACCACCCCCCTGCCCGCCGCCCCGCCCCCCACCACCCCCAGGCCCACCCTCGCCGCCGGCACCTCCTTCATGCTCACCACCTCCGGCTCCACCGACCTGCCCAAGATCGTCCCCCTCGCCCTCAGCGCCGTCGACCGCTTCACCACCTGGGCCCACGACACCTTCGACCTCGGCCCCGGCCGCGTCGTCGCCAACTACGCCCCCCTCAACTTCGACCTGTGCCTGCTCGACGTATGGGCCACCCTCGCCGCCGGCGGCACCGTCCTGCTCATCGACCCCGCCCACGCCCTGAACGCCCGCCACCTGCTCACCCAGCTGCGCCGCCACCGCCCGCACGTCCTCCAGGCCGTCCCGCTGTGCTACGCCCTGCTCGCCCAGGCCGCCACCACAGCCAACGGCGGCGGCGACAGCGGCGGTGACGGCGGCGGTGACGGCGGCGGGGTGGTGCTGGACAGCGTGGAACACGCCGCGTTCACCGGCGACGCCATCGACGCGCGCACCCTCGCCGCCCTGCCCGCCCTGCTGCCCGGCGCCGCCCTCTACAACATCTACGGCTGCACCGAGACCAACGACAGCTTCCTGCACCGCCTCGACCCACTGGACGCCACCGCCGCGCTGCCCCTGCCCATCGGCACCCCCCTGCCCGGCGTGCACACCCTGATCGCCGGCCCCGACGGCACCCCCGTCACCGGCGCGGGCGCCGGCGAACTCTACGTCTCCACCCCCTTCCAGACCGCCGGCTACCTCGACCGCGCCCGCGACGCCGGCCGCTTCACCACCACCCCCGGCGGCGCCGGCGAAGGCCGCCGCTGGTTCCGCACCGGAGACCTGGTCACCCGCGACGACACCGGCCGCCTCCACCTGACCGGACGCTCCGACTTCCAGGTCAAGATCCGCGGCGTCGCCGTCAACACCGCCGAGGTCGAACGCGTCCTGCTCGCCCACCCCGACGTCCTGGAAGCCGCCGTCGCCGCCAGCAGCGACCCGCTGACCGGCAAACGCCTGCACGCCGCCGTCCAGCGCACCGCGCACTCCGCCCTCAACACCCTCGTCCTGCGCGAGCACCTCGCCCGCAACCTGCCCCGCGCCGCCGTCCCCGAGCGCCTGGCCATCCAGGACACCCCCCTGCCCAAGACCCCCACCGGCAAGGTCGACCGCAAGGCCGCCCTGCCCGCCACCACCTGAACCAACCCCACCTTTACCGAAGAATCCCAACGCTGTTCACCGACAAGGGAGTTGAGCACACCATGAGCAACATCACGCAGATCAAGCGGTTCCTGATCGAGGAGTTCCTGCCCGACATCACCCCCGACCAGCTCGCCGACGACCACGACCTGCTCTCCGACGGCGTCATCGACAGCCTCGGCGTCCTCAAGCTGATCGCCTGGGTCGAGGACCACTTCACCCTGCCCGTCGACGACACCGACCTCGACCCGAACAACTTCCGCTCCGTCGCCGCGATCGACCGCTTCATCACCCAGCGCCGCGCCGCCGCCCCGGCAGCCACGGCCGTGGCAGGCGGCTGACCCGTGCACCCGGCCCTCACCACCCTGCTCGCCGAACACACCGTCGACCTCGACACCTGGCGCTCGTGGTGGGACCAGCTGGAACAACGCCCCCTGGGCCCGGCCCGCGACAGCGACCGGGCCCAGGCGGCGGCCCTGCTGGCCCACCTCAGCGCCCGCCTGCCCGGCCCCGACACCCTCGCCGCCCTCCTCACCTCCCTCACCGAACGCAGCCCCGACCCCGGCCCCGCCCACCCCGGCAGCGTCAACATCGTCGGCACCGGCGGCGGACCGGCCACCTTCAACCTCTCCACCGCCGCCGCCCTGACCGCCGCCAGCATGGGCATACCCGTCGTCAAAACCGGCTCCCGCGCCTACACCAGCACCGCCGGCTCCATCGACCTGCTCGAACGCCTCGGCATCACCCTCACCTCCTCCCACACCCACACCGCCGACCAACTCGCCCGCCACGGCATCGCCTTCGCCGGCCCCCACGTCTACCCACCCGCCCTCACCCGCCTGGCCCGCGTCCTGTTCCCCCTCACCCTCAAACCCTTCGGCCGCTTCCTCAACACCCTCGGCCCCCTGCTCGCCACCGTCCCCGTCACCGCCCAGCTCACCGGCGTCGCCCACACCACCCACCTCGACGCACTGCGCACCCTCGCCCCGCACGTGAACGGCCGACAGCTATGGCTGGCCCACAACAACGCCGGCGCCGACGAACTCCTGCCCTTCGCCGACAACACCCTGCACACCCCCACCCGCACCCTCCACCTCGCCGCCGGCACCCTCGCCCCCGCCAGCGGCACCCTCACCGACCTCGCCCCCCACCCCGACGACCTCACCGGCCACTTCCTCACCGCCCTGACCGCCGACGCCCACCCCACCGCCACCCACACCATCGCCCTCAACGCCGCCGCCCTCGCCATCGCCTCCGGCCGCCACACCCACTGGAACACCGCCTACACCACCGCCCTGGACGCCCTCGCCGACGGCGCCCCCCGCGCCCTGGCCACACGCCTGCGCGCCGACCACAAGGCACCCGCCCATGCCTGACCCCACCGCACCCACCGTGTCCACGCCCACCGCGCCCACCGTGTCCACGCCCGCAGCGCCCGCCGTGCCCGCTGCGCCTGCCGGGTCCGTGCCCACGCCCGCTGCGCCCGCCGGGTCCGCTGCGCCCGCCGGGTCCGTGTCCGCCGCGCCGGGACCGGGCGGTTTCTTCCCGCCGCGCCCCGACGGCCACCCCGGGCTCGCGGTGTTCCTCAACGCCGGCGACCCGCCCCACCTCCTGGCCGACCTCGCGCTGATGCTCGACGAGGAGGGCGTGGAGGTCCTCGAACTCGCCGTGCCCTTCCCGAACTCGCCCACCGACGGCCCCGTCATCCGCCGCTCCGCCGCCCGCGCCCTGGCCGCCGGCACCACCCTGGACACCGTCCTGGCCGAACTCGCCCGCCTGCGCCCGGCGTTGAAGCGCCTCAAGGTCGCCCTGCTGGCCGACTGGAGCCACAGCCTGCGCCACCGCGACCCCGCCGAGCTGTGCCGCGCGATCGCCGCCGCCGGCGCCGACGCCCTGCTCGTCCACGCCCTGCCGCCGCGCCTGCGCGCCACCTGGCACCACGCCTGCCAGGACACCGGCCTCGCCCAGGTCACCACCTGCTACCCCACCTCCACCCCCGAGGTCCTCGCCGACGCCGCCCGCGCCGCCACCGGCGCCTACGTCTACCTCGTCGCCCACTACGGACGCTCCGGCACCACCCCCGCCGCCGGCCACCAATCCCTCGCCGACACCGTGCGCACCCTGCGCGCCCACACCCCGCCCACCGCGGGGCCGGTCCCCGTCGCGGTCGGCTTCGGCGTCAAGAACGCCGCCGACCTCCAGGCGGTCGCCGCCGCCGGAGCCGACGCCGCGATCGTCGGCTCCGCCGCCGTCGCCCGCCTCGAACACGACCTCGACACCGGGGGCGACGTCGTGGCCGGCCTGCGCGCCTACCTCCACGACCTCCGGCCGCCCCGCTCCCCACAGCCGGGCCCGGCCGGACGCACCACCAGCACCACCAGCACGACCGGCACCGCGAGCACGACCAGCACCGCGAGCACCACCAGCACGACCGGCACCGCGAGCACGACCGGCTCCGCCACGGGTACCACCGGCCGCGCCGGCACCCCCACCACCCTCACCCGCTGACCGAAAGGGCCAACCAGCATGCTGATCCGCGACCTTGACGACGTGAAGACCGTCGAGTGGGGCAACGGCGTCTCCCGCCGCTTCCTCCTCGCCAGCGACGGCCTGGGCTACAGCCTCACCGACACCATCGTCAACGCCGGCACCAAGTCCCGCCTGGAGTACCGCAACCACCTGGAGGCGTGCTACTGCATCGCCGGCTCCGGCGAGGTCATCGACATGGACGGCAACGCCCACCCCATCACCCCCGGGCGCCTGTACGCCCTCGACGAGCACGACGCCCACTACCTGGTCGCCAGCCCCCACGAGGACCTGCGCCTGGTGTGCGTGTTCTCCCCGGCACTGCGCGGCGACGAGGTCCACCAGCTCGACGCGCACTCCTCATCCGCCTACTGAGGCCTCCTCCTTTTTCACGACCCGAAGCAACGTGCCGGTGCCCGCGCGCCGGTTGGACACCCCGGGCCCCGCACACGGCGGGCCCGGGAGGAAGGCGGCAAGAACGTGATCCGCTGGAACGCCGACCAGAACGCCCTGCGCGAGGGCCTGGCCCGCTTCGGGGACGACCTGAGCGCCGGCCACATCGAAGGCGACGAACAAGCAGCCTTCTCCCACGACAAGTGGCGCCTGATCCAGAAGACCGGCATCCTCTCCCTGCCCTTCGACGAACGCCACGGGGGCCTGGGCCAGTCCCTGCTCACCACCATGTACGTGCTCGAGGGCCTCGGGCAGACCTGCCGCGACGGCGGCCTGAACTTCTCCGTCACCACCTCCATGGCCTCCACCGGCGTGCCCCTCCAGGCCTTCGGCTCACCCGCCCTCAAGGACACCTACCTGCCGCGCATCGCCTCCGGCGAGGCGATCGGCGCGCACGCCATCACCGAGTCCGAGGGCGGCTCGGACGCCATGCAGATGCGCACCCGCGCCGTGCGCGCCGGCGACGACTTCGTCCTCACCGGCGCCAAGACCTTCGTCTCCAACGGCCCCGTCGCCGACGTCATCGTCGTCTACGCCCGCACCCACCCCCAGGGCGGGGCCCTCGGGGTGACCGCGTTCCTCCTGGACCGCGACATGCCCGGCCTGTCGACCGGAAACCCCATCAAGAAGATGGGACTGCGCACCTCCCCGCTGTCCGAGCTCTACCTCGACGACGTGCGCGTGCCCGCCTCCCGGGTCATCGGCCGCGTCGGCGGCGGCTTCCTCGTCCTGGACCACGTCATGAAACGCGAGATCCTCTACTCCTTCATCGTCAACACCGGCGAGATGCAGCACCGCCTGGCCCGCTGCCTCGACTACGCCAAGACCCGGATGTCCTTCGGCAAGCCCATCGGCTCCTACCAGTCGGTCGCCAACAAGATCGTCGACACCAAGATCCGCCTGGAGACCGCCCGCAAGTGGCTCTACGACACCGCCCAGCGCCTGGAAGCGGGCGAGAACGTCACCGTCGACATGGCCATCGCCAAACTCCTCACCAGCGAGTCCAACCTCGCCACCTCGCTCGCCGCCGTCCAGGTCTTCGGCGGCAACGGCTACATGGCCGAGTACGGACTGGAGAAGGACGTGCGCAACGCGGTCGCCGGCACCATCTACTCCGGCAGCAACG
This sequence comes from Kitasatospora sp. NPDC097643, assembly GCF_040302625.1. Classification (NCBI taxonomy): domain Bacteria; kingdom Bacillati; phylum Actinomycetota; class Actinomycetes; order Kitasatosporales; family Streptomycetaceae; genus Kitasatospora; species Kitasatospora sp. NPDC097643. The sequence continues at coordinate 11,415 of NZ_JBEOSA010000098.1, read as the reverse complement.
AGATCCAGTACAACCGCATCGCCGCCATGCTCGGACTCGGCAAATGACCGCCCCCACCGCCCCCGCCTCCGTCGCCCCCGCCCCCGCCTCCGCGTCCGTCGCGTCCGCGTCCGCGTCGGTGTCGGTGTCCGCCGCCTCGTTCGGTGCGCTGCTGCCCACCCGCGCCCCGGCCGGGTTCCGCCACCTGAAGGTGTGCGGGGCCCGCACCCCGGGCGACGTCGCCCTGCTCGCCGAACACGGCCCCACCCTGGTGGGCCTGTGGCACGGCGTGCCCGGCGGGCCCGCCGACCTGAGCGCCGAGCGCCTGGCCGACCTCGCCGCCACCGCGATCCGCCTGGGGCTGGAGCCCGTCCTGGTCACCTTCCTCGACGACCCCGTGCGCCTGGCCGCCCTGGCCCGCGACAGCGGCATCCGCTGGATCCAGCTGCACGCCTACCAGAACCCGGCCCTGGTCGCCGAACTGCGCGACCTGCTGCCCTACGCCGTCATCGTCAAGGTCCTGCACATCAGCCGCGGACGCTGCCTGGAACGCCCCTTCATCCGCGCGTTCGAACGCGCCGGCTGCGACCTGTTCCTGCTCGACACCCTCACCGACGACGGCCGCGTCGGCTCCACCGGCCACACCCTCGACCCCGCCGACGTCCTCACCCTGCTGCCCCGCCTGAGCATCCCCTTCCTCCTCGCCGGAGGACTGAACGCCGCCAACCGCGACACCTACACCACCGTCACCGACCACCCCCTGTACGCGGGCGCCGACATCGACACCGCCGCGCGCAACGGGGCCGGCCACTTCACCCACGAGGCCGTCACCGCCCTCGCCCACGCCTGGCACCCGCACCCGCGCCTGAAGGAGGCGTACGCTTGACCTCTCCCCCAGCTGAAGCAGGGGGGATTCTCCCCTCGCGGGTCGAGCTTTCTGCTTCGACGACAGCAGCTGCCCCGAATCAACGGCAGGGGACGTTGGTACGCCCAGCAGTCTTACGCCAGCTCCACAGACCTGACATCCCACCAGCCCGGCGGTAGGCCGGCCCGAAGCTTGGTTATCGCCTCAGGTCGACACGACGAGTCTACCGGGCTGCCGTCCGGTGTTATGCCGGTCCGCCCTGACGGCGAATCGACACTTCCTGTCCCGCTACCGCGGGCGATCCAATTCCTCCCCGGCCTGAAGGCCAGGGTCTCCTTGGAGGTACCGGATGACCGCCCCCACCGCCGCCGCCCCCACCGCCCCCGCCCCGGCGGGGGTGCCGCGCTTCGTCGAGGCGCTGCTGGCCGCCCGCCGCCCGCTGATCATGGAGATCAAACTCCGCGACCCCCACGGCAACGACCTGCTCGGCACGCGCAGCGTCGCCGACCTCGTCACCGCCTACCAGCAGGCCGGCGCGCCGTGCCTGTCGGTGGTCACCGGCCGCTGGTTCGGCGGCACCCCCCGCCTGCTGCGCGAGGTCGCCGCCGCCACCGACCTGCCCGTCCTGCAGAAGGACTTCCTCACCCGCCCCGCCCAGCTGGAGGCCGCCGCCGCCCTCGGCGCCTCCGCCGTCCTGCTCACCGCCGCCCTGCTGCCCGCCACCTCCCTGGCCCGCCTGGTCACCTGCGCCCTCGACCTGGGGCTGGCCCCGTTCGTCGAGATCACCCAGGAGAGCGAACTCGCCGGCCTGCCGCAGGTCGAGCGCTGCGTCGTCGCCGTCAACAACAAGGACATCCGCACCCGCGAACGCGACCCGGGCGACCTGTCCCGCAGCCTGCGCCTGCTGCCCGCCCTGCACGCCGCCGGCACCCCCGCGCCCGTCTCCGCCTCCGCCATCACCGACCCCAACGACGCGGCGCGCCTGCTCGGCGCCGGCTACCGGGGCCTGCTGATCGGCACCTCGCTGATGCGCTCCGGCGACCTGCCCGCCTGGCTGGACGCCTTCGACACCGCCCGCCAGGCCCCCGCCCGCACCGCCGCCGGTGTCGAGGTCGCCCGTGCGCAGGTGGGCGCATGAGCGCCGCCCCCGCCCGCAGGGCGGTGCGCTCCCTGGTCCTCGACGCCGCCGGCATCCCCGTCTCCGCCCTGGTCGCCGAGCCCGAACACACCCCGCCCAAGGCCGTCGTCCTGGCCATCCACGGCCGCGGCATGCGCGCCGCCTACTTCGCCGGCCCCGCCCACACCGACACCGACCTGCTCACCCTCGCCGCCTCCCTCGGCTACACCGTCCTGGCCCTGGACCGCCCCGGCCACGGCGCCTCCGCCCACCGCCTGCCGCACGGCCAGCTCATCGCCGACCAGGCCGCCACCCTGCACGCCGCCCTCACCGACTACGCCCGCGCCCACGACACCGGCGCCGGCGTCCAGCTCCTCGCCCACTCCTTCGGCGGCAAGATCGCCCTGCACCTGGCCGCCCACTGGCCCGCCGACCCACGCCTGCCCCTGCTCGGCGCCGACATCTCCGGCCTCGCCCAGACCTACGCCCCCGGCGCATGGGACCGCCCCGACGACCTCGCCGGCGGCGGCCGCCTCAACTGGGGCCCCCTGAACCTGTATCCGCCCGGCACCTTCCACGCCGCCCGCACCCTGCTCACCCCCGTCCCCGCCCTCGAATCCCGCGAACTGGCCACCTGGCCCGCCCGCTACGCCACCCTCGCCGCCCGAGTCCGCGTCCCGGTGCGCCTGACGCTGGCGGACCACGAGAACTGGTGGCGCCTGGACGAGGCGGCCCGCACCGCCCTGACCGCCGCCTTCCCACCCGGCGTGGCCCGCCTGGTCACCGCCCACCGCGCCGGCCACAACCTCTCCCTGGGCCACGCCGCCCGCCCCTACCACCTGCGCGCCCTCGCCTTCACCGACGACTGCCTCACCCACCCCACCCCGCCCATCGCGGCCCCCGAACCCGCCCTGGCCGCCGCCCACTGACGCCGCGCCGCCCCCGCCCGCGCGCCCGCCCCGGACCTGACGGATCCGAGCCCCCGCAACCCCGGGCCGAACAATGCCCCCTGCCCCCGACCGGCACGGGCAACACCCCGCCGCCGCCCCGGGCTCCCGGGCCGGCGGCGGGTGAAGGGGAGCGAGGGCTGCTCGCAGTTCTCGGCGGGCCCTGGTTCGGAGGGTGTGGGGAACGGACTCCAGCAGCGTGCGAACGTGGTGGTCGTCGCTGCAGAATCGGTATCGTCGTGTCCGTAGCAGGGCATGTGCTGAGCGGATCGAACAGCCGGAGCCGGGCGGTTGCCCTCACCGCGGGGTTTCGGCAGGCGTGGGCCACGCAACCCAGGGCAAGGCATCACGCCACCTGGAGCGCCCGAAGGCCCAGTCCTGGAGTACCTGCGCCACGGTCTCGTGGCCGTACAGGTCGAAGGGTCCCTCCACCCGTGCCTGGAAGTGGAAGTCCGGTCCGCCGTCCCGGAACTCGATCTGACAGCTCATGTCGTCGTTGAGACAGACCTGCATGTAGTGCTGGCCCGCCGGTTGCGCGTCCAGCCGTTCGACGATCACCCAGCGGTGGCGCAGATTCATCTCGCTCAGTAGATCGAACAGCGCGTCCTCGGACGGGTCGTCCCAACAGTCTCCGCCCCAGGTCCTCGCCCGCAGCACCGGCTTCACCATGGGGGCGACCCTAGCAATGTCGATCCACTCACGACACGGGCCCTGCGCCAGGTGGCGCCCGGCCACTCCTCGCCCGCCTACGGGCGGAGGTTGGCCAGCGCCTGCGGAGTCAGGTGTCGGGCGAGTACGGCAAGGGCATCGGCGACTTCCTGAATCCGTTGCGGATCGTCGGCACCGAGCGCCTTGGCGAGTGCGTCGTCGATCGTGGTCGCCCGGACCTGTGCCACCCGGTCCGAGATGTCGGGGGACTGCCGGACCAGGAGGCGGCGGCGGTCCGCGGGGTCGGGTGCTGTCGTGATCGCGCCCGTCTCCTTGAGGCGGGCGACGGCGGTGGACACCTGACTCTGCGGCAGGCCGGTGCGTGCGGCGATCTCACCGACGGCACTGTCCGGATGGGCGGCAATGTCGCTCGCCGCGATCAGGACGGACCGGACGCTGCCGGGGTGGAGCCCGCCGCCGCCCTCCGGCTCCGGCATGGCCTCTTCGCCGATCTTCATCAGGGTTCGGCCCAGCAGGAACAGCTCTACTCCGTTCATGCCGCCACAGTACATCCAACTCGATGCATCTATGTTGATGCATCGAGTTCGATGGAATATTGTCGTGGCTGGGCCCGGAAGTTCCGGGGCCCAGGCGAAGGGGTGGATCCCGTGCGGAAGTGGCACGCAAACCCGTGGGCCGTCCTGGTGACGCTCTCCCTCGGGTTCTTCATGACCCTGCTGGACCTGACGATCGTGAACATCGCGATCCCGGAGATGATCGACGGGCTCGGCGCCTCGCTCGACCAGACGCTCTGGGTGGTCAGCGGCTACGCACTGGTCCTGGCGGTGCTGCTGATCACCGCCGGCCGCCTCGGCGACCTGTTCGGGCCGCGCAATCTCTTCGCCGCGGGGCTGGTGATCTTCACCCTGGCCAGCATCGCGTGCGGGATGGCCGCGGGCCCCGGCCTGCTGATCGCCGCCCGCGCCGTCCAGGGGCTGGGCGCCGCCCTGCTCGTGCCCCAGACGATGACCCTGATCGTCTCGGTCTTCCCGGCCCAGCGGCGCGGTACCGCGATGGGGATCTGGGGCATGGTCGCCGGTCTCGCCACCCTGTCCGGCCCCACCCTGGGCGGCGTCCTGGTCTCCACGGTCGGCTGGCGCTGGATCTTCCTGGTGAACGTGCCCATCGGCGTGGCCGCGCTCGCCCTCACCTTCCTGGTCGTCCCCGACATCCGGCACGGCCGCAAGCGCCGCTTCGACGTGACGGGCGTACTGATCGCCACAGCGGCGCTGTTCTGTCTGACCTTCGGCCTCCAGGAGGGCGAGCACTACCACTGGGGCCCCGGCATCTGGGCGCTGCTGGCCGCCGGCGCCTCGCTCGTCGCGGGCTTCCTGCTGCACCAGCGCGGCAAGCAGAACCAGGAACCGCTGGTGCCGTTCGCGCTCTTCCGCGACCGCAACTTCACCGTCATGACCTCGCTGGTCGCGCTGGTGTCGATGGCCATGATCGGACTGGTGCTGCCGTTCAACCTCTATCTTCAGTCGGTCCTGCACATGAGCGCGATCAAGGCCGGGATGGTGCTCGCCCCGTCCTCGCTGGTGTCGATGACCGTCGGGCCGTTCGCGGGACGCCTCTCGGACCGCATCGGCGGCAAGTACCTGCTGATGGCCGGACTGACGCTGTACGCAGCCGGGATGCTTGCGATCGTGCTGATCGCGGGGGTGGCCACCCCCTGGTACGCGTTCATCCCGGCGACCGTGGTCACGGGCCTGGGAATCGGCTGCGTGGTCGCTCCGATGTCCACCGAGGCGATGCGCAACGTCGAGCCCCGGCTGGCCGGCGCCGCCTCAGGCATCAACAACACGCTCCGCCAGATCGGCTCCGTCATCGGCGCGGCGACGATCGGCGCCCTGCTGCAGGGCCGACTGGCCGCCGAGCTGGCCACCGGCAAGACGTACGCCGACGCGTTCATCGCCACGATGCACGTCACCGCGATCCTGCCGATCGCCGTCCTGGCGGCCGGAGCACTCGCCTGCCTGCTGGTACGCAACCACGCCAAGGCCAAGCCCGCAGACCCCGTACCAGCCGCGGCCATTCGGGAGACGACGCCCGCCCGCTGACCGAACGGCCCCGCTGCCGGGCCGCCAGCCCCACCGGGCGGCGGCCCGGCGGCCGTTCGTCGGACCACACGTGCGCCGACGGCAAGCACGCCCGCAAACATGGCAGCCGACTCCGCAGCCCGCGCTTCCACGCCCGGCCGGTGGTTGGTCGCCGGTGTCCGCTGGTGTACGCGGGCCCGGTACCCACCGGGCGTCGAATTCACCGGTGCGCACGGCGGTGACGAAGGCCTGCCGGGCGGCCGGTGAGACGTCGAGGCGGGAGCCGTCGGGGTCCTTGCTGTCCCGGAACCCGGCCAGGGTGCGCGCCCAGCCCGTGCCGCTCGTGCGCGTGGGCGCACGCTTCGAATACGGCCGACCGGTCGAAACACGCCGAGCCGCGAACGGTCTGAGTAGACTGCGCCGGCATGATCGGAATGGACGCTCGTTTCGTTGGTATCGCCGAGCTGGTCGAGGTCCCGCCCGTGGCGGTCGTGGTCGACGTCATGCGTGCTTTCACCGTGGCCGCCTGGGCCTTTGCCCAGGGCGCGGAAAAGATCGTTCTTTCCGAGTCGCTGGACGACGCCCTGGCGCTGAAGACCCGTCACCCGGATTGGGTGGCACTCAAAGACGGACCGCCCGCGGCCGGGTTCGACCTGGTCAACTCTCCAGGCATGCTGCGGGCCGCCGACCTTCGCGGACGGACCGTCGTGCAGAAGACCACCGCAGGGACGGTCGGCGCCCTTGCCGTCAAGGACGCCCCGCTGGTGCTGTGTGCCAGCTTCGTGGTGGCGGAGGCGACCGCTCGGCTCCTGCGGACACGCGGGAGCGGCAGTGTCACGTTCGTGGTCACCGGCGAGGACGGACAGGCCGATGAGGATCTGGCGTGCGCTGAATACATCGCCGGCAGGTCGGCCGACGCCGAGGCGGACCCTTCGGTGTTCCTCCGCCGAGCTGCCACGTCGCGCGCCGCTGCCGAGCTTGCACAGGGGGTGCGTCAGGGAGTGCACCCTGACGACGTTGCACTCTGCCTTGAGCTCGACCGGTTCCCCTTTGCCATGGTGGCGGCCTTGGAAGACTCGCTCATGGTCCTGCGCCCGTGCACCGTACCTGCGCAGGCCGACGACCCCGCGATCTGAGTAAGCGAAAGCCCACATCCGGTCGGGCATCCGGCATGTGGGGGCCATGACCGATATTCCACCTGATCGGGCTGTGCGATGGAGTGGGAAGTCGACGGGGCCGACTTCCCACGCGCGGGGCCGCCCTGGTACGGATGTCGCCGCCCCGGGACCAGAGTTCCTCGGCGCGCTCGGCGAAGCGGCCGAACACGCCGTTCTCGTCGCTGGCCTGCAGGTGCGTCACAGGCCGGCGAGGACCGTTGGGCGGGGGCGACACCGATCCGATGCCGGCGGCGTGGGAGGCTGGTCCGATGCCCGTAACCCTCCGCCACATGGACGCCCGGCTCTTCCCTGCCTGGCTTGAGCGCAGCCGAGCCGAGTACGCCAACGATCTCGTTGCTGCGGGCCAGACCTTTGAGGATGCCCACCGGCACGCGGACGAGACCATGGCCCGCTCCTTTCCCTCCGGCGCGCCGGGCCCGGGGCACGTGGTCTTCGACGTGGTCGACGACGCGGGGGAAACCGTCGGCCACCTCTGGATCGGACCGGACACGAGCGACGACGCCGGTGCCTGGTGGATCTGGGACATCGTGATCGACGCCGACAAGCGGGGCCGGGGCTTCGGACGAAGGGCCATGGTCCTCGGCGAGGAATACGCCCGGGCGCAGGGCGCTCACGCCCTTGGGCTCAGCGTCTTCGGGTTCAACACGGGTGCGCGCGGCCTCTACGAGTCGCTCGGCTATGAGACGACCTCGGTCAAGATGCTCAAGCGACTCGGCTGAGTTCAGGCGACGCTCGCTCGCTCGACCGCCGCCCCGGGGGCCCGGGGCGGCGGCGTGTGAACGCGGGTCAGTGGGTGTCGAATTCGCCGGTGCGGACGGCGGTGACGAAGGACTGCCAGGCGGTGGCGGAGAAGAGGAGGGCCGGGCCGCTGGGGTCCTTGGAGTCACGGACGGGCATGACGCCGGGGAAGCCGTCGGCGACCTCCACACAGCCGTTTTGTCCTCCGCTGTATGTGCTCTTTCGCCAGGTAGTGGGGCGGTTGCCGTTCATGCGCGGATTTCCCTTCTGATCGAGCCCGGTGGAGTGGGAAGTCGGTGGGGCCGACTTCCCACGTGCGGTGGTCGGCGCCGTCTTCGGGTCGGCAGCGGAAGGCGAGGGCGACGACGTGGCGGGCCATGTTCTTTGTAGACGCCGGTCAGTTGCTCACGGTGACTTGGCTCACGTCTCGTGTCAGGGTTCGATGCGGCGCTTCCACCAAGGCAGGTCGGGTGGCGCGAAGGGGTTGTTGAGAGTTCGCCGGAGCTGTTGGTCGTCGAGGGGAGCGAGGGCTGTTCGCAGTTCTCGGCGGGCCCTGGTTCGGAGGGTGTGGAGAACGGATTCCAGCAGCGTGCGAACGTGGTAGTCGCCGCTGCGGAGGTCGGTGTCGTCGTGTCCGTAGGAGGGCGCGATGTCTCTGCCAGAGCGTCTGGGTGTTCGACCCCAGCGTTGGAACGCGTGCGCGACCTCGCCAGCCGCAAGTCCGTGCACACGTTCAAACGATGCTATCTGTCTGTTTGCGGAGGCCGACAGTCCTCGGATGACAGCAGGCCCACGATGTCGAACCTTGAGGACGCGTTGCGGGAGCTGAGCCCTGATCTCGCCTGGTGAGCGGCGAGGCATGAACACTTCCGGGTGGGACGACGGTGTGTCCGCTGACAGTAGACCGCCCACCACCTGAGCTCAAGGCTTCCTGGGAGCTGCCGTAGGGGTCCGTGATCAGCCAGCGGGCGCCTATCCGCCTTCACCGTGTGCTGCTTGCCTACACGAGAGCGCGGTTCGGCAGACCGGCGCGCGAGTCCCTGCGGATCGCTGCGTACGGATCGACATTGGTCTTTGGCGGCACCCGGGTCCCCTGCATGCTTCTGACGCAAGCACCCTGGCGTTCTCAGAACTCGGCGACATCACTCTCAGGTGGAACCGGTGTCCCCGCAACTCACCTACAAAGCCAGGCGTGTGGTGCGCCGCCGCCCCGGGGCCCGGGGCGGCGGCGTGTGAATGTGGGTCAGCCGGCGTCGAATTCGCCGGTGCGGACGGCGGTGACGAAGGACTGCCAGGCGGCCGGTGAGAAGTCGAGGCGGGGGCCGTCGGGGTCCTTGCTGTCCCGAACCCGGCCCGGGCGCGCATCGTCCACCTCAATGCACATGCCGCCGTCGTTGTTGCGGTGGCTGCTCTTGCGTCAGGTAGTGGGGCGGTTGCCGCTCATGCGGGGTTCCCCCCTGATCGAGCGCGGTGGAGTGGGAAGTCGGCGGGCCCGACTTCCCGTGTGCGGGCCGCTAGGGTCCTCGGCGTGGCGACGGGAGGCTGAGGCTCGTGGGCGAGCGGGGCGGGAGACCGAAGAGTAGGGCGGGAGGGGCTGAGAAGACTCCGCCGCCCCGGGGGCCCGGGGCGGCGGCGTGTGAACGCGGGTCAGTGGGTGTCGAACTCGCCGGTGCGGACGGCGGTGACGAAGGACTGCCAGGCGGTGGCGGAGAAGAGGAGAGCCGGGCCGCTGGGGTCCTTGGAGTCACGGACGGGCATGACGCCGGGGAAGCCGTCGGCGACCTCCACACAGCCGTTTGACCCGCCGCTGTAGGTGCTCTTGCGCCAGCCGGCGTTGGTCACGTCAACGTCCATCCTCATAGCCCTTCCGTACCGCACGGATCATCTCCACCGATGCGGCCTGATTCAGTGCCTCGATCTGCAGCCGATCGTAGTCCTTGACTAGCGGGAGGACAGTGTCGATTTCGCGATCAAGGTAACCACGCAACTCGGTCTCCGTGTAGCCGAGAAGCTTGCGATCAGGCATGGTCAGCAGGATGACAGGAAGTGTGAACGGGCGGTCTTCGCCCAGGCCGTATGGGGCCACTTGGAGGAGGACGTTCGGCCGTGTGGCCAGATGTTCCAGGTAGAGAAGCTGCTCGATCATCACCTCGGCACCCCCGACAGGCCGGTGCAGGCAGCTTTCGTCGAGGACCGCGTGCACAAGCGGCGCAGGGGTGCGATCCAGACACTGCTGGCGTGTCATGAGGAAGGCCACGCGCTCATCGGCCTGCTCGGGAGTTGCCCTACCGCGCCGGATGTTGCCCGCCTCCCAAGCGTTCGCATAGGCCGAGGTCTGTAGCAGGCCTGGTGCGATGCCGATCGAGAACAGCCTGATCTCAGCGGCGCGGGCCTCGTGGTTGGCGTACTCGGGGAAGCCCGGGACCAAGGCCGTGTGGCGGAGCTGCCAGTACATCAGCTGCAGAGTTCCGCCGGTTTGGAGGACATCGTCGGCCTTGATGGCGAACTGCTGGCTTGGCGGGCGCTGAGCAAGTTCGACGAAGGAGACGTACGACGGGTCGTAGCCCACCTTGCGAGCGAGCTGCGCCTGGGTGAAGCCCATGGCCTCGCGTGACCTGCGGAGTTGGATCCCGAACGGGGCCCAGGGAGATGACGACGGGTCAATGTGCTTCTTGTTCACGGCGGTGCCCCAACTTTCCTTGCCCCCGAGGTCAAGTCGATTGCCGCTTCCGAGGCTAGGCGACGCCGGGCCACCATGTGCACAGAACGTGAAACTTCGATCGCAGAGGGTTCCATTCCATGGCCAACGACCAGGTCCCCCGTCTCCACGGCTACGGGGTGCGCTTCGACCCCGCCGCCCGGCTCTACCGGGTCCGCAACGAGATCACGGGGGAGTGGCTGCGCCAGGACTGCGGGGAGCTCACCGGGTTCGGCTCGTTCTCCGACGCCTACAGTGCGTGGCGGGTGTTCGAGGTCCACAAGCGGCCGGGGGAGAAGTGAGGGGCTCGATGCGGTTGCCGTCCGTCGAAGTGGGCGGCTTGGCGAGCAGGCGGGGGTCACGCGTCTGAACCTGGTCTTCGACGGCGGCACCGCCCGCGACGACACCCGCCTCACCGCCGCGCCGCAGCACCGCAGCGGGCTGCTCGGTGCCCGGTTCGTGCCCGTGCGCGACCTGCCCGGCGTCATGGCGCCCTCCCAAGTCGCCCGTGTCACCGAGGCGTTGGCGGGACGCTCGCTGCCCGTGCTGCTGCACGGGCAGCGAGCGGGTGCCTGATGTCGTGGCCGGTGGCCGGGATGGGTACGGTGATCGGCCACGGCCTTGAAGGGGAGAGCATGTCGAAGATTCCGACCGACCTGCGGTTCGCCGCATCCCACGAGTGGGCCCGCCCGGAGGCGGACGGCACGGTGACGGTCGGCATCACCGACCACGTCCAGCGGGACCTCGGCACGATCCGGTACGTGGATCCGGGCTGGATGGGGCAGGTGCTGGCCAGGGGGGACATCGCCGGCCTCGTGGAGTCGGGCGACGCCGTCCTGGACATCCACGCGCCGGTCGGCGGTGAGGTGGTCGCCGTCAACGGGGCGCTGGCGGAGTGCCCGGAGTTGGTCAACACGGATCCCTACGGCGCGTGGATCCTCAGGCTGCGCCCGTCCGACCACGCCGAACTCGACGCTCTCCTGGACGCCGCCGGCTACCGGGACGCCGTCTACGGGTGAGCGCGGCAGAGGCGGCAGAAGGAAAGCAGACGAGGGAGAAGGAAGAAAGGGGGGTGGGGGGGGGGGCGGGGGGGCGGCGGGCCCCCCCCCCCCCCGGGGGGGGCCCACCAAACGGCTGTTCGGGCGT
>NZ_JBEOSA010000097.1:0-25394 GCF_040302625.1 Kitasatospora sp. NPDC097643 | reverse complement strand
CGCCAGCAGTCCGGGCCGGACGAGCAGCTGCCGGTCCAATCCGTCCGGGCCCCGACCAGCCGGGCCCCTCTCTCGGCGTCCCGTGATCAGCGCACCCGGGTGGAGAACAGCCGGGCCGACCAGTACACCGACAGCACCGTCATCACCGCCACGACCAGCAGGCCCTGCCAGACCGCGCTGTCCCCGACGTGCCCGGAGAACAGCGCGCGCATGCCCTCCACCGCCCAGTAGAAGGGGTTCCACCGGGCGGTCTGCTGTAGCCAGCCGGGCGCCAGGGTGAGCGGCAGCAGCACCCCCGACAGCAGCGCGATCGGCTGCGCGATGGTGTTCACCACCGGCGCCATCGCCGCGTCCGTCGGCACCATCAGCGCGATGCCGAAGGAGATCGCCGAGGTCATCAGCGCCAGCAGGCCGAGCAGCAGATAGGCGAGCAGCAGGTTCAGCGGACTGACCCGCAGCCCGAACGGCAGCGCGATCAGGGTGATCAGGACGGCCTGCACCAGCAGCGCCACCATCTCCCGCAGCGCCCGTCCCAGCAGCAGCGCCAGCCGGCTCACCGGCGTCACCCGGGAGCGCTCGATGATCCCGGCCTTCAGCTCGCCGAGCAGGCTGAACCCGGTGAACAGCCCGCCGAAGATGCACAGCACCGCCAACAGGCCCGGCACGTACACCTGGTAGGCGTCGGCGTAGCTGCTCGCGCCCTCGGGGGCGAGCACCTTCTTCAGCAGCGGGGCGAACAGCAGCAGGTAGAACAAGGGCTGGATGATCCCGACGGCGATCCAGACCGGGGTGCGGATCATCAGCAGCAGTTGCCGCTGGAAGACCAGCCAGGTGTCGCGGGCGAGCTTCATTCTCTCCCCAGGGGTAGGAGCAGGGGTACGGAACGGCGGACCGGTCAGGCTTGCTGGAGCGAGCGCCCGGTGCGGGCCAGGAACACGTCGTCCAGGCTGGGCCGTTGGAGCTGGACGGTGCCGGGCGTCACCCCGGTGCCGTCCAGGGCGCGCAGCAGCTGCGGGATGGCCGCCGCGCCGTCCTCCAGGTAGAGCCGCAGCCCGTCCTCGCCGTGCGGCTCCAGCCGGTGCAGGTACGGCTGCGGCCGCAGCACCTCGGCGGCCCGCTCGACGACGCCCTCGCCGGGCTCCAGCCCGAGCAGGACGACGTCGCCGGAGATCTCGCGCTTGAGCGCCTCGGGCGTGCCCTCGGCCACGACCTCGCCGTGGTCGACGATCGCCACCCGGTCGCAGAGCGCGTCCGCCTCGTCCAGGTAGTGCGTGGTGACGACGACGGTCATCCCCCCGGTGCGCAGCCGGCGGATCTCCTCCCACACGTACGCCCGGCTGGCCGGGTCCAGCCCGACGGTGGGCTCGTCCAGGAAGAGCACCCGCGGCTCGTGGATCACCCCGAGCGCGATGTCCACCCGGCGGCGCTGGCCGCCCGAGTAGGTGGCGCACGGGCGGTCGCCGAACTCGCCCAGGTCGAAGGCCTTGAGCGCGCCCTCGGCGGCCTGGACGGCCTGCGCCTTGGCGCCGCCGTACATCCGCGCCTGGAGCACCAGCTCCTCGCGGGCGCTGACGCCGTCGGTGGTGCCGCCGCCCTGGGCGACGTAGCCGATCCTGCGCCGCACCCCGGCCGGGTCCTGGAACAGGTCGGCCCCGGCGATGACGGCCCGGCCGCCGTCCGGGCGGATCAGGGTGGCCAGCATCCGCAGGGTGGTGGTCTTCCCGGCGCCGTTGGGCCCGAGGAAACCGTAGATCTCGCCTGCGGCGACGGACAGGTCGATGCCGCGGACGGCGTCGACGGTGGTGTTCTCACCGCTCTTGCGGGAGGTCTTCTTGCGGTAGGACTTGCGCAGTCCCGTGGTCTCGATCAACCGGAACTCCCGTGCGGGGATGGGCTGCCACGGCACCTGGGAAGGCGGTGCTGCGCGCCACCCTAGGGTGTCCGCCGGTCCGGAAACAATGGCCTAGACCAATGGACGTGCGATCATTCCGCGTGCTAAGAGGCGGTCAAGGGTGCCGTGCTGAGAGCCGGTCAAGGGTGCCGTGCTGAGAGCCGGTCACCGGCGCCCCTCCGCCAGCGCCTCCAGCCGGTCCGCCGCCGCCACCGCACCGCCGCCGGCCCGGAGTTCGGAGCCGACCCGGACGGCCGCCCGGCGGTGGTCGGGAGTGTCCAGCACGGCCCGCAGCGCCTGCGCCAGCCGCTCCGGCGCGACCCGGGCGAACGGCACCCGCAGGCCCGCCCCGGCGGCCGCCACCTGTGCCGCGACGAACGGCTGGTCGTGCCGGATCGGTGCGGTGACCAGCGGCAGGCCGTGGCTGAGCGCCTCGCCCACGGTGTTCATCCCGCCGTGGCAGAGCACCGCGTCCAGCGCGCCGCGCGCCATCAGCTCCAGCACCGGCGCCCGGTCCACCGCCACGGCGTGCGCCGGGAGTTCGGCCGGCAGCAGCGCCCGCGGCGCGGCGAACACCGGCTGGACCTCGCCCCCGCAGAGCTCCAGCGCCCGCGCGGCCCGCGTGTGGAAGTCCGTGCCGAGCTCCCCGGCCAGCGTGCCCATGGTGACCAGCACCCGCCGGCGCCCCGGCAGCAGCCGCTCCCACGGGAAGTCCGGATCGGCGGGGCGCGGCCCCGGCACCGGCCCGACCGGCGCGCACTGCGGCGGGAGGGCCAGGTCGCCGGTCAGCGCGGGCCCGGTGGTCGCCAGCACCAGGGCGGGGGAGAAGCGCGGGTCGGCGTACTCCGCGGCGGGCAGCCGGGCGCGCTCCCACAGCCCGCGCAGCAGCCCGTCCATCCACGCCTCGACCTGCGGCAACGCCCGGTAGGGGCGGCCCAGTTCCATCGCCCCGGGCGCGAAGGAGGCCCACGGCAGGCCGTGCCGGTGGGCGACCAGCGCGCCCGCCGGGGTGTGCTGGTCCACCAGCAGCGCGTCCGGCCGGAGCTCCCGCACGACCGCGTCCAGCGGCTTCGCGGTGAACCGCGCGTACGGGACGATGAAGCCCTCCCAGAGCGAGCGCAGCGCGGCCAGCCCGTGCCCGCCCTGGGCGCGGAACGCCCGGGTGCCGGTGCCGAACACCTGCGCCCCGGGGCCCAGCAGCGGCCGCAGCACCGACTCGGTGCCGGTCCAGGCCACCTCGTGGCCGCGCGCGGCGAGTTCGGCGGCGATGCCCGCCGCCGGGTTGACGTGCCCGGTCAGCGGGGGCACCACCAGCAGGAAGCGGCTCATCGTGCGCCCTCCTCGGGGAGCGGGTCGGGCACGCCCTGGTCGGGCTGATCGGGCTGATCGGGCTGCTCGGGCAGCAGGCGTTGCACATCGGCGACGGTCAGGGCCTCCAGGGCGGCCAGGTCCAGCCCGGCGCGCAGCCCGGCCAGATCGGCGGCGGGCCCGAAGCGCGCCCGCAGGGCCTCGGCGAGCCCGGCGAGTTCGCACTCGTCGAGCAACAGGTCGCCGTCCAGCCGGGCGTCCGGGGTGACCCGGGCCGCCCACTCCGGCGGCGCCCCGGAGGTCTGGACCACCAGCGCGACCAGCTCAGGGTGCAACGCCTCGGCGGAGAAGGGGTGTTCACGATCAATCATGGCAAAGGTGCTCCCACCTGCTCGAACGGCACGGGGATGAACGCGACGGCACCGACGGCGGCCGCGGGGGTCGGAAGGACCGGGAGCCCGAGATCACTTGTGCGACCGGTCGGGGCGTGGGAATACTAGCCCGCGTGACCGCACTGGAGGCAGTGGCCGTTCACCTCCCCCCACACGCCGTGCCCATCGAGGCGGTGGGCGAGCGGATCGGCCTGACCCCACGTCAACTTCGACTCTTCCGCCGCTTCCACGGCCTGGACCAGCTGCGCCTGGACCCGGACGGGACGCTGCCCGACCTGCTCGACGCCGCCCTCGACAGCCTCTCGGAGCTGCGCGGACGCGAGCGGCACGTCCGCTTCGTGATCCACGCCCGCAGCATGCCGGTGGCGGTGCCCTACCCGCTCAACCCGCTGCACGACCTGCTGGCCGCACGTGGGCTGGCGCACGCAACGGCCTTCACGGTGACCCACCACGCGTGCGCGGTCGGCCTGTTGGCCATCGACCTGGCCGGCCGCCTGCTGGCCGGCGACACCGACCCGCAGGCGCTGGCCCTGGTCCTGGCCGGGGAGAAGACCTTCACCCGGGACGCCCAGGTCGTGCCCGAGACCGGCATCTTCGCCGAGGGCGCGGCCGCCTGCCTGGTGCGCGCCGACGGCGAACGCCACCGGGTGCTCTCCTTCGCGGTGCGCCAGCGCCCGGAGTTCGACGGCCGTCTGGCCGACGACCCGGAACTGCTCGCCCGCTACCAGCGCGAGTACCCGAACGTCATGGTGGAGGCGATCGAGGCCGCTCTGGACCAGGCCGGTCTGGACCTCTCCGACCTCGCCGCGGTGCTCCCGCACAACGTCAACCAGGCCTCCTGGCGGATGATCGCCCGCCGGATCGGCTGTCCGATCGAGAAGGTGGTGCTGGACAACGTGCTGTCGGTCGGGCACAGTTTCGCTGCAGACAGCCTCATCAATCTTCACACCGCCACCACGCGGGGGCTGCTCCGCCGCGGTGACCACTACCTGATCGCCGCCGCCGGCGTCGGCGCCACCTTCTCCGCGATGGCCCTGCGTTACTGATGCTCCGTCAGGCGCCCGCGCCGCCGCCCCCTCCATCACTCTCCCCACGTACGACGGGACGGGACACCCATGTCAGAACCCGTGGTCCAGACCACTGACCCCGAGCTGCGCGAGCGGATCCTGCTCGGCATCGGCGAACTCCTGCCGCGCGTCCTCAAGCGCGACCTGCCCGAGATCCCGGCGAACGCCTGCCTCTTCGACGACCTCGGTCTCACCTCCGCCGGCACCATCGAGCTCATCCTGGAGCTGGAGGAGTCGCTCGACATCCAGGTGGACGTCGAGCAGATCACCGAGGACGACCTGCGCTCGGTCGCCGGCCTGGCCGACTACGTCGCCGCGCACGTCATCCCCGAGGACTGACCGGGTGGCCGCCCCCGGCCTGCGGATCACCCGGGCGCTGGCGCGGCGGTTCGACGGCCGCTCGGAGACCTCGCTCGACCCGGACCTGCGGGCCTTCGTCTCCGACCTGGTCCGCCCCTACGGCCTGCCGCTGCGCGAGGACCTGCTGCGCGAGGGCGCCGGCCACTCCTACCGGGAGCTGGCCGCCGACCTGCTGCACGAGGCGCTGGCCGAGGACGAACCCGTCGACCTGCTGATCCTGGCCTTCGACACCCCGGACGTCCGCCCCGGCGCACCCTCCTCGCTCGCGCTCAGCCGTTCCTGCCCCGGCACCCCGCTCGCCTTCGCGGTCTGCGACCAGGGCACCGCCTCCGCGTTCACCGCCCTGCGCCTGGCCGCCGACTACCACCGCACCGGCGCCTGCCGCCGCGCGGTGGTGGTGCTGGCCGAGCAGACCGCGCTGCACTACCGACCGCCCGAACCGGTCCGGATGCCGCAGCGGCACGCCGCGGTGGTCCTGGTCTGCGAGGAGATCGGTGCACCAGGGATGACGATCCGTCAGATCAGCGGCGTCGCCGACCCGGAGAAGGAGCTGCGGCTCCAGTCCGAGGAGCTCGGCGCCGACGCGGCCGTCGTCCTCGACCCCGGGCTCGACGGCGCGGCTGCCCCGGCCGCCCAGCCCTTCACCGGCCCGTGGGCGGAGCTCGCCGACCAGCTGCCCGCCTGGCGGGCCCGGGGTCGCCCCGCCCTGGTCGCCGGTCACGACCGCCGGCTCGGGGTGCTCAGCACCCTGACCCTGCCGTGACCGGCGCCCCGGCCTCCCCGGTCGACCTCTGGCTCATCCCGACCGACCAACCCGCCCCGGTCGCCGCGCGGTTGTGGCAGTTGCTCGACGAGCGCGAACGTGCCCGGACGGCCCGGGCCGACCCGCTGCTGCGCCGCCGCTTCACCGTGGTGCGCGGCGCCGTCCGCCAACTGGTCGGCGCCCGGACCGGGGTTCGGCCGTCCTCGCTGGTCTGGCGCTACGGCCCGTACGGCAAGCCGGAGTTGGCGGGGGAGGGTGGACCGCAGCTGAGCTGGTCGGCCTCGGGCGCGCTGGCGGCGCTGGCACTGGCCGAGGGCCGGCCGGTGGGTGTGGACGTGGAGCGACTGCACGACCCCCGGGTGGCCGGGCGCCTCGCCGCCCGCCACCTCCCGGCGGCCGAGGCGCGACTCGTCGCCGAGGCGCCCACGCCCGCCGAACGCTCCGCGCGCTTCACCGCGCTCTGGTGCCGGCGCGAGGCCTGCGTCAAGGCCCACGGCGCCCGACTGGTGCGGTCCTTCGGCGTGTCGGTGGCGGGCGCCTCCCCGCTGCTGCTGCCGGACGCGGGCGCGCTCGGCTGTGGACCGCTGCGGCTGCGGGACGTGCCGGTGCCCGGAGCGTTCCGAGCCGCCCTCGCGGCGGTCGGTGATGCTCCCGTTCATGTCAACTACCATCAGTGGCAGGTGTCATGACGGATCATCATCGAAGATCCCGTTTGGTCTGGACCAATGCGTGAGGGCGCTGCTAGCGTCCCCCCACACATCCCTTCGAGGCCTCCCGAGCCCTTCCCCGGCGAGCCGAAAGGCGCGTAGCACGTGACAGAGACCAGCAGGCGGATCACGGTCCGGTATGCCGGTGCGAGCAGTGGCTCGGGCCCGCTCACGCTCGGCCAGGACAACATGATCCGCTGCATCCGGCGCGACGCCCCCGAACAGATCAACCGGGAGTCCGTCTGGCCCGTCCCGGACGGCACCACCCTGACCGCCGGGCTGGACGCCCTGCGCCGGCTCGTCGAACGGCACGAGTCGCTGCGCACCTCCTTCCCGCCCGGCCCCGGCCCGGACGGCTACCCCGACCGCCAACTGCTCGGCTCCGAGGGCCGTTTCACCGTCACCGTGCACCCGGCGGGCGGCCTCGACGACGCCGAACTCGACGCCCTGGCCGCCAGCTTGGGGCGGGCCGACGTGGCCGTCCCGGTGCCGCTCGACGACGCCCCGAGGATCCGCTTCACCCTGCTCGCCGACGGCGAGGACCTGCTGCGGCTGATCGCCGTGGTCTGCCACGCCGGCGCCGACGGCGCCGCCACCGCGCTGCTGGTCCAGGACTGGCTCGCCCTCGCCGCCGGCAAGGAGCTCCCGCCGGTCGCCGCCCGGACCCCGTTGCAGATCGCGGCCGCCGAACAGAGCCCGCAGGGCCGTCGCAAGGCGGCCGCCGCCCTGCGGCACTGGGCCCGCATCCTCGGCACCGGCCCACAGGTGGTCTTCGCCGACTCCCGGATCACCGGGCCGCCGGCCGACCTCGCCACCCTGCTGGTCCGCTCCCGGACGGCCGCCGACGACCTCGCCGCCGCCTGCCGGCGCACCGGTGCCGGCCCGTCCGTCGTGCTGCTCGCCGCGTTCGCCGCACTGGTCGCCCGCCGGGCCGACCGCCGCGAGTTGGTGATCTCCGCGCTCTCCGCGAACCGGCAGCGCGCCGCGCTGGTCGACCACGTCGGCACCCTCGCCCAGGACGCCCTGTTCCTCCTCGACGCCGACGCCACCGACTTCGACCAGCTGGTCGGCCGGGCCAAGGCCGCCTCCCTGAGCGGCTACTGGCACAGCACCCTCGACTCCGAGCAGGTCTGGCAGCTCGTCGAGGACTCCGCCCACCTGCGCGGCACCCGGTTCCCCCGCCAGGTCGTGGTCAACGACCTCAGCCTGACCATCCCAGCCGCCGTCGCCGACGCGCAGCCCGTCCCGGCCGTCGACCCCGAACTCACCCGGCTGCCCGCCCCACCGTTGCGGGTCCGGCTGATGTTCACCATCCTGCGGATCAACGGCAGCCTCGACTTCGCCCTGATCGCCTGCCCCCAGGTGCTCGACCCGGACGAGACCGACCGCTTCGCCCGGGCGCTGCTCGCCCTGCTCGCCGCCGCCGCGCACGGCCCGGTCCCGCTCGCCGGGCTGCCCGCCCTCGCGGACCTGCCGACCGCCGAACGCGCCGGCCGGTGGGAGTGGATCGACGGCTGCTGGATCGACCTGGCCGCCGTCCGCGAGCTGCTCGACACCGCCCTCGGCACCCCCGGCACCCCCGGCGCACCGGCCCGGACCGAGGTCGAGCTCGTCGACGGACGGCTGGTCGCCCGGATCGCCACCGAGGACCGGACGCTCACCCCGGCCGCCGCCCACGGCGCGGTGGTCGACGCCCTGCCCGGCCGGGACACCGCCATGGCGCCGCACTACTACGTCGTCCGGCACCTCGGGCCCTGCGAAGCGCCGACGGCGGAGAGCGGCAGCGGGCGCGACCCGCAGACCGCCGCCCGCCAGGCGGCCCTCACCTGAACGGGGGACGACGGGCCGCGACCCACCACTCACTCCACCGGGTCCCCGCCCCCGTCCCCCCACAGCTCCGCCCAGGAGCCGCCCGACATCGCCCCCGAGGTCAGCCCCCACGGGCTCGGCACCTCGGCCGGGTCCCCGTCGTCCTCCTGCACCGGCAGCCGGTCGATCACCGCGACCAGCGCCGGCGGCAGCTGCGGCGCCAGCCCCCGGTGCACCCGGGACAGGATGTCCCGCCGCACGTCCTCCGGCAGCAGCGGCCGGCTCATCCGCAACGCCCTCGGCCGGGGGCGCCGTTCGGCCGCCGCGAGCTGGTCCGACCAGGCCCGCCAGTAGTCCGCGTCGTCGGTCTCGCCCAGCTTCAGATGGTGCAGGTGCAGGCAGTACGCGGCCGTCCCGCTGCCCGACCCGGCGGCGAAGCGCCACCAGAACTCGGCGCCCTCCTCCCGCCCGGTGGCGTACAGCAGCGCCGCGAACACCTCCGCGCCCTCGGGCTGGATCCGACGGGCGTTCACCAGCAGGTCCAGCCCCCGGGAGGCGTCCGGCGCACCCAGCACCAGGGCCACCACCAGGCCCAGTTCGAAGGCGGCCTGTTCGTGCTCGGACGGCAGGTGGGTCGGCGCGGCGGTCAGCCGGGCCCGCCGCAGCGCCGCGATCCGCTCGGCATGGGCCCGCTCGGCCCGAGGCACCCACAACGGCGCGCGCCCCTCCTCCGACCCGCGCGCCCCACCGGGCGGGGGAGTACCGACCCCCCAAGCGGCCCCCTCGGCGGCGCCCCTGGCGGCCCCCTCGGCGGTCACAGCTCACCCCCGCCGTCCGGCAGTTCGCCGACCCCGAGCCGGCGCGCCAGCCGCTCCCGCGCGTGCCGGAGATTGGAGTGCACCGTCGCCACCGGCCGCCCGAGGTACGCGGCGATCACCTTCACGTGCAGCCCGAGCAGGTACCGCAGGATGACCACGTCCCGCTGCCGGTCCGGCAGTTCGAGGATCGCCGCGTACAGCCGCACCTCGTCCGCCTCGCTGCGCAGCAACCCCTTCGCCACCTGGTTGAACGCACCGATCACCGCCGCGAAGGTGACCGCCTCGACCGCCACCGGCTCCTCGCCGGCCACCCAGTCGGAGACGTGCCGGTTCGCCAACCGCCAGGCGTACGCGGCCGGTTCCTCGAACCGCAGCACCTGCGGCCAGCAGCGGGCCAGGTCCCCCTTCACCGCCCGGACCAGCAGTGCGGCGTCGTCCCGGTTGCCTATCCGGGTCAACGCCAGGGCGTGCCAGGCGGGTTCGTGCGTCTCGCAGAACGCCGCGTAGGTCAGCTCCAGCCGCAGGCCGGCGTCACCGCCGGACACCCGGTTGTCGATCGTCATCGATCCTGCTTTCCGTGGCCGCCGGCTGCGCTGCCGGGCCACCCGAGGGTCGGGCCGTCCATGCCCATCCTCATTCCACCAGCCCGGTCACTCCAGGCTGCAATCCGAATACAGATGGTCATCTCGTAAGACAGAAAGCCCGGTTGGGGCGGCCCGGCCGGGATTGACCGCCCGGTACCGTGGGCAGCAATCGACCGGTGCCCGCGACACCGACGGGGGCCGACGGGAGCCGATGGGGGGAACACGATGAGTCTCTACGACGGGGTCGACCTACGGCTGAACGTGCCGCACTCCGCCCGGATGTACGACTACTTCCTCGGCGGCATCACCAACTTCGCCGCCGACCGCGAGGCCGCCGGACACGCCCTCGCCGTCGCCCCCTGGCTGCGCACCGGCGCCCGCGCCAACCGCTCCTTCATGCACCGCTCCACCCGCGCCCTCGCCCGGGCCGGGCTCGACCAGTTCCTCGACATCGGCACCGGCATCCCCACCTCGCCCAACCTGCACGAGATCGCCCAGGGCGTCGCCCCGCACGCCCGCGTCGTCTACGCCGACAACGACCCGATCGTCCTCTCGCACGCCCAGGCCCTACTCACCGGCACCCCCGAAGGCCGCACCGCCTACGTCGAGGCCGACGTCACCGACCCCGCCCGACTGCTCGCCTCGGCCGGCCTGCGCGACACCATCGACCTCACCCGCCCGGTCGCGCTCTCCCTCAACGCCCTGCTCCACTTCGTCCCCGACGCGGCCGGCGCCTACGCCATCGTGGAGCACCTCAAGGCGGCCCTCGCCCCCGGCAGCGCCCTGGTGATGACCCACGTCACCGCCGACTTCGCCCCCGAGGACATCACCCGCCTCATCCGCATCTACGAATCCGCCGGCACCGCCGTCCAGGCCCGCACCCGTTCCGAGTTCACCCGCTTCTTCGACGGCTGGACCCTGATCACCCCCGGCGTCCTCCCCACCCCCCGCTGGCGCCCCACCCCCACCGACCCTCCCACCGCCGACCCCGAAGCCTCCGCCTACGCGGCGGTCGCCCTCAAGCCCTGACCGGCCGCTCCGGTCGCCTCGGCCCCGCTCGCGGGTCATCAGCACGGGCTGCGGGGTCCCCGGCGCCGCCTCCCCTCCCGCCCCTGCGTGACCCGCCCAGCGGTTCCCCGCTCTCCCGGGCGCCCCATCCTCCGGCTCCATCCCCCCTGCGCCCCGCCCTGCGGCCGCTCCCCGGCGGGCACAGACTGGTGGTGGATCAACGCTGCTGCCCCGACGCCGCAGGCCGGTCGGCGGGAGCCGGGGCCAGGAGCTGGGAGAGGCATGCTGCTCGGACTCACCACCGCCCTGATCGCCACCGTCTGTTTCGGGTTCGGGGCGGTGTTCCAGGCGCGCGGGGCGCGGTCGGCGCCGCGTGCGGACCGGGTGCGGGTGGGGCTGCTGGCCGCGCTGGTGCGGTCGTGGCAGTTCCTGCTCGGCACGGCGGTGGACATCGTCGGCTTCGTGCTGAGCATCGTCGCGCTGCGCAGCCTGCCGCTGTTCCTGGTGCAGGCCGTCACCAACGGGAGTCTCGCCGTGACGGCGCTGGCCGCCGTCTGGCTGCTGGGTGCCCGGCTGCGTCGAGCGGACATGGCGGGCATCGTCGCGGTCGTCCTCGGCCTGACGCTGCTGGCGCTCGGCTCGGGCCGGGAGGGCCGGGAGTACGCCGCGTCGGCGTTCCACTGGGCGCTGCTCGCGACCACCGCCGTGATGCTGCTGCTGACCCTGCTGCTGGCGCGCCGAAAGAGCGCCGCGGCGGCGGCCGGGCTGGGGTTGCTGGCAGGGGTGGGGTTCGGGGTGACGAGTCTGGCGGTGCGGGTGCTGGACGCGTCGAGCCTGGTGGCCGTCCTCACCGATCCGGCCGCCTACGCGCTGGTGGCCGGTGGCCTCGGCGGTTACCTGGCCTACGCGCTGGCCCTGCAACGTGGCACGGTGACCGCCGCGACCGCCGCCGGGACGGTCGTCGAGACCTTCGGCCCGGCCCTGGTGGGCGTGCTGGCGCTCGGCGATGCCGCTCGCCCGGGGTTCGAGTGGTGTGCGCTGACGGGCTTCGCGGTGGCGGTGGGCGGCACCTTCCTGCTGTCGCGGTTCGGGGAGCTGGAGGGTGGGTCGGCGGAGGCGATGACCGCCACCACCGGCCCGGCCGATCCGGCCGCGGAGCCGGCCACCCCGCCCCGGTAGCCGACCGCCCCGCCGCTCGGCCCCCGGTAGCCCGGACGGCGCCGCCGTGCGAAGGTGACTTGCCGGACAAAACGGACGGTGAGACGCCCCACGGAGCGGCAGGTGCACGATGGCCGACGAAGCCCAGCCGGGACGACGGAAGTCCCAACCGACCGAGCGCCCCGTCGCGCTGATCACGGGCGCGTCCTCCGGCATCGGCCTGGCCACCGCGATCCGCCTGGCCGAGGCCGGCTGGCAGACCCTGCTGTCCGGGACCGACCGGGGCCGTCTGGAGGAGCTCGCCGACCGCACCGGCGGCCGGGCCCTGCCCGAGGACCTGAGCAAACCGGACGGTCCGAGCCGGCTCGCCGAGGCCGCCCTCGCCACCGCCGGCCGGGTGGACGCGCTGGTCGCGAGCGCGGGCCTGGGCTGGCGCGGACCGTTCGCCGACACCCCGTCCGACACCCTGGACCGGATGATCGAGGTGAACTTCGCCGCCCCGCTGCGGCTGGTCCGCCTGCTGCTGCCGGACATGTTGGAGCGCCGCCACGGCCGGATCGTGCTGGTCGGCTCGATGGCCGGCCAGGTCGGCGTGCGCGACGAGTCGGGGTACTCGGCGACCAAGGGCGGGCTGGCGATGTTCGCCGAGAGCCTCTGGTACGAGCTGCGCGGCACCGGGGTCGGGGTGCGCCTGGTGCTGCCAGGGGCGGTGGACACGCCGTTCTTCGACCGGCGCGGCACGCCCTACCAGCGGGACCGGCCACGCCCGGTCTCGGCCGAACGGGTCGCGGACACCGTGGTGGCCACCATCACCACCGAACGCGACCGGCTGTACGTGCCGCACTGGCTCGGCGTGCCGGCCCGCATCCACGGCGTGGCGCCGGGCGTCTTCCGCCGCATGGCCTCCCGCTTCGGGTGACGGCGTGACGCCGGCGCGCCGCCGCACGCCGACCCGAACCGTCCGGACCACCTGCACCGCCCTGGCCGCCCGGACCACCCGCACCGCCCTGGCCGTCGCAGCGGGAGCCGAGTTCCTGCACCTGGCCCCGGCGGCGGTCCGGCTGCCGGTCCTGCGCCGCACCCTCGCCCGCCGTACCGCCGGGCACGGCGGCGACCCGCGACACGTCGCGCTGACCTTCGACGACGGACCGGATCCGCGCAGCACCCCGTACGTCCTGGACGCCCTGGACGCCCTCGGCGCCCGGGCCACCTTCTTCCTGCTCGGCGCGATGCTGGAACGCGCCCCGGCCCTCGGCCGGGAGCTGGTCCTGCGCGGCCACGAGGTGGCCGTCCACGGCTGGCACCACCGGCAGCAGTGGTACCCGGCACCCGCCCGCGACCTGCGCGAACTGCGGCGCGCCACCGAGGCGGTCGCCGGGTACTGCGGCGCCCGCCCGCTCTGGTACCGCCCGCCGTACGGGGTGCTGACCGCAGGACCGGCCCTGGCCGCCCGCCGCCTCGGGCTGCGCCCCGTCCTGTGGACCGCCTGGGGCCGGGACTGGACGGCGGAGGCCACCGGCCGGTCGGTCTTCGCGACCGCCCGCCCCGGCCTCACCGGCGGCGCGACCCTCCTGCTGCACGACTCCGACTGCACCTCCGCACCGGACTCCTGGCGCGCCACCGTGGCCGCGCTGCCCCTGATCGTGGCCCACTGCCGTGCGCACGCCCTCACCCTCGGCCCGCTTCGTGATCACGCCGTCCCACCCCTTGTCGCCCGCTAGAAGCGGCTGGGAGGATCGGTGCGGCAGGCCCGTCACGGGGGCGGGCGCGCGAACGACGGGGGGAGTACCCATGCCTGAGGTGACGGGTGGATTCGCGAAGGCCCTGGTGGCCGGGGGAATCGCCGCAGCGGTCCTGACCGGGGCGGGCGCGGTCAGCGGTGGCCACGGTCCGTGGAACGGTACGGGTTCGAGCGTCCTGGCCGACCAGGGCCCGACCTACATCCAGGAGACGCAGGGCCCGAAGTACGTCCAGGACGTCAACGGCCCGAACTACTTCACGCAGGGCCCGCAGTACCTCCAGGAGACGCAGGGTCCGACGTACAGCCCGATTTAAATCCAGTAGCCGCAGGACTGTCCCCCCGCCCCACCTACCCCAGCCCCACCTGCTCCAGTGCCGCCGCGAACCCCCGCCGCCAGCCCTCCGGGGAGGCCCCGGGGGACGGCGGGGGCTCCGGGCGGGTGAGGGCGGCGAGGGCGTTGCGGACGACCTCGGCGGGGCGGGCGGAGACGACGTCGGCGTGCCCGAGTTCGAGCTCGTGCTGGAGGTTGTCCCGGCCGTGGCCCTGGACGACGTCGAGCAGGAGCAGCCGTCGGCCGAGGGCGCGGGCCTCGCTACAGGTGTCGCCGGAGCTGGTGACGACCAGGTCGGCGGCGGCCATCAGCTCCGGGATCCGGTCGGTGTAGCCGAACGGGTGCAGCCGGGGTTCCCTCCGGGCGGCGGCTTGCAGCCGGCGCTCCAGCTCGCCGTTGCGCCCGGCGACGGCGAGCACGTGCGGCCCGGCGGCGGCGAGGTCGGCGGCGGTGCGGGCGAGCGGGCCGAGCCCCCACGAGCCGGACATCAGCAGGACGCACCGGGCGTCGGGCGGCACGCCGAGCCCGGACCGGGCCTCGGCCCGCCCGGGCGCCCGGTAGAACGGCCCGCGCAGCGGCGCGGGCAGGACGGCGACGGCGGCCTCGGGCCGGTAGCGGCGGACGGCGCACGCGGCGACCTCCGAGGTGACCAGGAACAGGTCGGTGCCCTCCTGCACCCAGAGCCGGTGCGGGGTCACGTCGGTGCAGAACACGAAGTGCCGGAAGTCCCGCTCGGGCAGCCGGTTGACGGCCGAGGTGGCGGTGGCGAACACGGACACCACCAGCTGCGGCCGCTGCGCCTCGACCAGCGTCCGCAGGGCCGGCACCAGCCGGGCGCGGGCGGCCGCGTCGGCGAGCAGGGCGAGCCGGGTGCCGGGCCGCAGCGCCGAGAAGTGGAAGGCGTCGTACACCCCGGGCAGGTCGAGCAGGTGCCGGAAGACGGCCTCGCCGACGGCGCCGGAGCGCTGCCCGAGCAGGGCCATGGCGTCGACGGTGCTGGTGGTCCAGCCGCGCGAGCGCAGGGTGTCGGCACAGGCCTGGGCCATCACGTCGTGGCCCTGGCCGAGCGAGCCGGAGACCAGCAGGGCGTGCGGCATCGGGCGGTCCGGTCAGGAGGGGGTGACGGGGGCGGTGGTGTCCTGGTACCAGTCGGCGTACCGCCGCACGCCGTCGGCGAAGTTGGTCCGTGGCGACCAGCCGAGCAGCCGCTTGGCCTGGGCGGAGGAGATCCGCCGCGACGTGTAGTCGGCCTTGCGGCCGCCGATGTGCTCGATGGTGACGGGCCCCAGCAGGTCGTCGACGGTGTCGGCGATGTCGCGCACCGAGACGGCGGTCGAGCCCTCCAGGGCGAAGGTCTGGTCCTCGGCGGCGGGGGAGAGGGCCCGGACGTGGGCGTCGGCGAGGTCCTCGACGTAGACGAAGTTGCGGCTCTGCCGGCCGTCGCCGGCGATGGTGATGGGCCGTCCGGTCAGCGCGGCCTGTACGAACCGGGCGACGACCAGCTCGTCGCGCATCCGCGGGCCGTACGGGATGCCGTAGCGCAGGATGGTGAAGTGCTGGCCGTACAGCTCGCGGTAGCTGTGCACCAGCATCTCGGCGGCGAGTTTGGTGGCCACGTACAGATGGCCGCTGTGCTCCAGCTCGATCGGCACGTGCTCGTCCAACTCCTGTTCCTCGCCGTCGAGTTGGTGGTCGGCGAGGGCGGCGCCGTAGACCCACACGGTGCTCGCCAGCACGGTGCGGCTGAGGCCGCTGCGCCGGGCGGCCTCCAGGACGGCCTCGGTGCCGTCGATGTTGGTCCGGACGGCGCGGACCGGGTCGGCGGTGATCTGCTCGACGTCGGCCATCGCGGCCAGGTGGTACACCACCTCGCTGCCGGCCAGTGCGGCGGTCAGGGCCGCCAGGTCGAGGACGTCGATCCGGGCGTGCTCGGCATCGGGGTTGAGGTACTTGTCGGTGGTGTCCACCGCGAGGACGTCGTGGCCGGCCGCGAGCAGGTGGTCCACGACGTGTGAACCGATGAATCCGCATCCCCCGGTGACGGCTATCCGCACGTTCTCTCTCCTTGCTGTCGGCCGAGCCCCGGTCCCGGCGCTGCCGGTGACCTGATGGCCGGTGACCTGGTGATCGGTGGCCTGGTGGCCAGTGATCTGGTGGCCGGTGACCGGATGGTCGGTGACCGGATCCGGTTCGGTGGATCAGCCGGCGAGCCGGCGGTGGACCGTCGAGACCGCCTCGATCACCTGGTCGGTCTCGTCCTGCGTCATGTCGGAGTGCACGGGCAGGCAGATCTGCCGCGCGCAGACGTCCTCGGCGACCGGCAGCGGCCCGCGCCGGTAGCGGGCGAGCACCGGCTGGAGGTGCAGCGGAAGGTCGTACACCTCGCCGGAGAGCCGCACGCCGAACTCCTCGGCCACCGCCCGCTTGAAGGCGGCACGCTCGACGCCGGGCGGCAGCAGCGCCACGTACTTGTAGTAGTTGCCGCGGCAGCCGGCCGGTTCGAGCAGCGGCTCCAGGCCGTCCAGCCCGGCCAGCGCCGCGTCGTAGCGGCGGGCGACGGCCCGGCGGGTCTCGATGAACTCCTTCAGCCGGCGCAGGTGCACGGCGCCGACCGCGGCGTGCAGCTCGCTCATCCGCCAGGAGTAGCCGAGGCGGACGTGGTGGTTGGTGGTGAAGGAGCCCTTGCCCTGGTCGCGGTGGATCCGGGCCTCGTCGCGCACCTCGGGCGACTCGGTGAGGATCATGCCGCCCTCGCCGCTGGTGGTGACCTTGGTCGGGTAGAACGAGAAGGCCCCGGCCAGCCCGAAGGTCCCGGCGCTGCGGCCGTCGAAGCTGCTGCCGTGGGCGTGCGCGGCGTCCTCGACCAGCGGGACGCCGTGCCGGTCGCAGACCGCGCGCAGGGCGTCGACCCGCGGGGTGATCAGCCCGCCGATGTGCACCAGGACGACGGCCGCGGTGTCCGGGGTGAGGGCCGCCTCCAGCGTCTCGGGGGAGAGCGCCAGGGTGGCCGGGTCCACGTCGGCGATCACCGGGCGGCCGCCCGCGTGGACCACGGCGCCGGCGGTCGCGTAGAAGGTGACGGCGGGGACGACCACGTCGCGGTCCTGGACGTCGACGGCGCGCAGGATCATCTCCAGCGCTGCCGTGCCGCTGCTCACCGCGACGGCGTGCGAGGCGCCGTGCTCGGCGGCGAAGGCCTGCTCGAAGCGCTCCGTCCAGGGCCCGAGGGTGAGGGCGCCGGTGGCGAGCATCTCGGTCACCGCGTCCGCGATGGCCGCGCGGTCGCTCTCGTCGAACACGATGCGGGCGGCTGGAACGCCCATGGGCACCTCCGGCGGCGGGCTGAAGTCAGCACCGATCGGGTCAGGTCGGTCCGAACCGTTCGAAAACGGTCGAGCCAGGCACATCACGCTACTTCGCGCGCCGGTCCGCGGCCCGTCGTCGCCGCCCGCACGGGTGACCCGGACGGCGGAGACACGGCCGCCCGGGGACCGGTGGCCACGGCCGGGCGGTTGCTCCCGCCGCCGTACCCCGCTGCTCCCGGCGCCGTACCCAGCTGCTCCGGCCGCAGGACATCCGGCTGCTCCCGGCGGAGGCCGTGCGCTCCGCCGTTCGGGGCAGGGTCGTACTGCGTACGCAGTAGGCCGACGGCCTGCACAGGGACGACGACGGAGCAGGGGTCGGCCGCCAAGGATGGGTCATGCTGCGGGCGGCCCACGTCGACGGACGTCGGACCGGCCGTGGCGCGCACTGCGACCGAGATCGAAGGAGTCCGCTCTCCCGTGGCCACGTTCCTGTACCGCCTGGGCCGATGGGCCTTCCTCCGGCGCCGGCTGGTGACCCTGCTGTGGGTCGCCGTGCTGGCCGTCGGCGGGGTCCTCGCCGCCAAGGCGCCCGCCGCCCCCGACGACGGGTTCTCCATGCCCGGGACGGAGGCGCAGCAGGCCTTCGACCTGATGAACGAGCGCTTCCCCGGCGGCCACGCCGACGGCGCCTCCGCCCGGCTGGTGTTCGTCGCGCCGTCCGGGCAGAAGATCACCGCCGGGCCCAACCAGCAGGCGGTGGAGCGGACGGTCGCCGAGCTCGCCCACGCCGAGCAGGTGACCGGCGCGGTCGGCCCGTTCCAGGCGGGCGCGGTCTCCAAGGACGGCACCACCGCCTACGCGACGGTCTCGTACGCGGCCAAGCCGGGCGAGCTCTCCAAGGGCGCCACCGCGGCGCTGGAGGCGGCCGCCCAGCACGGGCGGGACGCCGGGCTCAAGGTCGAGGTCGGCGGCAACGCGTTGACGGCCAAGCCCGGGGCGGGCGGCAGCAGCGAGGCCATCGGCATGGCGCTGTCCGCCGTGGTTCTGGTGATCACCTTCGGCTCGCTGCTGGCGGCCGGGCTGCCGCTGCTCACCGCCGTGGTCGGGGTCGGCCTCGGCATGGCCGCGATCACGGCGCTCGGCAGCACGCTGGGGCTGTCCGCCACCACGGGCACGCTCGCGATGATGCTCGGCCTGGCGGTCGGCATCGACTACGCGGTGTTCATCGTCTCCCGGCACCGGGCCGAGCTGGCCGAGGGGCGCACCCCGGAGGAGGCCGCCGGCCGGGCCGTCGGCACCGCCGGTTCGGCGGTGGTGTTCGCCGGGCTCACCGTGGTGATCGCCCTGGCCGGGCTCTCGGTGGTCGGCATCCCGGTGCTGGCCAAGATGGGCCTGGCGGCCGCCGGCACCGTGGTGGTCGCCGTCCTGGTCGCGCTGACCCTGGTCCCCGCGTTGCTCGGCTTCATCGGCCGCCGGGTGCTGCCCCGCAAGGCCCGCACCGGCGGGGTCCGGCCGGCGGCGGACAACGGCGGCTCGCGCTGGGCCCGGTTCGTGCTGCGCCGCCCGGTGGCGGTGCTGCTCGGCGGCGTGATCGGCCTCGGCGTGCTCGCCGCGCCGGCGCTCGACCTGCGGCTCGGCCTGCCGGGCGACGAGGCCAAGCCCACTTCCACCACCCAGCGCCGCGCCTACGACCTGCTGTCCGAGGGCTTCGGCCCCGGCTTCAACGGCCCGCTGACCGTCCTGGTGGACGCCAAGGGCAGCGCCGATCCGAAGGCCGCGGCGGGTGAGGTCGCCAGGACCGTCGGCGCGCTGCCCGGCGTGGTCGCGGTGGCGCCGCCGATGTTCAACAAGGCGGGGGACACCGCCCTGCTCACGGCCGTCCCGGCCACCGGCCCGAGCGCCGCCGAGACCAAGAACCTGGTGCACGCGATCCGCGGCCACGCCGCCGGGCTGAAGACCGCCACCGGGGCGACGGTCCTGGTCAGCGGTGCCACGGCGATGAACATCGACGTCTCGCAGAAGCTCACCGACGCGCTGGTGCCCTACCTCGGGGTGGTCGTCGGCCTCGCCGTCCTCCTCCTGCTGGTGGTGTTCCGCTCCGTCCTCGTCCCGCTGAAGGCGGCGCTCGGCTTCCTGCTCTCGGTGGCCGCCGCGCTCGGCGCGGTCGTCGCGGTCTTCCAGTGGGGCTGGCTCGCCGACCTGATCGGCGTGGAGCAGACCGGTCCGGTGATGAGCATGATGCCGATCTTCATGGTCGGCGTGGTCTTCGGCCTCGCCATGGACTACGAGGTGTTCCTGGTCACCCGGATCCGCGAGGGCTTCGTCCACGGCGAGCGGCCCGGCGAGGCGATCGTCACCGGCTTCCGGCACAACGCCCGGGTGGTCACCGCCGCGGCCTTCATCATGATCGCCGTCTTCGCGGGCTTCATCGGGATGAGCGAACCGATGATCAAGATGATGGGCCTCGGCCTCGCCGCCGCCGTCGCCTTCGACGCCTTCGTTGTGCGGATGACGATCGTGCCCGCCGTCCTCGCCCTGCTCGGCCGACGAGCCTGGTGGCTGCCGCGCTGGCTGGACCGGCTGATACCGGATGTCGACGTCGAGGGCAGCGAGCTGCACAGCGCCGCCGCCGAGCCCGCCCCGGTGCGGGAGACCGTCGGCGTGTAAGGGCTCGCCGCCGCCGGCCGGACCCCCGGGCCCGCCCCCGCGGGCGGGCCCGGAGCCGCCCCACCCCGGCACGGACGTCCCGTTCGAGTCCGCACCGTTTACCGTTGCTGTCGGGGCCGTCGCACCGGACGGCCCCGGCCCGGCCCCCGACCCGGCCCCGCGCCCGGCCGCCGACCCGGAGAGCACGACCACCACCATGACCAGCACCTGGCAGCGCCTGCGCAGCCGCCACCCCCGGCTGCTCGACGCCGCCGCGGGCGTCGGCCTGCTCACCGCCACCGCCCTCGGCGCCACCATGGACCAGACCGGCCACCTCGGCAGCCTGGACCCGCTCACCGGCGCCGTCGCGCTGGTCGCCGCCCTCGCCGCCTTCGCCCACCGCCGCCACCCCCGCGCGGTGACCCTGGTCACCCTGCTCTGCACCATGGTGCTCGGCGTGACCAGCCCCCGGCTCACCCCCGCCCTGGCCACCCCGCTGCTCGTCGCGCTCTACTCCCTCGCGGTCCGCACCGACCGGGCCACCGCCCTGCGTGCCTCCGTCGCCACCGCCGTGCTGCTCACCGGCACCTCCCTGCTGGTCGACACCGGCGGCCCGCTCGGCGAACGGCTCGGCGTCCTCGCCTGGGCCCTGCTGCCCGGCGCCATCGGCGACTCCATCCGCAACCGCCGCGCCCACCTCGCCGCCATCGAGGAGCGCGCCGAACGCGCCGAACGCACCCGCGAGGAGGAGGCCCGCCGCCGGGTCGCCGACGAGCGGATCAGGATCGCCCGCGACCTGCACGACGTGGTCGCCCACCACATCGCCCTCGCCAACGCCCAGGCCGGGATCGCCGTCCACCTCATGGACCGCCACCCCGCCCAGGCCCGCGACATGCTCAGCCACCTGACCGAGGCCACCGGCTCCGCCCTCCAGGAGCTGCGCGCCACCGTCGGCCTGCTCCGCCGCGCCGAGGACCCGGCCCCGCTCGAACCCGCCCCCGGCCTCGACCGGCTGCCCGAGCTGATCGCCGTCTTCGAACGCGCCGGCCTGCCGGTGCGGCTCACCGTCGAGGGCGAGGCCCGGCCGCTCTCCCCGGGCGTCGACCTCACCGCCTACCGGATCGTCCAGGAGTCCCTCACCAATGTGGCCAAGCACGCCGGCGGGGCCGACGCCGAGATCACCCTCGCCTACAGCGGCAGCCGGGTCGCGCTCAGCGTCGCCAACACCCGCCCCGCGGCCGACGCCCACCCCCGCGCCGCCCTGCTGCCCCACCCTGCTCCCGGCGAGGGCGGCTTCGGCCTGATCGGCATGCGCGAGCGCGCCGGAGCCGTCGGCGGCCGCCTCACCGCCGACCACCGCCCCGACGGCGGCTTCCTGGTCACCGCCGAACTCCCGCTGCGCACCGGCGCCCGGGACGACGCCGCACCGGTTCCCCGGCCGGCCGCCGGACACCGACGGGACGACTCCGGACACCAGCGTGACGACTCCGAACATCGCCGGGACCGCGCCGGACACGAGAACGACCACGCCGGACACGAGAGGGACCACGCATGACCATCCGGGTACTGCTCGCGGACGACCAGGCCCTGCTGCGCGGCGCCTTCCGGGTGCTGATCGACGCCGAGGACGACATGGAGGTGGTCGGCGAGGCGGCCGACGGGCGCGAGGCCGTCGCACTCGCCCGCGCCACCCGGCCCGACCTCGTCCTGATGGACATCCGGATGCCCGGCGCCGACGGCCTCACCGCCACCGCCGCCATCTGCGGCGACGAGGAGCTCAGCGGCACCCGGGTGCTCATCCTCACCACCTTCGAGATCGACGAGTACGTGGCCCAGGCGCTGCGCGCGGGCGCCGGCGGCTTCCTCGGCAAGGGCGCGGACCCCAAGGAGCTGCTGGCCGCGGTACGGGCGGTCGCCGCCGGTGAGGCCCTGCTCTCGCCCGCCGCCACCCGGGCCGTCATCGACCAGTTCCTGGCCCAGCCCGACCGCGCCGCGTCCGGCGTCCCGGAGCGGCTGTCCGTGCTCACCGCCCGCGAGCGCGAGGTGATGTCCATGGCCGCCACCGGTCTCACCAACGAGGAGATCGCCGAGCGGATGTACGTCAGCCCGTTCACCGTGCGCACCCACGTCCACCGGGCGATGGCCAAGCTGGACGCCCGCGACCGGGCCCAACTCGTCGCCATCGCCTACCAGTCCGGCCTGGTCCCGCCGGGCCGGCCGGCCTGACCCGCGCGTCCCTGAGGCCGTCCCGGGGGCGCTCAGTCGTGCAACAGCCACAGCCCTTCGGTGACCCGCCGCCAGCCCACGGCGTCGGCGCGGGCGCGTGCACGCAGCACGGCGGCCACTCCCGGCAGGCCCGAGTCGCCCGCCGCCTGGACCAGGGCGAGATCCTCCCACTGCCGCTGTAGCTCCACGCCCGGCGGCGCCGCCGCCCGAGGATCGAGGACGCCGAGCGAGGCCCGCCACTCCTGGAGGTCCCAGTTCTCCATGCCCACCCCACGCGATCCATCGGGTCCGTCCTGCCAGCAGCGGCATGACCGTGACGGCCGGTTGGAGCAGGGCAGTGGAAGGGCAGTGCCAGCCCTGAGCGATCGTCAAACCTGCTCCGTCGGTGCCGATCAGGCCTTCGGCCTGCTCGAAAACGCCCTCCGAACTGGTGTGTCAACGAGTAGTCTGCCGGTGACTCAGAATGAGGAGGATGTTCGTGGAATCGAAGGACACGGCAGGCGAGGTGCGGATTCTCCAGCCGTTGCCCGGGCGTACGGAGGACGGGTCGCAGGCCTTCGACCTGCGGTTGGTGCGACTGCTCCGTCTGCTCGGGGTCGAGGCCGCGCCCGGGGCCGACTTCCCGAGCGCGGCACGGTGGGAGGTCCACAAATCACTCGCCGGGCGGTCCGAACTACCGGGGGAGTACTTCGAGCCGCTGATGGAGGCCGCGGTCTACGACCCCAACCCCAGTTTCAACCGGCGCTTCGTCGAGCCGGCCCTGCGGGCCTTCGGTCAGCGCCAGGTCCGGCTGGCTCTGCTCGGCTACCTGCGCACCGGCACCGACGAGGAGCGCGCCGGCGCCGCCCGGGCCTGGTACTGGACGGCCCTGTCGGTCGGCGGCACCCAGGGCGCGGCCGGCGCCGACGAGGGGTCGAACGTCCGCGACGCCTGGTACGAGACCGCGCTGCGGGAGTTCGTCGGCAACGAGGACCTGGACGTCCGGCGCTGCATCCTCCCCGGGCTGCCCCTGGTGCCGCGCGCGTACCCCGCGGAGCTGCACGGGTTGGTGGAGCGCGCGGTGGAGATCGCGCGCTCGCACCCCGACGAGTACATCCGCCACCGGGCGGAGATCCAGGTCGGCCTCTGACGGAGGGCGGTCGGGTGAGAAGCTCGAAGCGGCGGCCCGGAACTCCGAGGAGCCGGACCGCCGCACCGAGGAACCGCAAGCGGCCGGGGCCTCAGACGGCCACCGTCGGCCGCTCCGCCGACGGAGCACCGACGGCCTCCGCGCCCAGCGCCGCCTGCATCCGGGCCGCCCGCCGCCGCCCCCAGCTCACCGTGAAGAAGATCAGACCGCCGAGCACCGCCCACGGCAGCACACTGCTCACCGTGACCATCGCCGACGTCGACAGCACGTACGTCAGGGCGATCCGCAGCACCGACTCCACCAGGAACGCCACGCCCCAGAT
This sequence comes from Kitasatospora sp. NPDC097643, assembly GCF_040302625.1. NCBI lineage: Bacteria > Bacillati > Actinomycetota > Actinomycetes > Kitasatosporales > Streptomycetaceae > Kitasatospora > Kitasatospora sp. NPDC097643. The sequence goes on along the minus strand of NZ_JBEOSA010000097.1, from coordinate 1,829 downwards.
CACCGTCAGCAGCCGCTGCCCCCGCCGGAACCCCTCGTACTGCCACAGGCCGTTCCAGCGCTCGATGCCCTCCGGCGTGCCACCGGAGGCGAACTTGCGCCCGAAGTAGAACATCGCCGGACGCTTCGCCAGCAGCGTGGCCAGGAACCCGAGCCCGATCAGACCGGTCAGCGCGGAGTCCTTGATGAAGATCAGCTCGGTGGTGTTGTACGCCACCGCGCTGAGCGCCCCCAGCGCGAGCGTCACCAGGGTGAACACGCCGAACTCGTCCAGTCGGCGGTGCAGCAGGAAGTACACCCCGAGGTCCGCCAGCGGCCAGGCCGAGGAGATCAGCAGCGCGGTGGCGTCCGCCACCCCGTGCCCGCTCAGCGCGTTGTAGGTGAGCACCGGGGCCAGCACGTTGAACAGCAGGGTCGGTCCCCAGTCCAGCAACAGCCGGACGGCCCGGCCGGGCTGGCGCGTGGTGCTGTTGGCGTGCTGGGACATGCGGACGGCTCCTCTGCCTCGACGGATGCCGCGGCGGTCCGGCCGTCGGCCAGGAGAGTCTGACGGCAACCACTCCGACCTGGGAAGATGTTCGGCGGGCAGCATCCGGACAGTGGCAGGATGGCGCCAGCACGACAGGGGGAGTGACAGGTGTACGAGGGGTTGGGGCTCGGGCGCGAGGCCGGGGCCGTGTACGGGCTGATGCTGGGTGAGGGCGTCTCGGAGCACACCGAGCTGGCCAGGGCGCTCGGCCTGACGCCGGAGCAGGTCCGCGCAGCCCTGGAACGCCTGGCCGCCGCGGGTTTGGTCCGGCCGACGGTCGACCCTGAAGCGCTCCAAGCCGACGGCCCCGCTACACTCGACGGCCTCGCCGCACCCGACGGCCCCGTCGACTCCGCCGGCCCCGTCGGCCGCCGCCCGTTGCGCCTCGCCGACCCGCGCGAGGGCCTGCGTGCCCTGCTGGCCCGGCAGGAGGCCCGACTGCTCGCCCAGCAACAGGAGTTCGACCGCACCCGGACCACCGTGACCAGGCTGCTCACCGAGTACGCCGTCGCCGAGCCCGGCATCCGCCAGCGCGACACCGAGCGGCTGATCGGCCAGGACAGCGTGGTCTCCCGGCTGGAACAACTGGCCGCCGGCTGCCGGTTCGAGACGATGTCCTTCCAGACCCAGGTCAACGGCAACGCCGCGACCGCCGCCGGCCTCGCGCTCAACCTCGACGGGCTCGCCCGCGGCGTCCGGCTGCGCACCATCTACCCCGAGGCCGCCCGCCGCCACGGGCCCAGCCTCTCCTACGCCGCGGCCCTCGGCGCACACGGCGCCCAGATCCGGACCGCCCCGGCGCTGCCGGTCCACCGGATGATCGTTTTCGACCACGACGTCGCCCTGCTGCCGGCCGGCCTGGATCCGACCTGCCTCGACGCCGTCCTGGTCAGCGCACCAGCCGTGGTCGCCGCGCTGCGCGCCCTGTTCGAGGCGGTCTGGGCGACGGCCGTCCCGATCGCCGCCCAGCTCCCGGCCGGCGCCGCCGCCGACGACCCGGCCCGGCCCCGCGCGGACGACCTCACCCGCCAGGAACGCGGCCTGTTGGACCTCCTCAGCCAGGGCTTCACCGACGAGGCGGTGGCCAACCGGCTCGCCCTCTCCGTCCGCACCGTCCGCCGCACCACCGCCGCCCTGATGGCCCGCCTCGGCGCCCGCAGCCGCTTCGAGGCGGGCCTGCGCGCCAAGGAGCGCGGCTGGCTCTGACCGGCACCTCGCCCGGCAACAGCGCCTACCTGCTGAACTACGCACCGGGCAACCCGTGGCAGGAGTGGCGGGTGGTGCAGAACTCCGCGACCGGC
>NZ_JBEOSA010000096.1:0-26139 GCF_040302625.1 Kitasatospora sp. NPDC097643 | reverse complement strand
CCGGACGAACCGTCACCGTCACCAACCCCGACTACGCCCCCACCATCAACCCCGGCGCCACCTACACCACCAGCGCCAACTTCAACTACACCGGCACCAACACCGCCCCCACCACCTACACCGTCAACGGCACCACCTGCGGGCCGCCGGCCGGCCCGTCGCCGAGCCCCACCCCCAGCCCCACTCCGACCAGTACTCCGACCAGCACCCCGCCGAGCGGGCCGGCGCCGGCCGTGCACGTCTCGGGCAGCACGCTGGCGAAGGCCGACGGCACCCCGATCACCCTGCACGGGGTGAACCGCTCCGGGGCCGAATTCATGTGCGTCCAGGGCCACGGCATCTTCGACGGACCGGCCGACCAGGCGTCCGTCACCGCGATGAAGTCCTGGCGCGTCAACGCCGTCCGCGTGCCGCTCAACGAGGACTGCTGGCTCGGCCATTCCAACGTCGACCCCGCGTACGCCGGTTCGGCCTACATCGGTGCCGTCCGCAGCTACGTCGACCTGCTCCACCGCAACGGCCTGGTGGCCGTCCTGGACCTGCACTGGACCGACGGGGCGTACACCGGACCGTCCGCCGGCTGCTCCGACCCGAACGCCACCTGCCAGAAGCCCATGCCGGACGCCGCCGGCGCGCTCCCGTTCTGGACCTCGGTGGCGCAGACCTTCAAGGGCGACGACGCGACCGTCTTCGACCTGTTCAACGAGCCGTACCCGTCCCGCGCCACCGGGGACACGGACAGCGGCTGGGCCTGCTGGCGCGACGGCGGCAGCTGCCCCGGAATCGGCTTCCGGGTCGCCGGCATGCAGGCGATGGTCGACGCGGTGCGCTCGACCGGCGCGGACAACGTCCTGCTGCTGGGCGGCCTGGAGTACGCCAACGACCTCACCCAGTGGGCCGCGCACCGGCCGACCGACCCCCTGCACAACCTGGCCGCCTCCTGGCACTCCTACAACTTCAACAGCTGTCGCACCAGTTCCTGCTGGGACGCTCAGATCGGCTCGCTGGCGGCCCAGGTCCCGGTGGTGACCGGCGAGTTGGGCGAGAACGACTGCGCCCACGGCTACCTGGACACCCTGCTGCCGTGGCTGGACCGGCACGGCGTCTCCTACCTCGCCTGGGCCTGGAACACCTGGGACTGCGGCAGCGGCCCGGCGCTGATCAGCTCCTACGACGGCACGCCGACGGCCTTCGGCGCCGGCTACCGCGCCCACCTGGCCGGCCTGTAGGACACGCCCTGGTCACGCCGAGTCCCGCACCACCAGTTCCGTCGGCAGGACCATCTGCCGACGGAACCGGCCCGGCCGGGCGATCTCCTCGAGCAGCAACTGGACCATCAACCGGCCCATCTCCTCGGTCGGTTGACGCACGCTGGTGAGCGGCGGCTCGGTGTGCCGGGCCACCACGGAGTCGTCGAAACCGATCACGGCGACGTCCTGCGGCACCCGCCGGCCCGCCTCGCGCAACGCCTGCATCGCGCCCGCCGCCATCAGGTCCGAGGCGCAGAACACCGCGTCCAGGCCCGGCCGGCGGGCGAGCAGTTCCCGCATGCCCTCGCGTCCGCCGTGCTCGGTGAAGTCCCCGTGCGCGACGAGGCCCTCGTCGGCCGGGACCGCGGCCTCGGCGAGCGCCTGCCGGTAACCGGCCAGGCGCGCGGCGGCACCCTCCATGTCGAGCGGTCCGGTGACGGTTCCGATGGCCGTCCGGCCCCGGGACAGCAGGTGCCGGACGGCCGCCCGTGCGCCACCCGCGTTGTCGGCGTGCACGTAGCCGAGGGTCTCCTGCGCCGAGCGTCGACCGCCGAGCACGGCGGGCAGCTCCAGCCGCTCCAGCAGTTCGGGGAGCGGATCGTCCTGGTGCACGGAGACCAGCAGGACGCCGTCCACCCGGCGGGCGGTGAGGTAGCGGGTCAGCCGCTCCCGCTCGTGCTCGTTGCGGACCAGCACCAGCAGCAACTGTAGGTCGGATTCCGCGAGTTCGGCGGAGACCCCGGTGATGATGTCGGAGAAGTAGGGTTCGGAGCTCAGCTTCGCGACACTCTCCGGGATGACCAGCGCGACCGCGTCGGTCCGGGAGGTGACCAGGGAGCGCGCCGCCTGGTTGGGGACGTAGCCGAGTTCCGCGATGGCCTGCTCGACCGCCGCACGGGCCTTGGCGCTCACCTTGGGCGAGCCGTTGACGACGCGGGACACCGTGCCCCGGCCCACTCCGGCCCGCGCCGCCACCGCCTCCAGGGTGGGGCGGGCGGCGGGCTGCTGCTGCGCGGCTCGACTCATGATCGTTCTCCCGGCGGACGGCGTCGACTGCGGTGACCACGGCGATAACGGCAAGGGACGACACGGTCCGGTAACGGAGCCGTTGCACGCCCTTGACACTGCTCGCGCGGCGAAGCAATCTTCCCACATCGAAATGGGAGCGCTCCCAAATGCCACTCCACCCCGCTCCCGAGCACTGCCGGCCGCCAGTCGCGCGGCGTAAGCCATGGACCAGCCTGGACAAGGAGATTCGGCCATGCGGAACCCCGGCACCACCACCCACAGCGGCGGAGCAGCCGCCGCCCTCCCCGCACGCAAGCGGCGCACACCACTTCCGGGCGCCGCCGTCGCGGCCCTGTGCGCCCTGCTGGTCGCCGGTTGCAGCAGCAGCTCCGGCACCGACGCGGCCTCCGACAGCAAGATCACCCTGACCGTCGGCGACTACGGCACGTTCGGCTACAAGGAGGCCGGCCTGTTCGACGCGTACATGCGCGAGCACCCCGGCATCACCATCGTGGAGCACACCGTCCAGCAGGAGAGCGACTACTACCCCGCCCTGCAGACCCACCTGGCCTCGGGCAGCGGCCTGGACGACATCCAGGCGGTCGAGGTCGGCCGGATCGCCCAGGTGGTGAAGAAGCAGGCCACCAAGTTCGTCGACCTCGGCGCGGCGGACGGGGTCGACAAGAGCGCCTTCCTGCCCTGGAAGTCCCAGCAGGCCACCACCGCGGACGGCCGCGCCATCGGCCTGGGCACCGACATCGGCCCGATGGCGATCTGCTACCGCAAGGACCTGTTCCAGCAGGCCGGGCTGCCCACCGACCGCGCCGAGGTGGCCAAGCTCTGGCAGGGCGACTGGGCCAAGTTCCTCGACATCGGCAAGCAGTACCAGGCCAAGGCGCCCGCCGGCACCTTCTTCACCGACTCCGCCGGCGGCCTGTTCAACGCCGTGGTGTCCTCCAGCACCACGCAGTACGACGACGCCGGCGGCAAGCTGGACTACAAGAACAGCCCCAGCGTCAAGGCCGCCTGGACCCTGTCGACCGGTGCGATCCAGGCCGGGATCAGCGCCGGCCTCAAGCAGTTCGACACACCGTGGAACCAGGCGTTCGCCAACTCCAAGTTCGCCACGCTGGCCTGCCCGTCCTGGATGACGGCCATCGTCGCCGACAAGTCCGGGCCCGCCAACAAGGGCAAGTGGGACATCGCCGCCGCCCCGGCCGCCGGCAGCTGGGGCGGCTCCTTCCTCACCGTGCCCAAGGCCGGCAAGCACCAGAAGGAGGCCGCGGCCCTCGCCGCCTGGCTCACCGCACCCGCGCAGCAGGTCAAGGTCTTCACCACGGTCGGCAACCTGCCCTCCAACACCAAGGCGCTGGGCCAGCCGGAGGTGCAGAACGCCAAGCTCGACTACTTCGGTGACACACCCACCGGCCAGGTCTACGCCGCCACCGCGCAGTCCATCCACCCGACCGTGATCGGCGAGTGGGACGGCCTCGTCAAGGACACCCTCACCAACGGCGCCCTGCTCAGCATCGAGCAGCACCAGAGCGACCCCGACAAGGCGTGGAGCACGGCCGTCAAGGAGATCGACGACAAGGTCAGCGACTGACGGCCCGTCCGGCAGCGAGCCCGTCCCGGCCCCGAGCGGCCGGAACGGGACCGCCCGCTCTCCCGAGAGAGGTCACGACCATGCTCGACGAGGCCGTTCCGGCCACCCCCCTCGGCGGGCCGCCGCCCGCTCCCCCGCCGCCGCGCCCCTGGCGCACCCGGCTCTACCGGTGGGACCTGAAGGCGTCGCCGTACCTGTACGTCGCACCGTTCTTCGCCTGCTTCCTGGCGTTCGGCCTGTTCCCGCTGATCTACACGGGCTGGGTCTCGCTGCACAGCGTCGACCTCCAGGCTCCCGACCAGATGCAGTGGCGCGGCTTCGACAACTACACCCGGCTGCTCCACGACGACCTGTTCCGCAACGCCCTGCGCAACACCCTGACCATCGGCGTGCTGTCCACCGTGCCGCAACTGCTGATGGCCCTCGGTCTGGCGCACCTCCTCAACTACCGCCTGCGCGGCCGGGGATTCTTCCGGATCGCGATGCTCGCGCCGTACGCGACCTCGATCGCCGCGGCGACCCTGGTGTTCTCGCTGCTGTTCGGGCGGGACTACGGGATGATCAACTGGCTGCTGGGCCAGCTGGGCCTGAGCCCGGTCGACTGGGAGGGCGGCACCTGGAGCTCCCAGATCGCCCTCTCCGTGATCGTCACCTGGCGCTGGACGGGCTACAACGCGCTGATCTACCTCGCCGCCATGCAGGCCGTCCCGCACGACCTGTACGAGGCGGCGGCGCTCGACGGCGCCAACCGGTGGCAGCAGTTCCGGCACGTCACGGTGCCGTCCATCCGGCCCACCATCCTGTTCACCGTCGTGGTCTCCAGCATCGGGGCCACCCAACTCTTCGGCGAACCCCTGCTGTTCGGCGGCGGCGCGACCGGCCACAGCGGCGGCTCGGCCCACCAGTACCAGACCCTCGGGCTCTACCTGTACGACCAGGGCTGGTACGCCTTCCACCTCGGCCGGGCCGCCGCCGTGGCCTGGACGATGCTGCTGATCCTGCTGGCCATCGGCGCGCTCAACCTCGCCCTGGCCCGCTTCCGCCGCGCCCGGAACGGGAGTTGAGCGCCGATGGCCAGGAACCCGGGACGCCGTGCGGGAGCACGCGGCCTCACCGGAGCCGGACCGCTCACGTACGCGGTGCTGATCGTCGTCGCCGTCCTGTCCCTCTTCCCGCTGTACTGGACCCTGGTCGGTGCCTCGACCTCCGGCAGCCGGATCGCGCAGACCCCGCCTCCCCTGCTGCCCGGCGGGAGCCTGTGGCACAACCTCGACATCGCCTGGAACCAGGTCCACATGGGCGAGGCGCTGCTCAACTCGGTGGTGGTGGCGGGCTGCGTGACCGCCAGCACGGTGCTGTTCGCGACGCTCGCCGGCTTCGCCTTCGCCAAACTGCCGTTCCGGGGCCGCAACGCCCTGCTGAGCCTGGTGGTGGCGACCATGACGGTGCCCGCCCAGCTGAGCGTCATCCCGCTGTACCAGATCATGGCCGAGCTGCACTGGACCGACCGGCTGCAGTCGGTGATCCTGCCCAATCTGGTGGCCGCGTTCGGGGTGTTCTTCATGCGGCAGTTCCTGTCCGAGGCACTGCCGGTCGAACTGGTCGAGGCGGCCCGGGTGGACGGCGCGAGCAGCCTGCGAATCCTGTGGAGCGTGGTGCTGCCCATCGCCCGGCCCGGGATGGCCGTGCTCGGCATGCTGGTCTTCGTGCAGTCCTGGAACGACTTCTTCTGGCCGCTGATCGCGCTGAGCCAGAGCAATCCCACCGTCCAGGTCGCGCTGGCCGGCCTCGGCGGCGGCTCGTACGACTCCGACCAGGCCGTCATCCTCACCGGATCACTGCTCGGGACGGCACCGCTGCTGCTGGTCTTCGCCCTCCTCGGCCGGCACGTCGTCGGCGGAATCACCGCCGGCGCCGTCAAGAACTGATGATTGGTCAATCTCTCACCGGAAACGGAGAAGCCAGCCATGATTTCCGCAGGGGCCCAGTCGACCCCGGTCGACACCTCCGATCCCGCCTTCCCCGCCGACTTCCTCTGGGGAGCCGCCACGGCGGCCTACCAGATCGAGGGGGCCGTCGACGTGGACGGCCGGACACCCTCGATCTGGGACACCTTCAGCCGGACCCCGGGGCGAACCGCCGGCGGCGACACCGGCGAACGCGCCACCGAGCACTACCACCGCTACCGGCAGGACGTCCGGCTGATGGCCGACCTGGGCCTGGGCGCCTACCGGTTCTCGGTGTCCTGGTCCCGGGTGCAGCCGACCGGGCGGGGGCCGGCCGTCGAACGCGGCCTGGACTTCTACCGGCGGCTGGTGGACGAGTTGCTGGAGCACGGCGTCGAGCCCGCGGTGACGCTCTACCACTGGGACCTGCCCCAGGACCTGGAGGACATCGGGGGCTGGCCGGCCCGCGACACCGCGCGGCGGTTCGCGGACTACGCCGCCCTGGTGGCCGACGCGCTCGGCGACCGGGTGGGGCTCTGGACCACTCTCAACGAGCCCTGGTGCTCGGCCTTCCTCGGCTACGGCTCCGGGGTGCACGCGCCGGGCCGCGCCGACTGGACGGCCGCCCTGCACGCGGCCCACCACCTCAACCTCGGCCACGGCCTCGCGGTCGAGGCACTGCGCACGACGCTGCCCCGGGACGCCCGGATCGCCGTGTCGCTCAACCTGCACGAGGTGCGGCCGCTCACCCGGTCCGCCGCGGACCACGAGGCCGCCCGCCGGGTCGACGCGGTGGGCAACCGCGTCTTCACCGGACCGATGCTGAGCGGTGACTACCCCGCCGACCTGATCAGCGACACGGCACACCTGGTCGACTGGCCGGAATTGATCCACGACGGCGATCTGGCCACGATCTCCCGGCCGGTCGATCTGCTGGGCGTCAACTACTACACCCCCACCGTGGTGTCGGCCCCGCCGGACGGCCAGGCCCCGGACTCCGCCGCCGCGAGCGAGGCCGGCCACGGTGACGGCGCCCAGTCCCCCTTCGCCGGCTGCGGCGACCTGCTCTTCCACCGCGCACCCGGCGAGCGCACCGCCATGGGCTGGACGATCGACCCGACCGGCCTGACCGACCTGCTGCTGCGCCTCCACCGCGAACACCCCGGGCTCCCGTTGCTGGTCACCGAGAACGGTGCCGCCTTCGACGACCGGGTGACGCCCGAGGGCGCGGTGCACGACCCGCAGCGCATCGGCTACCTGCGCGGACACCTCGACGCCGTTCGACGGGCGATCGCCGCCGGCGCGGACGTGCGGGGCTACTTCCTCTGGTCGCTGATGGACAACTTCGAGTGGGCGTACGGCTACGGCAAACGGTTCGGCCTGTACTACGTGGACTACCCCACCCAGGCCCGGATCGCCAAGGACAGCGCCCGGTGGTACGCGGAGGTGATCCGCCGGGGCACGCTGCCCGACCCGGGTGTGTGAGCGCGTCCATTCCCTTGACGCCGATCATTCAACCGGCGAAGCTGGCAGCGGTGGGTGAACCGGCGCGCGATGAGTTCGGGGTGCAGTTCCCGTGTCGAGTGTCGATCCAGGACGGCCCCCATGTCCCTGCCCTTGCCCAACACCGACCCCGCTCCGACCCTGGCCGAGGTCGCCCGTCGGGCCGGTGTCTCCATCGCGACCGCCTCCCGGGTGCTGAACCGTTCCGCCCGGGTCTCCACCGACGCGGCAGCCCGGGTGGAACAGGCAGCGCGCGAGCTGGCCTACGTCCGCCGCCGGGCACCCAGTGCCCGGCGGACGGGCGTGGTGGCCGTCGTGGTCTTCGCCGATCCGCTGCAGTACCACGCGGACGCCTTCCCGGTCCGGCTGCTGGCCGGGCTGCGGCGCTCCCTGCCGGGCGCGGAGCGGGAGCTGGCCGTCTTCACGGTTCCCAGACGCTCACGGCGGCCACCGCTGGTGCGCTACCTGTGCGGCGGCCACGTCGACGGAGTGCTGCTGGTCGGTCCCTGGGGGGACACCGCGCTCATCCGGCTGCTGCACGCGGCCAAGGTCCCGGTGGTGTCGCTGGGCCGCCCGCCGGAGCCGGGCACGGTGGCGTTCGTGGACGCGGACAACCTGGCCGGCGCCCGGGCGGCGGTGCGGCGGCTGTGCGCGTCCGGGCGCCGGGCGGTGGCCACCATCGCCGGGCCGCCGGACACCGCCGCCGGCGCGGACCGGCTGGCCGGCTACCACCAGGCGCTGGCGGCGACGCTCCCGGCCGCCCGGCCTGCCGTGGCGTACGGCGACTTCAGCAGCGCCTCCGGGGAGCACGCGATGCAGTGGCTGCTGGACCAGCGCCCGGAGCTCAACGCGGTGTTCGCCGCCTCCGACCAGATGGCCGCGGGAGCCCTCCGGACCTTGCGGCGGCACGGGCTGCGGGTGCCCGAGGACGTGGCCCTGATCGGCTTCGACGACGCCCCCGTCGCGGCACGGTGCCGCCCCGGGCTGACCACCGTCCGCCAGCCGGTGGAGGAACTCGGCGCCCGCGCCCTGGAGTTGCTGCTGCGCAATCCGGCGCACGGCGAATCGATCGTGCTCCCCACCCGGCTCGTCGTCCGGGCCTCGGGCTGAACACGCGGCGCCCCGCACCTTGGTTCGTATTCCCTTGCGTCACCGATGGCGGCAAATGAGAGCGTTAACAACTCCTGGGAGCGAGTCTCGGGCCGCCGGAGCAGGCCGGGCCCCGCCCACCCGGCGATGCTCGAAACTTTCGGTCGACCTCGATCGCTCTGCTCGTGAAAGTTACCCCCAACCGGTGGGAGATCCGTGGGGACCTCGTCGGCCGACTCGATAGCCGAGCCTCCGAACAGGGACTTTCCTGGGGCGGGCAGAGCTGGGCGCGGCCGATACTTTCGCTTGCTCTGCCGAAAGCATTGACAGCTTGTCGAGTGCACACCAACACTGTCGCCGTCGGCAACGTGCGCGCGGCCGTGGCTCCGGACCCCGACCGCAGGTCACCAACTCGCCCGGCGAAACGCGCTGTTGATGACACGCCGGCCCCCACCCCACCCATCGGCAGGACGGATCACCTCCGTGAACGCTCACCACCCCCAGAGCCGCAAGGCCGGCCGCCTCCGGCGGATCGTCAGCAGGGCGCACCTCCTGGTGCCGGCCCTCGCGGTCGTCCTGATCTTGCCCGGCACCGCCGACGCCGCCACCGTGACCACGAACCAGACCGGCACCGACGGCGGGTACTTCTACTCGTTCTGGACCGAGGGCACCGGTGCGGTCTCGATGTCGCTGAACGGCGGCGGTCACTACGGCACCTCCTGGTCCAACGCGGGCAACTTCGTGGCCGGCAAGGGCTGGAGCACCGGCTCGCGCAAGCCGGTCTCCTACTCGGGCACGTGGAGCACCAACGGCAACGCCTATCTGTCGCTCTACGGCTGGAGCACCAACCCGCTCGTCGAGTACTACGTCGTCGACAACTACGGCTCCTACCGGCCCTCCGGCGCGTTCAAGGGCACCGTCACCACGGACGGCGGCACCTACGACATCTACGAGACGGCGCGCTACAACGCCCCGTCGATCGAGGGCATCAGGACCTTCAACCAGTACTGGAGCGTCCGTCGGGCCAAGCGGACCGGCGGAACGATCACCGTCGGGAACCACTTCGACGCGTGGGCCAGGTACGGCATGCGGCTCGGCACCATGAACTACGAGATCCTGGCGACCGAGGGCTACCACAGCAGCGGCCGCTCCGACCTGACGGTGAGCGCCCGTTGATGAAGGAGACCCCCATGCGTGCACGGAAGTCCCGCCGAGGCCGGCCGACCACGGCGCTCACCGCCGCCGTCGCTGCCTCGGCGGCCCTGGCGGCCATGCTCGGCGTCACCACCGCGCAGGCCGCCGCCGACACCGCGCGGACGGCCTCCGGCGACCTCGGCTGCGCCCTGCCGTCCACGTACCACTGGTCCTCGACGGGTGCGCTGGCGCAGCCGGCGAACGGCTGGGCCTCGGTGAAGGACTTCACCGATGTCGTGTACAACGGCAAGCACCTGATCTACGCGTCCAACGTGAACGGCTCCTCGTACGGCTCGATGATGTTCAGCCCCTTCTCGAACTGGTCGGACATGGCGTCCACCGGGCAGATCGGGATGGGCCAGGCCACGGTGGCACCCACCCTGTTCTACTTCGCGCCCAAGAAGCTCTGGGTACTGGCGTACCAGTGGGGCCAGTGGCCCTTCGTCTACCGCACGTCGACCGACCCGACGAACCCCAACGGCTGGTCCGCGCCGCAGCCGCTGTTCACCGGCAGCATCCCCAACTCCGGTACCGGGCCGATCGACCAGACCCTGATCGCCGACGACCGGAACATGTACCTGTTCTTCGCCGGTGACAACGGCAAGATCTACCGGGCGAGCATGCCGATCGGGAACTTCCCCGGCAGCTTCGGGTCGTCGTACACCACGGTCATGAGCGACTCGACCGCCAACCTCTTCGAGGCGCCGCAGGTGTACAAGGTCAAGGACCGCAACCAGTACCTGATGATCGTCGAGGCGATGGGCGCGGGTGGCCGCTACTTCCGCTCGTTCACGGCCACCAGCCTCAACGGTTCGTGGACCCCGCAGGCCGCCAGCGAGAACAACCCCTTCGCGGGCAAGGCCAACAGCGGTGCCGGCTGGACCAACGACATCAGCCACGGCGACCTGGTCCGCAACAACCCGGATCAGACGATGACCATCGACCCCTGCAACCTGCAACTCCTCTACCAGGGCAAGTCGCCCACCGCCACCGGCCCCTACGACCGACTGCCCTGGCGGCCGGGCCTCCTGACCCTCCGCCGCTGACCGGCACTCACCGCCTCCGGGGGGAACCCCGGCCGTGCACTCGGCCGGGGTTCCCCCTCGTCAGGCGCGGTGCGCGCCCTTGCGACGGGCCCGGGCTCGGAAGGCCAGCACGCCGCCGCCGATGGCGAGCAGGGACGCGCCGCCGATCGGTAGCAAGCCGTTCGAGCCCGTGGCGGCGAGGTCCGTGGCCGCACCCCTGGTCGGGCTCGCCGAAGCCGACGCCGAGGGGCCCGCACCGCTCGCCGGCGATTCCGCCGTTGCGGGCGACGGCTGCGGCCCCGCCGGCGCGGGCGACCCCGACGACCCCGGCGATCCCGCCGACGCGGAAGACCCCGGCGACCCCGCCGGTGCGGGCGGCGGCACCGGAGCCGCGGCCTTGTCGCGGGTGAACGCCAAGGTGCCGAAGCCGAGTTGGTCGAAGCCGCCGCTGTTCGGACCGTAGTCGCCACCGCCGCCCTCGGGCCCGACCTTCGCCGCCATGGCCGCCGTCCAGGGCGCGGCGAGGCCGTGCCCGCCGGGTCGAACTCGCCCAGGAGCCGCCGGAAGTCCTCCCAGCGCGGGTACGACCCCCGGATCGCCTCGGGCGCCATGGTGAAGACCTTGCCCCAGTGCGGCCGGGCGGCGAAGCCGGACAGGGCCTCCTCGACCGCCCCGACCGCGTCCGCCACGGCCACCGCATCGGGGTGCCAGGTGAAGTGGAAGGCGACGCAGTCGCGTCGGAAGGCGGGGCTGAGCCAGAGCGCGTCGGCCGCCACCGTACGGATCTCACCGATCTGCAGGGCCGGCGCGATCCGCTCCCGTACGGCGTCCAGCGCGTCGAACGCGCGGACGGCGTCGGGGCGGGCGACGAAGTACTCCGACTGCAGTTCGTCGCCGCTGCTCGGCGTGAACTCCTGCCGGAAGTGCGGGAGCCGGTCGTGCCACCGCCCCGGCACGCCCAGCTGCTCCGTGCAGGGTTCGGGCGGGCACCCCGGCACGGGGTGGCGCGGGCCGTCGGCGAGCACCGCGCCGAGCCAGGTCCCGGGGGCGTCGGGGCCGCCGCGCCGCTTGAGCCACACCTGGTCGATCCGGTCGCCCCGCCAGCGCGTGAACAGGCTGACGCTGTACGCCGCCGCCATGATCTCGTCGAACCGTTCCCGCAGCACGGCCGTCGGCAGGCCCTCGTAGACCCACTGCCGGACCTCGAACGCCGGCACCACGTCCAATGTCAGCCGGGTGACCACGCCGAGGGCGCCGAGGGCCACGACCGAACCGGGGAACCGGGCGGCTCCCCGGTCGAGCGTCACCAGGTCGCCGTCCGCCGTCACCAGCTCGACGGACCGGACCGCCGTGGCGAGGCAGCCGTTGGCGACCCCCGAGCCGTGCGTCCCCGTGGCGCAGGCGCCCGCGACCGAGATGTGCGGCAGCGATCCGAGGTTGTGCAGGGCGAGGCCCGCCCGGTCCAGCGCTCCGGCGAGGTCGCCGAACCGCGTCCCGGCGCTCACCCTGACCGTGCCGGCCCGCCCGTCCGGCTCGACCGTCCGGGGCAGGCCGGCGACGGACACCAGGTCACCCGTGGTGTCGGCGATCGCGTTGAACGAGTGCCCGGTCCCGAGGACGCGCAGGGACCGGCTGCCCGCGACGATCCGCTGCAACTCGGCCACGGTGCGGGGCTCGTGGAACCGCTCGGCCCGGAACCTGATGTTCCCGGCCCAGTTGGTCGCGGCCACGGTCATGGGGTGTCGCCTCCTCGGCTTCGACGGCGGACCGGCACGTTCTCAGCGGCGGGTCAGCCGCACCGAGAGGCCGTCATGGGTGTCCAGCGGCGTCGCCCGGTAGCCGGCCGCGTCGACGGTGACGCTGCCGAACTCGCCATGCACCGCGCACCCGTTGATCACCGGCAGGACCACGTCGTCCCCCAGGGCGTGGGCGTCCGGCAGCCGCAGGGCGAGTTGCGCGCCCTGGCCGAGCGTGACCCGGCCCGCGACCGTCAGAGCCGGGGCGTGGCAGTGGTGCAGCGTCAGCTCCAGGCGCGTCCCGGCGCCCGACTGCCCGTAGTCGCCGTGCACCCGGACGGCGCCCCGCTCGGCGTCCACCCGCAGGGTGCCGCCGCGGACCTGGACGTCGCCGCGCCCGAGGGCGTCGCGGGAGCCGGCCACGAGGACGCCGCCCGCCACCACGGTGGGGCCGGTGTAGCGGTTGGTACCGGTCAGGGTCAGCGTCCCGGTGCCGCGCTTGGTGAGGCCGCCCGGGCCCGCGATGTCGTTGTGCCAGGCGTCGGCCGCGCAGAACCCGCCGTCGGCGGCGTTCAGCTCCACCGTCACGTCCCGCTCGAACGAGCCGTAACCGTCCGCCGCGGCGAACAGGTCGAGCCGGCCCCACATCTCCGGGCCGTCCAGCAGGACGTAGCCGGAGGGCAGGGCGGTGGTGCGCAGCACCTCCCTGCGCTGGGCGCCGTCCAGGTAGGGCAGGCGCGTCTCCAGCAGGACTTCGGCGCCCTTGGGCACTGCCATCGGGACGTCCCGGCCGCTGCGGCGGAGGACGTACGTCAGCCGCGGCGTGACCTGCGCGGCGTTGGCCGCGCGGTCGGCGTACGGGTCCTCGGCCGGTGCGGCGCGGTGGGCGAAGGCGTACAGGGTGTCGGCCGTGCTGCCGGTCCTCGACCGGAAGTACGCGGCCGCCTGGCTCCGGGCGGCGGCCTTGAGGGCGGCGTTGCGCGGGTCGGCGAGGGTGGCGGCGGCGAGCGCCGTGGCGAGCGTGCGACCGCCGATGACGTCGAGCGGGGAGTGCATGCCCGCGGTGATCCGGGTGTGGCTGAGCTCGAAGGCCCGGGCGATCAGCTCCTGGAACCGCTCGGGCACCGCGTAGGCGAGGGCCAGCGCGGCCAGGTGGAAGGCGTTGGTGTGACCGCTCACGAAGCCGCCGTCGTCGGCCGGGGAGGTGCCGCGCTGGCGCAGCAGTTGCGGGGCGACGACGACGTCCGAGGCGTAGACCGGGTAGCCGACGGCGTCGGTGGCGCCGGTGTCGACCACCGCGCTGTCCTCGTTGAGCCGCCAGGGGCGCGGGTAGCGGTAGGCGTACTTGGCCGGGTTGCCGGAGGCGTACGGTCCGCGCAGGGTGTTGACCAGGGTGACCACCTGCCCCAGCTCCGAGTCGACGGCCCCCGGTCCGAGCGCGGACCCGGCGGGCGCGTCGGCGGGGACGGCGTCGTCGACCTTCGCGGGCGGGGTGGAGTCGGGCGCGGTGGTGATCGAGGTGACGGCCCGGGCGCCCGCGCGGTACAGGTCGGCGAGCGGGCCGAGGCCGGCGATGACGGCGTAACTCTGGTGCTGGCGGTCGTAGACGAAGGCCTCCCGGGCCTGCGCCGCGGTGCGCCGGGTGGTGACCCGCACGCAGTAGCGCACATTGGCGCGCAGCACGTCGGCCAGCAGCGGCGAGCCGTCGTTCCAGGACCCGCCGGTGTGCCAGATCCGGTTCATCCCGGTGAGGATGCGCACGGCCGCGTTCCCCTCCGGGGTGAGGTCGGCCATCGTGTTGGTGGTGTAGGAGTCCACGAAGGCGGCGCCCTGGACGGGCCCGGCGGGCGCTGCGGCGGCCCGCTGCGGGGTGGCCAGCAGGTCCAGGGCCGTGGGCGCGGTGAGGATGCCGATCGAGGTCGCCGCGGAGTGGCGCAGGAAGCGGCGGCGGTTCAGGGTGGGCTGGTCGTTCATTGCGGTCTTCCTGCGGTGGTGCGCCCGGTGGGCGGAGCGGTGTGCGGGAGGAGGGGGGTCGGTCCCCCGGCCCGGGTGGCGGCCCGGGCCGTGGAAGCGCGGGGAAGCGCGGGGACGTGCGGGGACGTGCGGGGACGTGCGGGGGCAGCGGGGACCTGCGGGGGCGGCGGGGTAGCGGGGGCTCAGCGGCGGGTGAACAGGAAGCCGAGCTTGTCGACCCCGTCGCCGGCGCGTCCGTGGAACCCGGCGAACTGCCAGCCGTCGGTCGCGGTGCGGGTCACGCAGTCGCCGGTGGTGGTGCCACCGGCCAGGGTGCGGCCCAGGTTGGTGCCGAAGGAGGCGTAGAAGATCCGGGTGTGCCCGTTGTACGAGCCCCGGCAGAGGGTCGCCGTGCTCACGTACTCGCCGCTGCCGAGGGTGAGCGAGGAAGCGGTGCCTCCGGTGCCCCCGTGGGTGAGGGCGGTGCCGTCGGCGAGGGTCAGGCCGACCTGGTCGACCCGGCTGCCGGCCCGGAGGCTGACGGTGGTGGCCCGGGCACCGGCCGGGACGCGGTCGATGTCGTCGTAGAAGTCGCCGTGCGGGCCGCCGAACTGTTCGCTCGCCAGGTAGGCGGGGCTCCGGCTCCAGGTGAAGCCCACGGCCACCGGGTCGTGGTCGGAGAGCATCCTGCCGGAAGCGTCCAGGAAGTCGGCGTGCTTGTTGGCGTACGAGGTCGCGCTCAGCGAGACCAGCGGGCTGCCGCGGTAGAGGACCTTGTCGACGATCTCGCAGGTGTCGGTGGGCGCGTTCTGGTCGCACAGCAGCGGGTCGGCGCCGCGGGTCGGCGCGATGCCACCGCGCTCCAGCTGCACCCACGCGTCGGTCAGGCGGTTGTCGGCGGCGAAGGCGGCGATGGTGTCGTCGGCCCGGGTGTAGCGCGTGTTGGTGTCGCCCATCACGACGACGGCGTTGCCGGCCGAGTGGGTCCTGATGTAGCCGGTGAGCTGGGCCAGGTTGGCGGCGCGGGCGGTCTCGTCGCCGGGGTTCGTGCCCGCGTTCGCGTGGAGGTTGTAGAAGTCCACGTACACGCCCTCGGCCAGCCGGGTCCGCGTGAAGGTGAAGCCCTTGGGGGTGAGGCAGTCACCGGAGTCCAGCTGGCAGTCGTTCCACTTGACGCGCTCGAAGTCGTCGGTGTCGTAGGCGAGTCCGGACAGGGTGTTGAGGCCGCTGCCGATGCCCGCCCCGCCGCTGGTCGCCGTGCGGTACGGGTGGGCGTCGGCGGCGTACAGCGCGGCGTGGTAGTTGAAGTCCTCCTGGACGTTCACGACGTCGTACGGCCCCAGCCGCCCGCCGATGGCGGTGGTGCTGCTCTGCCGCTCGGTCGAGGAACTGTTCACCACCTGCGGGAGGCCCGCGACGTTGTACGTCAGCACGGAGAACGACCCGCCCCCGTCAGCGGCTTGCGCGCTCGGTGCGCTGAGCAGGCCGCTCAGAGCGGCCCCCGCGCCGAGCGCGCACACGAGGACTGAGCGGAGGAAGGGGTGGCGGCGGGGCTTGGACATCGCTGCTCCGATCGGAGTACGGCCACGGGAAGATCCGGCGCCCCGGAGCGTATGAGCGAATGATGAGAGCGTCAACAGCAGTGATGGCCAGTCACAGTGCTACTGAGCTGGGCATTTATGAAGCCATGCCAACTCTCCCACCAAGGTTCTGTGAGCGTTAACAGAAAGTTCTTGTCACAGCACCCGGCGAACCTCGGCTCGGACGGCAACCGGCCCCGGACCGCCCGGACGGCGGTGCGGGGGTGCCGGGCGCCCACCGTCGGCATAGCGTGGCCGACGGCGCCCGCCCGCCCGGTGGTGGTGCGCCGGGCCCAACACCGCTTCCCTGGAGGTCGGTTCATGCGCGCGGTGACCTACGACTCGTACGCCCCGGACAACTCCCGGCTGCGGTACGGCGAGGTGCCCGACCCGAAGGTCGGCCCCGGCCAGGTGCTGATCCAGGTCCGGGCTGCCTCCGTCAACCCGGTCGACTGGAAGGTCATGGCGGGCGGTCTGGACGGCATGATGGACGCGGTCTTCCCCGTCGTCCCCGGCTGGGACGTGGCCGGCGTGGTCACCCGCACCGGCCCCGACACGCCCGAGTTCGCCCCGGGGGACGAGGTGATGGCGTACGCCCGCAAGGACGTGGTGCAGGCCGGCACCTTCGCCGAGTACGTCGCGGTCGCCGCGCCCGCCGTGGCGCGCAAGCCCGCCGGGCTCGACTGGGCGCAGGCGGCCGGGCTGCCGCTGGCCGGACTCACCGCGCTGCGCTGCCTGGACCGGCTCGCGGTCGGCCCCGGCGACGTGCTCCTGGTGCACGGCGCCGCCGGCGGCGTGGGCAGTCTCGCGGTGCAGCTCGGCCGCGACCGCGGGGCCCGGGTGATCGGCACCGCCTCGGAGCGCAACCACGCGTTCGTCCGCGAGCTGGGCGCCGAGCCGGTGACCTACGGGGACGGTCTGACCGAGCGGGTGCGTGCGTCGGCGCCCGGCGGCGTGTCGGCCGTCGCGGACTTCGTCGGCGGCCAGCTGGAGACGACGCTGGCCGTGCTCGCCGACGGCGGGCGGCACGTGTCCGTCGCCGACCCGGGCGTGTCCCAGCACGGCGGCCACTGGATCTGGGTCCGTCCGGACGGTGCCAAGCTCGCCGAACTCGCGGCGGTGGTGGACCGCGGGGCGCTGACCGTGGAGGTCGCCCGGACCTTCCCGCTGGAGCGGACGGGCGAGGCCTTCGACGCCAGCCGCACCGGGCACACCCGCGGGAAGCTGGTCGTCGTGCCGTGACCTCCTCGCGCCCTTTTCCGGGAGCGCGGGTCACGGGGCCCGACCTAGGCTGGAGCCAGGCGCCGGAACCACCGTCCGGCGTGCACGGCTGCCCGGACGGAGGCGCGCGTGGAGACGACCGGCGAACAGGACGCGCCCACCGCCGTTGTCACGGTCGACCCGGACGGCGTGGTGACCGGCTGGAGCGAGGGCGGACTGCTCCTGCTGGGCTGGGCGGCGGCGGAGACCGTCGGCCGGCCCGTGACCGACCTGCTGGTCGATCCCCCGCCCGGCTTCCCCGGCAATGACGGCCCCGGCAGTGACGGCCCCGGCAGTGACAGCTCCGGGCCCACGGGTCTGATCACCCTGCGTCACCGGGACGGCTCCACGGTGGAGGCCGTGGTGACGGTCCAAGCCCTGCGCGGTGCCGACGGCGAGGCCCGGGGCCGGGTGATGACCGTCCAGCGCTGGGGACGCCGCCCCGTGATCGCCGACCGGGCCTTCGAGCAGTGCCCCTTCGCCCTCGGCATCTACGACCCCGACCTGCGGTTCCTCTGGGTGAACGCCGCCGCGTGCGGGGTGATCGCGCACTCTGAGGAGCAGATTCGCGGTGAGCGGTACCGCGAGCTGTTCCCCGAGCTCGAGGGCATCCCGTACACCGACAAGCTCTCCGAGGTGGCCAGGACCGGCGAGCCAGCGCGCCTCATCACGATCTTCAAGCCGCTGGGCAGCGCCTACGCGAACGCCTGGGCCACCAGCATGTGGCCCGTCCGGGACGCCGAGGGCACGGTGCGCGCGGTCGCCAACTGGGGCTTCGACATGAGCGCCGAGTACTGGGCCCGTCAGCGGCTGCTCATCCTCAACGAGGCCACCCGGGGCATCGGCCGGACCCTGGACGTGCTCAGCACCGCTCGGGAACTGGCCGAAACCCCGGTGCCGGGGTTCGTCGACCTCGTCACCGTCGACCTCTTCGACGAGGTGCTGCGCGGAGAGGAACCGCCCGCCTCCACCGCCGGCGGCACCATCACGCTCGCCCGCGCCGCCCGGCACAGCGCGAAGGCCGACCGCGAGCCGGCGCCCGGACCGGCGGCGCCGGTCGGCTACGCCCACGGGTCCGTCGCCGCCCGCTGCATGGCCACCGGCCGGTCCATGGTGCAGCTCGCCGCCGAATTCAGCCAGGGCGGCGAGTGGGCCTTCGGTCCCGGTCTCGCCTCCGATCCCGCCCACTGGCCGCCGGGTCTCCCGCTGATCGACCAGTCCATCGCCGCGAAGGGCCTGACCGGCAAGATCACCGTGCCGCTGCTGGCCCGCGGCGCCGTGCTCGGCGTCGTCGTGTTCGCCCGCCGCGACCGGCCCGAGGCCTTCACCGCCGACGACCTGATCCTCGCCGAGGAACTGGCCGCCAAGGCCGCCGTCGCCATCGACAACGCCCGCCGGTTCACCCGCGAGCACTCCGTCGCGCTGACCCTGCAACGCAGTCTGCTGCCGCAGCGGCTGCCCGAGCACGGGGCGGTCGAGGTGGCCTCCGGCTACCTTCCCGCCGGGGCCGGCGCGGGCGTGGGCGGCGACTGGTTCGACGTCATCGCGCTGTCCGGCGCCCGGGTCGCCCTGGTCGTCGGCGACGTCGTCGGCCACGGCGTGCACGCCTCGGCCAGCATGGGCCGGCTGCGCACGGCGGTGCGCACCCTGGCCGACGTGGACCTGCCGCCGGACGAACTGCTGACCCACCTGGACGACCTCGTCCTCCACCTCCCCGACGACTTCCAGTCCGAGGGCCGGTACGAACCGTCCGGTGAGTCCGGGGCCACCTGCCTGTACGCCGTCTACGACCCGGTCTCCCGCCGCTGCGTCATGGCGAGCGCGGGCCACCCGCTGCCGCTGGTGATCGCTCCGGACGGGACCGGGACCCCGGTGTCCGTCCAGCCGGGACCGCCGCTCGGCGTCGGCGGTCTGCCCTTCGAAGCAACGGAGATCGAGCTGCCCGAAGGCAGCCTGCTCGCCCTCTTCACCGACGGAATGGTGAAGGGCCGCGAACACGACGCCGAGCAGGGACTGGCCGAACTGCTCCGCGTCCTGAGCGAGCCGGCCGACTCGCTGGAGGCCCTCTGCGACTCGACGATGACCACCCTGCTCCCCGACCACCGCACCGACGACGCCGCCCTCCTGCTCGCCCGCACCCACGCCCTGACCCCCGACCGCGTCGCCGACTGGCACGTCGAGCCCGACGTCTCGCAGGTGTCGCCCGCCCGGCAGTTCGCCGTCGAGCAGCTGGCCGCCTGGGGCCTGGAGGAGGCCGCCTTCGTCACCGAGCTGGTCGTCAGTGAACTGGTCACCAACGCCATCAAGTACGGCGCGCCGCCGATCAGGCTGCGGCTGATCCGCGACACCGAGCTGATCTGCGAGGTCTCCGACGCCAGCGAGACCACCCCCCACCTGCGCCGGGCGCGCATCTTCGACGAGGGCGGCCGGGGCCTGATGCTCGTCGCCCAGCTCACCAAGGGGTGGGGCACCCGGCACACCACCAACGGCAAGACGATCTGGTGCGCGCAGGCCCTCGGCCCGATGTGATCCCTGGTGATCCCGGCCGCCGTTCGGTGGTGCCGCGGTGGCCCGGCTACTCCTGCTTCTCGCCGGAGGCGTAGCGGGAGATGATCAGCGCGATGATGATGATCGCGCCGTTGAGGAACTGGTTCCACAGCGGCGGGACGCCGGCGAGGGTCATCACGTTGACCACCAGCTGGAGCGTCAGGACACCGGTGAGGGCGCCGAAGAGCGTGCCGCGGCCGCCGTTGAGGCTGACGCCGCCGATGACGGTGGCGGCGAAGACCTGGAAGATCCAGCCGTTGCCCTGGTCGGCGGAGATCGAGCCGTAGTGGCCGGTGTAGAGGATGCCGGCGAAGGCCGCGAGCAGGCCGCCGAGGATCAGTACGGCCCAGACGATCCGGTCGACCCGGATGCCGGCCGCCCGGGCGGCCTCCGCGTTGCCGCCGATCGCGTACAGAGCGCGGCCGTGCCGCAGCCAGGCGAGGGCGCTGCCGCCGATCAGGAAGAGCAGGGCGCAGATCCAGATCGCGGCCGGGACACCGAGCCAGCTCGCGCTGCCGAGGTAGCGGAAGGAGTCGGGCACGTTGACGATGGACTGCCCCTGGGAGATGGCCACTTGGAGGCCGCGGAGCAGGGTGAGCGCGCCGAGGGTGACGATGAAGCCGTTGAGGCGCAGCTTGAGGATGAGGAAACCGTTGATCGCGCCGATGAGGGCGCCGACCAGCAGGCACAACGGGATGGCGCTCCACTCGGGGAAGAGTCCGAGGCCGTTGAAGCGGGCGCCGTGGTCGGGCAGGACGAGCCAGACGGCGATCACCGGGGCGACGCCGATGGTGGACTCCAGGGAGAGGTCCATCCGCCCGGCGATCAGGATGAGCGCCTCGGCGAGGACCAGCAGGCTCAGTTCGGTGGCCTGCTGGCCGACGCCGAGGAGGTTGTCGGAGGTGAGGAAGGCGGGCGAGACGATGAAGCCGATGACGCCCAGCACCAGCAGGACCGGGACGAGCGAGAGGTCGCGGTAGCGGGCGAGGTCGAAGCGGCGGTGGGCGGGGGCGAGGACCGCTGCGCCGGTGAGGTCGGGGAGCTCAGTGGTGGGAGTCATGGTCTTCCTTCGGATCGGTCGGGCCGGGCATGCCCTCCATGGCCGCGACCAGTTGTTCGTCGCTCCAGCCGGCTTCGAACTCGGCGACGACCCGGCCGTGGAACATGGCCAGGACGCGGTCGCAGACCCGTAGGTCGTCGAGTTCGTCGGAGACGATCAGGGCGGTCCTGCCTTCGTCGGCGACCTTGCGGATGGTGCCGAGCAGGGATTCCTTGGACTTGATGTCGACGCCGTTGGTCGGGCGGATGGCGACCAGGACGTGCGGGCGGGTGGCGAGCGCGCGGGCGATGACGACCTTCTGCTGGTTGCCGCCGGACAGCGCGGACACCGGGGTGGCCGGTCCCGGGGTCTTGATGTCGAGGTCGTCGATCATGCGCCGGGCGAAGCCGCGGGTGCGCGAGGGCAGCACGGTGCCGTACGGGCCCAGCTGGTCGGTGACGGTGAGGGTGGCGTTCTCCGCGACGCTGCGCTGCGGTACCAGGCCCTGGACGTGCCGGTCCTCGGGCACGAAGCCGATGCCGGCCGCGAGCGCGGCGGGCACCCTGCCGGTGCGCACCTGGCGCCCGGCGACGCTGACCGTCCCGGTCCGGGGCCGGTGCAGGCCGGCGAGGGTCTCGCCGAGTTGGACGTTGCCGCTGGCGGCGGCGCCGGCCAGGCCGACCACCTCGCCGGGGCGGGCGGTCAGGTCGACGTCACGGTAGTGGCCGGCCAGGCCGAGGCCGGTGACGTCGAGCAGCGGCGCGCCGTCCGGGAGCGTCCGACCGGTCACCGACCAGCTGGGCTCCGGGCCGCGGGAGGTCTCGCCGGTCATCGCCTCCACCAGGGCCTGCTGGTCGAGTTCGGCGACCGGGGCAGTGACGATGTGCCGGGCGTCGCGGTAGACGGTGACGGTGGTGCAGAGCTCGTAGACCTCCTGGAGGTGGTGCGAGATGAACAGGAAGGCGACGCCCTGCTGTTGGAGTTCGCGCAGCTTGTCGAAGAGCCGGTGGATGCCGCGGGCGTCGAGCTTGGCGGTCGGCTCGTCCAGGATGATGAACCGGGCACCGAAGGACAGGGCCCGGGCGATCTCCACGAACTGGCGCTGCTCGACGGTGAGGTCCTCGGCGCGGGCCGTCGGGTCGACGTCCACGCCGTACTCGGCGAGCAGTTCGCTCGCGCGCGAGCGCAGTGCCTTCCAACCGATCGGGCGCAGCGCGCCCGCGCTGTGCCTGTTCAGGAAGAGGTTCTCCGCGACGGTCAGCGCGGGGATGACGGTGGAGCGCTGATAGACGCAGGCGACCCGGGAGCGCCAGGCCTCGGTGTCGCCGGGGGCGGGGGCGGGTTCGCCGTCGAAGCGCAGGGTGCCGGTGTCGGGGTTCTGAAGTCCGGTCAGGATCGAGACGAGGGTGGATTTGCCCGCGCCGTTCCGGCCGACCAGGGCGTGTGCCTCACCGGGGGCGACGGAGATGCGGGCGTCGCTGAGCGCGACGGTGGCGCCGAAGCGCTTGCTGATCCCGTCGGCCTCGACGACGGGGCCCCGGGCGGGGCTGGGATCCGCCATGGCGGGTGTCCTCTCCATGGGCCCCGTGGGCGGGCGGCTTCGGTCAGGGTGCCTGCCGGCCCGCTCACGGGGGTTCGGGTCACTTGCCGACGTTGTTGCCCCACAGGGACTTGTCGTCGACGTTGTCCTTGGTCACCAGCGGCGCGGGGAGCTGGTCCTCCAGGCCGTTGGGCAGGGAGATGATGGTGGACTGGTGGTCGGTCGGGCCCGCCTGGAAGGTCTTGCCCTCGGCGGCGGCCTGCGCGTAGACGAGCGCGTACTTGGCGTAGAGGTCGGCGGGCTGGGAGACGGTGGCGTCGATGTCGCCCTTGCGGATCGCGTCGAACTCCTGCGGGATGCCGTCGTTGGAGACGATGGCGATGTGCCCCGGCTGGCCGACCGGCTTGAGCAGGCCCTTCTGCTGGAGCAGGGCGAGGGTCGGCTGGAGGAACGCGCCGCCGGCCTGCATGTAGATGCCGCCGAGGTCGGCGTTGGCGGCCAGCGTGGACTGGAGCTTCGCGGAGGCGACGTCCCCCTTCCAGTCGGTGGCCAGCTCGATCACCTGGATGCCGGGGAACTTCTCCTTCATGCAGGCGGCGAAGGCCTCCGAGCGGTCGCGGCCGTTGATCGAGCTCAGCGCGCCCTGGAGTTCGGCGACCTTGCCCTTGCCGCCGAGCTGTTGTCCGAGGAACTCGCAGGCCTTGGTGCCGTACGCCTTGTTGTCGGCGCGGACCACCATGTAGACGTTGCCCTTGTCGGGGCGGGTGTCGACGCTGACGACCGGGATCTTCTTGGCGGCCAGCTGGTCGAGGGTGGAGGCGATCGCCCCGGTGTCCTGCGGAGCCATGACGACGGCCTTGGCGCCGGTGTTCTGGAAGACCTGGACGTTGGCGGCCAGCTTGGTCACGTCGTTCTGCGAGTTGCTGACCGGCAGGGTGTTCAGCCCTTGCGAGGAGGCGTCCTGCTTGACGTACTGCGCGTAGGAGTTCCAGAAGTCGGAGTCCGCGCGGGGCAGGTCGACGCCGATCGCCGGCTTGCCGCCGCCGGATCCGGCGGAGGTCGAGTCGCTGCCGCGGTTGCAGGCCGTGGCGAACCCCGCCAGGACGACCACGGTGGCGGCGGTGGCCGCGATTCTGGAGGAGTGGAACTTCATGGTGCTGGTCTCCTTGGCTGGGAAGGCCGGCGCCCCTGCGGGGCGGGGTGGGAGGCGGATCACAGAGAAAGCGACCGGGCATCCGGCAGAAGACATCGGATGGCTTGTGGTGCCGAGGACTCTACGAGCCGGGTATCCGGCTGACAAGAGGAAAGTTCGGGTGATTCTGAACCGTGATCAGCGGACACCGCGACGGCCCAGGGCGGCCCAAGGCGGCGCCGGGCGGGACCGGATGAGTGCTGTGAGCTGCCGACTTGAGCCATCTGACGGCCGAGCAACAGCAGACATCGGAGGAATCCTTGCGGCACCCGGTGCGGACTCGTATGGTCATGGCACCACGGATACCTCCGATGTGTTGACACCGTCGAGCTGTCCATCGACGGCCTCGGCACCCGGCGTCAGACCCTCAGCAACGCGTGAAAGGCACCGTCTTGTCCGCAACCACTGCGCGGATCACCGCCGTCGACACCTACGACATCCGCTTCCCCACCTCGCGGGAGCTGGACGGCTCCGACGCGATGAACCCCGACCCCGACTACTCCGCCGCCTACGTCGTCCTGCGGACCTCCGAGGGCGGCCACGAGGGCCACGGCTTCACCTTCACCATCGGACGCGGCAACGACATCCAGGTCGCCGCCATCGACGCACTCCGCCCGCACGTCATCGGGCGGCCGCTCGCGGAGCTGTGCGCCGACCCCGGCTCGCTGTACCACGACCTGATCGGCGACAGCCAACTGCGGTGGCTGGGACCGGAGAAGGGCGTGATGCACATGGCCATCGGGGCCGTCGTCAACGCCGTCTGGGACCTCGCGGCCAAGGAGGAGGGCAAGCCGCTCTGGCAGCTGCTCGCCGACGCCGACCCCGAGTGGCTCGTCTCCCAGATCGACTTCCGCTACATCGCCGACGCCCTCGACCCGGCCGAGGCGCTGGACCTGCTGCGGCGCGGGAAGGACGGAGCCGCCGAGCGCGCCGCCGAGCTGCTCCGCCGGGGCTACCCCGCCTACACCACCTCCCCCGGCTGGCTCGGCTACTCCGACGAGAAGCTCACCCGCCTCGCCCGCGAGGCCGTGTCGGACGGCTTCCGGCAGATCAAGCTCAAGGTGGGTGCCGACCTCTCGGACGACATCCGCCGCTGCCGCACCGCCCGCGAGACCGTCGGACCGGACATCCGGATCGCCATCGACGCCAACCAGCGCTGGAACGTCGCCGAAGCCGTCGAATGGACCAAGGCGCTCGCGGAGTTCGACCCGTACTGGATCGAGGAGCCCACCAGCCCCGACGACGTGCTGGGCCACGCGACGATCCGGCGGCAGGTCAGCCCGGTGAAGGTCGCCACCGGCGAGCACGTGCAGAACCGCATCGTCTTCAAGCAGCTGCTCCAGGCGGGCGCCATCGACGTCCTCCAGCTGGACTCGGCGCGGGTCGGCGGCGTCAACGAGAACCTGGCCATCCTGCTGCTCGCCGCGAAGTTCGGCGTCCCGGTGTGCCCGCACGCCGGCGGGGTGGGCCTGTGCGAACTCGTCCAGCACCTGTCCATGTTCGACTACGTGGCGCTCTCCGGCACCACCGAGGACCGCGTCATCGAGTTCGTCGACCACCTCCACGAGCACTTCCTCGACCCGGTGGTCATCGCCGACGGTCACTACAGGGCCCCCACCACGCCCGGCTTCTCGGCGGCCATGTACCAGGCCTCGCTGGACACCTACCTCTACCCGCGCGGTTCCTTCTGGGCGGCGGAGACGGCGCAGCGGGAGGCCGAGCGGTGAGCCCGGCCGACCGGCCGCCGCGGCGGGAGCCGTAACCGTCCCGACCGCCCGGTCCGGCCCCGGTGTGCGAAAGCACTGCGGCCGGGCCGGGCGGAACCTTTATGCTGCGAACATCCGATGACCAGGAAAGGCGAGGCCGTGCCAGTCACCGACGAGGCGATCGAGAAGATCAAGGCCATGATCGTGAGCGGCGAGCTCCGCCCCGGTGCGCGGCTCCCGAAGGAGGCCGACCTCGCGGACCGGCTCGGCCTGTCCCGCAACTCCCTACGGGAGGCGGTCAAGGCGCTGTCGCTGATCCGGGTGCTCGACGTGCGCCAGGGCGACGGCACGTACGTGACCAGCCTGGAGCCCGAAGTCCTCCTGGACGCGCTGGGTTTCGTCGTCGACTTCCACCAGGACAACACGGTGCTGGAGTTCCTGGAGGTCCGCCGCATCCTGGAGCCCGCCGCCGCCGCGATGGCCGCCCGGGTGATGTCCGACGAGGAGATCGCCGGCCTGGGCGAGGTGCTGGCGAGCCTGGGCGAGGACGCCTCGCTGGAGGAACTCATCGCCAACGACCTGGAGTTCCACCGCAGGATCGCGGCCGGGTCGGGCAACACCGTGCTCTGCTCGCTGATCGACGGACTCTCCGGGCCCACCATGCGGGCCCGGATCTGGCGCGGGCTGACCGAGGAGGGCGCGGTGGCCGACACGCACCGGCAGCACCGCGCGATCTTCGACGCGATCGCCGGCCGCCGCCCGGAACTCGCCCACTCCTGGGCCACCGTGCACGTCGCCGGGGTCGAGCAGTGGCTCCGCGACACCCTCGGTGAAGAGGGATCGCCCCTCGGCTGAAGAAGGCCGAAGAAAAGGAGCGGTGTGTGGCGCCGGCCCGCAGCCCGGGGGTGTTCGGCGAGCTGACGTTGACCACCAGGTAGTCGGCGTAACGGGCCAGCCGCTCGGTC
>NZ_JBEOSA010000095.1:0-27051 GCF_040302625.1 Kitasatospora sp. NPDC097643 | reverse complement strand
GCCCCGGGGCGCCAGACGGCGAGCTGGGCGACGACCAGCCGGGTGGAGCGGGCGCAGAGCAGGCCGACGGCGATGCCGGGGCCGATCCCGCGGGCGGCCAGCGCGCTGGCCAACCGGCCGGAGGCGTCGAGGAGTTGGCGGTAGGTGAGGACGGTCTCGCCGTCGGTGACGGCGAGCGCGGCGGGGTGCTGCTCGGCGTGCCGGGCGATCAGGGCGGGAACGGTCCGAGCGGGAACGGTCTGGGCAGGACCGGTCTGGGCAGAGCGGGCCTGGACGGTGCCGCCCACGGTGACGGAGGACATCGGGTTTCCCTTCCGGGCGCCCCGGCGCTGGCGGCCGGGGCGCCCTGCGGAGGAGGTGCGGGTGGGCGGGTCAGACGGTGGTCGGGGCAGGCCGGCCGCCGGCCGACCTCTCGTCGAGGAGCCGGGCGACGGCCCGCAGGTCGGGCTGGCGCAGCACCAGGGCGGCCCGCAGCCGGACGCCGTACTCCTGCTCCAGGGCCGTCAACAGTCTGGCGGCGGCCAGTGAATTCCCGCCCGCGGCCAGGAAGTTGTCGGCCGGGCCGAGGTCGGCGCGGCCGAGCAGGTCGCGGCAGAGCCGCAGCACGGCGCGTTCGGTGGGCGTGTCGCCCTCCTGCGCCGGCGCGGGCTGCTCGGCCTGTTCCTCCGCCTTGAGCAGCGCGGCCCGGTCGATCTTGCCGTTGGCGTCCAGCGGGAAGGTGTCGACGATCCGGAGGGCCGAGGGGACGGCCTGTTCGGGCAGCCAGGGCCGGACGGCGTCCAGCAGCTCAGCCCCTGCCAGGGGCTCCGGCTGCCCGGGCTGGACGAAGGCGATCAGCCGGGCGCCGCCCGCCGGGGCGGGTGCGGCGGCCACGACCGCGCGGCGCACCCGGGCGTCGCGCTCGAACGCGGCCTCGACCTCGGCCGGTTCGATCCGCACCCCGCTGACCTTGACCTGGTCGTCGAGCCGGCCGTGGAACTCCAGCACGCCGTCGGCGCGCATCAGCACCCGGTCGCCGGTGCGGTAGACCCGGTCGATGCCGTCGACGCCGGGCGGCACCTCGACGAAGCGGCGGGCGGTGAGCTCGGGGTCGAGGTAGCCGGCGGCCAGGCCGCGGCCGCCGATCCGCAGCTCGCCGGTCTCCCCGCGCGGCACCGGCCGGCCCTGCTCGTCGGTGACCAGGACGACGGCGCCGGGGATCGGCAGGCCGATCGGCGGCGCGTCGTCGCCGTGGCCGCCGCCGGGCGCCATGCTGTGCACGGTGGTGGTGACGGTGGCCTCGGCGGGGCCGTAGGCGTTGTGCACGGTGGCGGTGACGTCCGGGCCGGGGGCCCGGCGCAGCCGGTCGCCGCCGATGGTGAGGTGGCGCAGGGCCAGGCCGGTCGGCCAGGGCCGGTCGAGCAGGGGTTCGGCGAGCGGGGTGGGCAGGACGGCGACGGTGACGCCTGCCTCGCGCCACCAGTCGGCGAGGGCGCCGGAGTCCCAGCGGACGGCGTCGGGGGCGACGACGAGCGTGGCGCCGGAGGTGAGGCCGGCCCACAGCTCCATCACGTGCGGGTCGAAGGCGACCCCGATCAGCAGGCTGTGCCGCTCGCCGGGGCCGAGGCCGGTGAGTTCGCGGTACCACTGGAGGAGCGCGCCGAGGGCGGGCTCGCCGACCGCGACGGCCTTGGGGGTGCCGGTGGAGCCGGAGGTGAGCACCGCGTAGTGGGTGCCGGCGGGGGCGGTGGCCTGCGGGCCGTCGGTGGCGGGGGCGAGGGCCGCGACCACGGCGCCCGCCCCGGGCAGGGTCAGGGTGAGGTGTTCGCCGTCCCGGTGCCCGGGCGGCAGCAGCGCCGGGTCGCCGACCAGGCAGGCGGGCCGGAGCTGTTCGGCGACGGCCTGGAGCCGCTTGGCGCCGGGGCGGGGACCGAGCGGCAGGTGGACGGCGCCGAGCTTGGCGACGGCCAGGGTGACGGCGGCCAGCGCGGCCGAGTGGTCGAGGCAGACGCCGACCAGGTCGCCGGGGCGCACCCGGTCGCGCAGGGCGGCGGCCACGGTGTCGGCCAGGCGGTCGAGTTCGGCGTAGCTGTGGCGGTGGGCGCCGTCGATCAGCGCGGGCGCGTCCGGCGTGCGGTGCGCCCAGGTGGTGAACAGGTCGAGGACCGCGCCGTCCTGGTGCGGACGGCCGTACCCGATGCTCAGGTCTTGCGTCATCGTGCTTCTCCCAGCGATTCCGGACAGGTGACGGACCGTCAGTTCAGGCCCATGGCGCGGGCGACGATGACCTTCTGGACCTCGGAGGTGCCCTCGATGATCGTCATCATCCGCACGTAGCGGTACAGGAACTCCAGCGGGTGGCCGCGCACCCAGCCGGTGGCGCCGTGCACCTGGAGCGAGCGGTCGACGGCGCGGATCGCGGTCTCGGAGGCGGTGAGCTTGGCGAGGGCCGCGTTCTCGGGCGCCTCGGTGCCCTCGTCGACGAGCCGGGCGCAGGCGAGGGTGAGCAGTTTGGACGCCTCGACCTCGGCCCGGGTGGCCACCAGGTGTTCCTGGACGTGCTGGTACTCGCCGATGGCGCGGCCGAAGGCGTGGCGTTCGCGGGCGTAGTCGACGCCCAGGCGCAGCGCGTACTCGGCGACGCCGTTGCACATCGCGGCGACCACCAGGCGGCCGCGGGAGAGGCTGTCGATGGCGAGGGCGGTGGCCGCGCCGACGCCCTCCTCGCCGCCGATCACGGCCTCCTCGCCGACGGTGACCCGCTCCAGCAGCAGCTCGAACAGCGGCTCGCCGGACATGCCCTCGTAGCGCTGGCCGATCCGCAGCCCGGGCTGGTCCATCGGGAGGACGAAGGCGGTGGCGCCGGCGGTGGGCCCGGCGCCGTCGCCGAGGTCGGTGGCGGCGACGACGAGTGCGAGTCCGGCCCGGTCGGCGTTGCTGACGAAGGTCTTGCGGCCGTTGATCACCCAGCCGTCGGCGGTGCGCACGGCGGTGGTGGTGAGCCGGAAGGCGTCGGAGCCAGCCTGCGGTTCGGTGAGGGCCAGGCAGCGGGTCTGCTCGCCGCGCACCAGCGGTACCAGGTGGCGCTCGACCTGTTCGGGCGTGCCGTTGCGCAGCAGCGGGCTGGGGCCGTCGGAGCCGGCCAGCGCGTACGGGGCGAGCGGGCAGCCGCTGCGCCCGGCGGCGTGGTGCAGCAGCACGACGGCGGTGAACGGCATGTCGGCGCCGCCGAGTTCCTCGGGGTAGTCGCCGGCGTAGAAGCCGAGGGCGGCGGAGCGCTTGCGGACGTAGGCCCGCAGGTCGGCCGGCGGCTGGTCGGCGGTTTCGGGCAACTCGGCGGCCAGCGGGACGAGTTCGCGGCGGATGAAGCTCTCGAAGGCCTCGACGAGTTCGCGGTGGCCGGCTTCGAGGACGGCGGAGGGGGCGGTCACTTGACGGCTCCGGTGAGGGCGCGGGCCTGGTCGGCCAGGACGGCGTGACGGAAGAGGGTGCGCAGCGGCGGGCGGCTGCCGAGGTGCGGCTCCAGCCAGGCGGCGAGCTGGGCGGCGAGCAGGGAGTGGCCGCCGACCTCGAAGAAGTGCGAGTCGGCGGTGAACCGGTCGTGGCCGAGCACCTCGCGCCAGGCGGCGGCGATGAGTTCCTGGCCGGGGTCGTCGAAGGCGCTGGCGGTGGCGGTGCCCGGCGCGGGCGCGGTCGCGGGCGCTTCGGCGGCGAGCCGGGCGAGGGCGGCGCGGTCGGGCTTGCCGCCGGGCAGGGTGGGCATCGCGGCGACCGCGGTCCAGGTGGCGGGGACGAGCCCGCCGGGCAGCCGCTGGGCGAGGGCGGTGTGCAGGGCGGCCTGGTCGGGCTGCTCGGCGCCCTCCAGGAAGCCGACCAGGCGCGGGCCGCTCTCCGGGTCGGTGTGCAGCAGCACCGCGCAGGAGCGGCCGCCGAGTTCGGCGGAGGCGGCGGCCTCGATCTCCTCCAGTTCGATCCGGTGGCCGCGCAGCTTGACCTGGTTGTCGGCGCGGCCGAGGAAGCGCAGCCGTCCGCGCAGGTCGCGGTAGCCGCGGTCGCCGGTGCGGTAGACCCGGGCGCCGTCGAGGGCGGGCACCGGGACGAAGCGGGCGGCGGTGGGTTCGGGCAGGCCGAGGTAGCCGTCGGCCAGCATGCCGCCGGCGACGGCGAGTTCGCCGACGCAGCCGGGCGGGAGCGGCTGGAGGGTGTCGTCCAGGACGTGGACGCGCACGCCGTCCAGCTCGGTGCCGAGCGGGATCTCGCCGTCGCCGGTCAGGTCGGCGGCGGTGACCTCGTACACGGTGGAGGTGACGGTGGCCTCGGTGACGCCGTAGGCGTTGAGCACGGTGACGGCCTCGGTCAGGCCCTCCAGGGCGCGGGCGGGCAGGCGTTCGCCGCCGAGGACGAGCAGCCGGGGCGTCCAGCGGCCGTCGCGCAGCGCCTCGCGCAGGTCCTCGCGGACGGCGAGCAGGTAGCTGGTCGGCAGGTTGGCGACGGTGACGCCGCGCGCGGCCAGGACGGCGACCAGCTCGGGGCCGGTGGGCACCTCGCGCTGCGGCAGCACCAGGGCGGCGCCGACGGCCAGCGCGGGCAGCACCTCCTCCAGCGCCACGTCGAAGGACGGGCGGGCGAACAGCAGCACCCGGTCGGCCGGGGTGAGCCGGTAGCGGGCGGCGATCGCGGCGACGTAGCCGGCCAGCGCGGCGCGGCCGACCTGGACGGGCTTGGGCACGCCGGTGGAGCCGGAGGTGTGGATGAGGTAGGCGGCGCCGTCGAGCACCTCGGCGGGCCGGGCCGGCGGGAAGGCCGGGCCGTCCAGCAGGGCGGGGGCGGCGACGCCCTCGGCGGGCAGGGCGAGGGCGCTCTGCCGGGTGGCCAGCACCAGGGCCGGGGCGAGGCGCTCCAGCAGCAGGCCGAGCCGGGCGGCCGGGTCCTCGGTGGACAGCGGTGCGTACACGGCACCGTGGCGCAGGCAGGCGAGCAGGGCGACCACGCTGTCCACGCCGCGCGGCAGGACGGCGGCGACCGGCTGGCCGGGGCGGACCCCGGCGGCGCGCAGGCGCTCGGCCAACTCGGTGACGCGGCGGTCGAGTTCGCCGTAGCTGAGCCGTTCGGCGCCGGCCAGCAGGGCGAGCGCGGTCGGGTCGTGGGCGGCGGCCGGGTCCAGCGCGGCGGCCGACTCCGGGACGGCGGTGGCGGGTTCGGCGCCGAGGGCGGGTGCCAGGACGGCGAGCGCGGTCTGCGGCTGGTCCAGGTAGCAGCGCAGCAGCTCCAGCAGGCGGTCCGCGAGCAGGGCGGCCGCGGCCTCGTCGAAGAGGTCCGCGTCGTAGTCCCAGACCAGGGTCATCCCGGCGGCGCCGTGCTTCTCGCCGACCACCCGGCGGTCGTCCGGGAGCAGCACCAGGTCGAGGTCGAAGCGGGTGGTGCCGGTGTTGAAGCCCTCGTACAGCGAGACCTCCAGCCCGGGCGCCTGGACGTCCGGCAGGGCGGCGTCGTGCGCGCTGAACATCACGTTGAACAGCGGGTTGTCCGCGCCGGTGGTGTGCAGGCCGAGGCGGCGGGTGAGCTCCTGCACCGGCAGGTCCTGGTGCGGCAGGGCGCGCAGCAGGACGTCGGTCACCTCGTCGACGGCCTCGGTGCCGGGCGCGGCCGGGTCCAGCCGCAGGCGCAGCGGGACGGTGTTGACGAACATGCCGACGGTGCCCTCGAAGCCCTCCGGCCGGTTGCCGACGGCGGTGCCGACGACGAGTTCGCGGTGGCCGCCGTGGCGGCGCAGCAGTTCGGCGAAGAGCGCGAGCAGGGTGCTGAACGGGGTGTGGCCGTCCTCCCGGCTGCGCTCGCGCAGCCGTTCGGCGAGGTCGGCGCCGATCGCCTGGCGCAGCTGGCCGCCCCGGTGGCGGCGGACCGCGCCGGGCCGGGCGAGGCCGGGCAGTGCGACGGCGCGCGGGGCGTCGGCCAACTCCTGGAGCCAGAAGGCGAGTGCGCGCTCGCGGGCGTCCGGGTCGGCGGCGGCGCGGGCGTGCTCCCGGTACGAGGGGGCGGCGGGCAGCTCGTACGGTTCGCCGAGCACGTGGGCGCGGTAGACGGTGAAGAGGTCGCGCAGCAGGATCGCGAAGGAGTGCCCGTCGTGGACGAGGTGGTGCTCGACGTGGATCAGGCGGTGGTGCTCGGCGCCGAGGCGGACCAGGTGCCAGCGCAGCAGCGGGGCCTTGGCGGTGTCCAGCGGCTCCTCGGCCTCGGCGGCGAGCAGGGCGCGGAAGGCGGCGTCCGGGTCGGTCTCGGCGGTGAAGTCGCTGACGCGCAGGAGGGGTTCGCAGTGGTCGGCGACCCGCTGGCCGGGCAGGCCCTCCGGGCGGGCGACCAACTCCAGCCGCAGGCCCGGGTGGTGGCCGAGGACGGCGGCCAGTCCGGTGCGCAGTGCGGCCTCGTCGAGGTCGCCCCAGAGGTCGAGCACGGCGGTGAAGTTGTAGGCGCGGCTGCCCGGGAGCATCTGCTCGTGCAGCCAGACGATCTCCTGCGAGGAGGAGAGTGCGAACATGGGCGGATCCCTTGTGTGGTGGGCGGGTGGGCACGGTGGTGGCCGGCGGCGGGCGTGGGTGGTCCCGCCGCGGCCGGGGTCCGGCCGCGCGCGGGGGTGGGGGCGCGGGCCGGCGGTCGGGCGTGGGGGTGTCCGGCGGGTGTCGGATCGTGGTGTGGGGCCGGGGAGGCCGGCGGCTCAGGCCGCCTGCGGCGCCTCGGCGCCCTGGTGCAGGTGACGGCGGAGCGTGCCGAGCAGCGCGTCGAAGGCGGCTTCGGCGTCCGTCTGCGGGAACCGTTCGCGGTCCCAGGCGAGGCGGATCAGCAGGTCGTCGCCCTGCGAGGCGGAGACGGCGAGCGGTCCGGCGAGCGGCCGACCGGCCAGGTGGGTCTCCCGGCCGGGGACCCCGCCCAGCACCAGGGGCGGGCGGCGGTGCAGGTCCTCCATGGTGAGCATGCCGTCCATGGCGCCGGACCAGGATGATCCGGCGGCGCGGGCGGCTCGGACCACCTCGTCGAACGGGGTGTCGGCGTGGTCGAGGTCGTCCCACCAGGCGTCGCTGAACGCGTCCGGGTCGTCCTGCACGGCGGGTTCGGCCGGGTGGACGAGGGTGTTGAGGAAGCAGCCGAGCACCTCGGGCGCGCCGGGCGGGCGGCCGCCCCACGGGTAGCCGAGCGCGAGCGCCCGTTCCCCGTGCAGGCGGTGCAGGGCGGCACCGACGCCGGCCAGCAGGGCGGGGAAGACCGCGCCCCGGGCCGGGCCGACGGCCGCGGGCAGCCGGTGGACGAGCATGGCGGTGGAGGCCGCCGGCCCGGCCCCGGTCGAGGTGAGGCCGCCGAGCCGGCGGCCCCAGTGGGTGTGCGCGGCCGGGGTGGAGGCGGCCTCCTCGGCGGCGAGTTGGAGTTCGACGGCCTGGCGGTAGGCGGCGAGGGCGGCCCGGTCCGGGGCGGGCGGGGCGTCCTCGTCCCGTGCGTACGCCTCGGTGAGCTCGGCGGTCAGCACGCCGAGCGACTGCTCGTCGCAGGCCGCGTGGTCGAGCCCGAGGGCGAGCAGTTCCTCGTCCCCGTCCGGTTCGCGGGCCACCAGCAGGCGCAGCGCCGGACCGTCGACGGGCCAGTCCAGCAGCGCCGAGCGCAGCGCCGCGTCGGCCGTGCCGCCGGGGGCGACCGGGACGCGAACGGCCTCGGCCGAAGGGCCGCCGGTCCGCAGCACGGGCGTGCCGCGGACGGTGGTGAAGCCGCCGCAGAGCGCCGGGTGCCGGGCGGCCACCGCGGCGGCGGCGCGGCCCAGCCGGGGCAGGTCGAGGGTGCCGGTCGGATAGGCGAAGAACAGCGGGACGATGTCGGAGCGGTGCTGCGGCGCGAGTCGGCGGGTGATCAGGAAGCGCCGCTGGGCGCCGGTCAGCGGCAGCAGCTCCACCGGGGCGTCGGCGGCGGCGGAGCGGTACCGGGCGAGGTAGGCGGCGGTGATGCTGGCGTGCACGGAACGGTCTCCGGTTTCCGGTTTCGGTGCGGACGGGGCGGTCGGTCGGGCGTCACGACACGGATCTCGGCTCGGCGGCCTCGGCGGCCTGCGTGTCCTCGGCGTCCTGGGCGTCCTGGGAGCCCGCAGCGATCTCGGCGTCCGGGGCGGCCTCGACGCCGGTCGGCAGGTCGCGCATCCGGCGCAGCGGCGAGAGCAGCAGCGGCACCGGGCCGACCAGCAGGCCGGCCGCGCAGAGCCAGAGCGCGGCGCGCGGCCCGGCCGCGTCGGCGACGGCGCCGCCGGCCAGGGCGCCGAGCGGGAGCGTGCCCCAGACCAGGAAGCGCATGGTGGCGTTCATCCGGCCGAGCAGCGCGGGCGGGCAGATGCTCTGCCGGAAGCTCACCTGGGCGACGTTGTAGGCGACCCCGCCGAACAGCACCACCGCCGAGGCGAGGCCGAACAGCACGGCCCCCGCGACGCCGCCGCCGGACAGCGGCCACAGCACCGCGAACGGCGCGGTCACCACCACGGCGAGCCAGATCAGCCGGGCCTGCCCGACCCACCGGGCGAGCGCGCCCGCGCACAGTGCGCCGGCCAGGCCGCCGAGCGCGGAGACGGAGAGCAGCACCCCGATCGCGCCGGGCGACAGGTCCAGCACCCGGACCCAGTAGACGGTCTGGACGGCCATCAGCACGGCGGTGAACAGGTTGCACACCGAGGTGGTGAGGGCGATCGCGCGCAGCAGCGGGTGTCCCAGCACGAAGCGGACGCCCTCGCCGACCTCGGCGCGCAGGGAACGGCCGGGTTCCGGCTCGGGCCGGGGCTCGTCGGCCCGGATCCGGGTGAGCAGCAGCGCGGAGGCGAGGTAGCCGCAGGCGTCGGCCACGATGGCGAGCGGCGCGCCGAGCAGCTGGACCAGGACGCCGCCGAGGCCGGGCCCGGCGATCTGGGCCGAGGAGCGGACCGTCTCGATCGCCCCGTTGCCGCCGACCAGGTGTTCGCGCGGCAGGACCACCGGCAGGTAGGACTGGTGGGCGACGTCGAAGAACACCGTCGCCACGCCGGTGACCAGCGCCACCAGGTAGAGCTGGGTCATCGTCAGCACCCCGAGCCCGGCGGCCGGCGGGATCGAGCCGACGGCCAGGCAGCGCACCAGATCGGCGCGGATCAGGACGGGGAGCTTGCGCATCCGGTCCAGCCAGGCTCCGGCGGGCAGGCCGACCAGCAGGAAGGCGGCGGTTTCGGCGGCGGTCAGCAGACCGACCTCGAAGGGGGTGGCGTCCAGCACCACCACCGCCACCAGGGGCAGGGCGACCAGGGTGACCTGACTGCCCGTCTGGGCCGCGGCGGCTCCGGCGAGCAGGAGCCGGAAGTCGCGGTGGCCGAGCAGGCGGTTCCGGGGAGGGCGAGGCGTGTCGTTCATCAGTGCGACTCTCGGTCACCCATTCGCTACGGGCAACCATCGCGACCGTTTCCGGACGAACCCCGCGTCGGCCCGATCCCGCCACTCCCCCGGCCGGTTCTCACGCTCCCCCTACACCCCCTCGCACGCCCGCCGGAGCGCCCCCACCACCGGTCCGCCCCGCAGTTGCGGCCCCGCGCCCGGTCGGCTCGCCGCACCCGCCACCCGTCCATTTCGCCGTCCGCTTTTCGGACATCCACTTTCCGGCCACCGGACGCCCGCACTCAACTTGGCCGGATCCTGTGGAGTATTGACTGTCCGTCATCCAATCGTGATATCCGCGTCACCACGGACAGCCGTGAAAGCACCGACGGCCGCCCCGCCGAAATCCCGTGGCGGCGGCTCCCGGGCCTTGCTGTCATGGGGGCATGGCTCTCACCCCTGTCGACGGCCCCGGGATCCTCGTGCCGGTGCACGTCCGCGATCTCACCCCTGCCGACCTCCCGGCCTGCGGCTGGTCCGGCTCCGCGACGCATCTGCGACACGTGGCCATGGAGTTGGAGCGGGCGAGGGCCGATGAGGTGGACTACCTCGCGGTGTGCACCACAGCCGACCTCCCGGTGGCGATCGGCGGCGTCGACTACCGGGCCGCCCCCGGAGCCGGCTGGCTCTGGCAGCTCGCGGTCCTCCCGGCCCTCCAGTCCTGCGGCCTGGGCACCCTGCTCATCCACGCCGCCGAGGACCGGATCCGGGCCCGCGGCCTGCGGCGGGCCGAGCTCGGCGTGGAGGAGGACAACCCACGGGCCCGCGCCCTGTACGAGCGGCTCGGCTACGTGGCCTTCGACCGCCGGCCCGACGCCTGGGACGAGGAAGCGCCCGACGGCACGATCCACCGGTACGAGACCATCTGCACGATCATGGGCAGGGACCTGCGGTAGGGCCTGTGAAGCCCTCCGCAGGTCCAAGACCAGGGAGTTCTCGGCACTATAATCACCAGTTATGGAACTGCGGCAGCTCCAGTACTTCGTCACCGTGGCCCGGCACGGCAGCTTCACCCGGGCCGCCGAGCTGCTCCACCTGAGCCAGCCCGGCGTCAGCGCGCAGATCCGCCAGTTGGAGAAGGAGCTGGGCCACCCGCTGCTGGACCGCTCCGGGCGCGGTGTCCGGCTCACCCGGGTCGGCGAGGCAGTGCTCCCGCACGCGCAGGCCGCCCTCGCCTCGGCGGCCGCCGCACGGCAGACCGCGCTGGAGTTCGGCGGGCCACGGCGGGGCCACGTCCGGCTCGGGCTGGTGGCCGGGGCGGGCCTGGGCGTGCCTCCCCGCGAGGCCGGGGTCGACCAACTGCCCGGGCTCGCCACCACGCTCGCCGCCTTCCGCCAGGAGCACCCGGGCATCGACATCTCGCTCTCCGAGGACGTCACCACCCGGATGCTCGACGAGCTGCGCGCCGGCCGACTGGACCTCGCCCTGATCGGCCTGCCGACCGCCGCGAGCGGGCGGGAGGGCGACGACGGCTGGAACGCGCTGGCCGGACTCGCCGTGCACACCGTGCTGGAGGTCCCGTTGGTCGCCGCCTTCGCCGGGGACCACCCGCTGGCCCTCGGCCCGGACGGCGCCCTGCCGGTCGCCGCGCTGGCGGGCCACGCGCTGCTCAGCACCCCGCGCGGCACCGGGCTGCGGACGGCGCTGGAGCGCGCCCTCGCCGAAGCCGCGGGCGGCGAAGCGGCGGTGGGCGGCGAAGCCGGCGCAGGCACCAAGGCGGCAGGCACCACGGCGGGCGCGGACCCCCGGTCCGACCCGGCGGTCGCCGTCGAGGCGGCCGCACCCCCGCAGCTGGCCGAACTCGCCGCCCACGGACTGGGGGTGGCGATCGTCCCGGACCCGCCGTCCGTGCCGGGGCTGCGGGTCCGGCCGCTCACCGACCCGGTGCCGCTGGTGCGGATCGCCCTCGCCTGGCCGGCCGGAGAGCCCACCGCGCCGCCCACCGCCGCCCTGCTGGCCCACCTACGCGGCACCTACCCGGGGC
Organism: Kitasatospora sp. NPDC097643; assembly: GCF_040302625.1. Taxonomy (NCBI): domain Bacteria; kingdom Bacillati; phylum Actinomycetota; class Actinomycetes; order Kitasatosporales; family Streptomycetaceae; genus Kitasatospora; species Kitasatospora sp. NPDC097643. The sequence continues at coordinate 15,666 of NZ_JBEOSA010000095.1, read as the reverse complement.
CCCGCCAGGGCGCGTGAGGCCGGGCCGCAGTTCCACCCCACGCCCGGCCGCACCGCCCGACCACACCGCCCGGCCGCCCGACCGCCCGGGGCACGCGCGCCGGGCCGCCCGTCAGTCCGCCGTCACCCGCAGGTTGGCGAGCAGGCTGCGGCCGTCCGCCGTCACGGCGAACACCCGGCCGCTGCGGTGCCAGCAGGTGAGCGCCCCGCCGTGCCGGCGCACGCCGACCGGAGCGGAACCCATCCCCGGCAGCAGCGCGGTGAACACGGCGTCCAGGCCGGCGCCGGAGCCGACCGTCACCCGCACGGCGTCCTCGCCCGGCACGGTGAACGCCCAGCCGAGGCCGTCGCCGCTCAGCGCGCCCCGGCCCGCGACGGACCGCTCGTACACCGGCCAGCCCCCCGCCAGGCGCAGGGCGGTCGCCCCCGGGTCCGTCGCCGACCGGCGCGCGCTCAGCAGCCGCCCCTCCGCGAGCACCTGCGCCAGCCCCCCGTCGACGTCGGCCGGGTCGAGGTGCCTCGGTGCCTGCGGCTCCCACCCGGGCATCTCCCAGCGCCACAGCTCGGTCAGGTCCACCGGGGTGTACCGGCCCACCGGGGTGAGCGCGCCCGCCGGGGTGTGCACGACCGCCACGCAGGCCTCCGGCGTGCGCGTGATCCGGCCCAGGACCCGCTGCCCACGGCCGAGGACCCGCCGGACCACGGTCGGGCGCGGCCCGAGCACGTCCAGCACGGCGATGCCGTCGGCGTCGACGGTGACCAGGTGACGGCCGTCGTAGGAGTTGGCCAGCTGGCGCACCCGCAGGGACGGCAGCTGCTCGACCGCGCGAGTGACCAGGTCCAGCCGGGCGACTTCGCGGATCCCGCCGTACCGGGTGACCAGCAGTGCGCTGCCGCCGTGGTCGGCGAGGACCAGGTTGTAGGCGGTGACGTCCCAGCGGGCGCGGGTGCGGCCGTCCGGGGTGAGCAGCCGGACCCCGGCGTGGCCGCAGGCGACCAGCAGGTCCCCGGAGTCCAGCCGGGCCGCGTCCCACACCCGCAGGGTGCCGGGGTGTTCGGCGGCGGTGACGGTCAGCGGGTCGGCCACCCGTCGGCCGGGGCCCCGGGGCGGCATCAGGTCGGCCGCCGCGAGCGGGTCGGCGCGCTTCAGCAGCCGGTCGTAGCAGGCCCGTTCGGCCTTCGGGTCGCGCGGCCCGGACAGCCCGCCCTGCCCGGCGGAGCGGACCAGGGCCCGGGCGGCCGCGGTGGCCAGTTCGCGGTCGACGGCCGGGTCGGCGGCCGGCAGCGCGGCGAGCGTGCCGGCGACGGCGCTGCGTCCGGCGGCGGCGTTCGGGCCCTCGGCGTCGAGGACGGCCCGGGTGAGCGCCACGGTGGCCGGGCCCGCGCCGAGCGCCAACAGGTGGACCAGGGCCCGCCCGCGGGTGGCCCCGCCGAGGACGACCGCGTCGCGCAGGTCAGCGGCGACGGACGGACGCAGGCTCGGCTCCGGCCAGGCCGCGTCGACCGCGCCGAGCCGGTCGCCGGCCCGGCGCAGGTCCTCGGCCCAGGCCGCGCGCAGCTCGCGGGCGGCCCGGGGGTCGCTCCCGGCGAGGCGGTCGACGGCGGCGGCGAAGGCGCCGCGCTCCCGGGCGATCCGAACCGCCCGCTCCCGCCGGCCGGCCCGCCAGCAGAGCGCGACCACCTGGTCGGCGGGCAGCCCGCGGGCCTCGGCGAGTTCGGCGGCCTGTTCGGCGTGACCGTGCCGGTCGAGGAGGGCGACGGCCTCGGCGGGCTCGCCGAGCAGATCGGCCAGGACATATACGGTCTCGGCGATCCGCCCCTCGTGCTCCAGGGCCTCGGCCGCCCGGCGGTAGACCTCGCGCAGCAGGGACCGGCCGGTGGTGACGCCGGCCGCTGGCGTCGTGGGCACGGCGGGCGGCAGGACGGACCGCACGGCGCGCAGGAAGCGCGGCGGCAGGCGCCGGTTGAGCCAGGTCGGCCGGGCGACGGCGGTGCGGTCGGCGCTCCCGGGGAGCGGGACCGCGTCGCGCAGCGCGTCCTCCCAGCGGTGCTGCTCGAAGGCGCGGACGAGCGCGTACAGGTAGCGCAGATGACGCTCGGTGAAGAACGGGACGACGGGGCCGCGCAGGGTGAGCCAGGCCGACCACCGGCCGCGCGGGCGCCGGTCGCGGCGCCGACGGGCGGGCCGTGGGCGGGCGGGGTGCGGGCCGGCCGGGTGCGGGCCGGCGGCGCGGGCCTGGCCGTTCCGGTCGGTCCGGCCACGCCGGACGAGGGCCAGCGCGACACCCCTGCCGCCGAGGAGGAGGCCCAGCACCAGGGCGAGCGAGAGCCCGCCGAGGGCGATCCCGGTGACCGACATCAGCAGGATGATCAGGGAGGGACCGAGCAGCGACCACACCGGGTCGCCCGTCCGGGCCCCGGTGCGCGTGGTGCGGCGGCCGGTCCCGGGCAGGACGGCGCCCAGGGTGGCGAGGGTGACCGCGACGGCGAAGAGGATGACCGCGCCCTTCGGGACCCCGGGCGGGACGACGGCGGCGAGGAACAGCACGGCGGTGATCACAGCGACGAGCAGCAGCAGCCGCGCGGGGCCCGAGCGAGCGGTTCGGGCCGCCCTGCTCCTGGCCGCCCAGCCGGTTCCGGCCGGCCGGCTCCCGGCCGCCTTGCCGACTCCGGCCGTTTGGCCCGTGACGGCCGCTCGGACGGTCAGCAGGCGGTTCACGCGTTCGGTGCGCGCGGGGATGCCGGCGGCGGCGCGCAGGTCGACGACGGGCGGTTGCGGGAGGTCGTCGGCGACCGGCTCGGGGGCGGCGGGCACGCCGAGCGCCCTGAGCGTGTGCCGGGTGAGGCCGGTCAGGTCGAGCCAGTCCGACGGGTCCAACCGGCGGAGCTCGGCTATTCGGTGACGTTCCGTCAGACTGGCTGTGGTGAGCAGCAGTTCGCCCCGGATCGGCGTTCCGGCTCCGCCGCCGGTCAGCCCGCCACCGACCTCACGCAGCGGCTGCCCCGGGGACCGGTCGGCGCGGGTGTCCACGGGTTCCGGCAGGGTCAACAGCCAGCGTCCACCGGGGAGTTCGAACAGCGCAGCGCCGGACCGCCAGTGCCCGAGGACGCGCTCGACGGCCTCGGCGCGGCCGATCACGGGGACGTCGAGGACGAACCCGGCGGCGTCGATGGTGGGGCTCACTCGGTACATCCGATCAGGAGGTTCAGGATCAGGAGGTTCAGGTGGTGGCGATCAGCAGGTGGGACCGCCCGGTCAGTGCGTCCGCCACCAGCAGGCGGCCGGGGTACGGCTCGGCGGCGACCAGCGGCAGCAGCGGGTGGACGGCGGGCGCGGCCTCCCCGCCGCAGACGTCGGTGAGGGTCCGGACGGAGTCGGCGCGGACGGCCTGGACCAGGCGGGCCCGGTCGGTGCGGATCACGAGCACCGGCTCGCCGGCCTCGTCGACGACCCCGAGCACCTCGGCCTCCTCCACCAGGTCGATCCGGCGGCTGCGCCCCTGCGCGGTGTACAGCCGCCAGGTCAGCCCGTCGTCGGACCAGGCGACCGCGCCGCCGCCGTGCACCAGGTGCACCGCGCCGGCCGCCTCGGGCGGGATCGGGCCGGGGCACAGCCGTGGCTCGTGCGCGGCCCGAAACGGCCGTCCGTCGGCGGTGGAGACCACCGGACCGTCGGCGGTGACGGTGCCGCCGGGCGCGATCCGCCGCCACTGCCCGGCGAGCGGGACGAGCAGGTCGACGCCGTCCTTCAGCAGCGGCAGCACGGGCTGGGCCAGCAGGCCGGCGAGCTGGGCACGGTCCGCCGGGTCCAGCCCGAAGGCCGTCAACTCGGCGTCGTAGCCCCCCGGTTCACCCAGGCCACGGCCGCTGACGTAGAGCCGCAGCCGCCTGCGCTGGACGTACAGGGCGAGCAGCCGCCCGCCGTTGCGTCCGGCGGCGACCACCGGCCCGGGGAGCTCGTGCCGGCGGGCCCGCACGGCCGGGTCGAACTCCCCGCCGCGCGCGAAGCCCACGGCGAGCAGGACGGACTCCTTCCGCCCACGGGCGAGCAGGGTGAAGGCGCGGGTGGTGAACGCGGGCAGCGCTCCGCCGGTCACCAGCAGCGGCGCGGCCACGGTGGCGGCGTGCCGGAACTCGGCGCCGCGCAGCGCCCGGACGGCGATCCGCACCGGCGGCAGCGGCAGCAGCGCGTCCGCGCCGCCGTCCACCCGCACCCGCACCCCGCTCGCCCCGGCGGCGCCCCAGCCGGCCTCCTCGGCCACCAAGGTCCGGCGCCGGGAGGGCAGTTGGCCGCTGAGGCGCGGGGAGGCGAGCAGCCAGACCCGGTCATCGGCGGTCAGCGCCTGCTCGGCGGACCGTACGTCCTCGGGCGTCGGGTCGGTCGGGCGGCGGGACCTGAGCCAGCGCGGCAGGAGTTCGGGCAGTTCACCGCCGAACAGCCGGCCGGGCCGGTCGCCGAGCACGCCGACGAGCAGCTCGCCGCCGCGCGCGGCCGCCCGCTGGTGCAGCACCAGCAGCGCGGCGAGCTGGACGAGCCGCCCGGCGCCGGCCTGGGTCGGCCCCGCGTCGACCAGGACGACCGTCCGGCCGCGGCCGGTCGTGCTGCGGGATCGCGGTGCGAGGTAGAGCAGTTCGTGGTCGACCAGGCGGCGCAGGAACTCCTCGGGGAACTCCTCGGCCAGCAGCCACTCGGCGGGCGGCAGCTGGTCGGGCCGCCCGCTGCGGGCGAGGCCGCCGTAGCCGTCCGGCTCGCCGTGGGGCGCGGTGACGGGGTCGTGCTCGCCGATCAGTCGGTCGAGGCGGAGCAGCAGCGGGGCGAGGGCTTCCGCGAGTTCGGCGCTGATCGCGTCCAGGGTGTCGGCCCAGGCGGCCAGCCCGGCGGGCGGCGTCCCCGGCCCGGCAGGCCCGGCCGACGGCGTCCCGGGCCCGGCAGGCCCGGCGGACGGCGACGGCGTGGCGGCTCGGTCGGCGGTCATCGCGCCACCTCCCCCGGGTGCGGCTCCCGGTGTGTGTCCGGGTGCGGGTCCAGATGCGGGTGCGGGTACAGGTACGGCTCCAGCACCGCCGGGTCGCCGACCGGCACCGGGATCTCGGTGACCAGCGCGTGCCCGGGCACCAGCACGCCCAACTGACTCTCCCGCACGCGCAGCGCCGAGCGCCACAGCGAGGCGGCGGGCCACGGCCGGGCGGTGGTCGGCACCAGCAGGCCGCCGTCGAGCCCGAGGTAGCGGGCGCCGTCCACCCAGGGCAGGGCGGCCTCCGCCCCGACGACGAGCAGGGCGAAGTCGTCGGCAGCGGCGACGGAGAGGCGGTGTCCGGCGAGGATCAGGTCGCGCGTGGCGGCGGCGAGGGCCGGGACGTCGGCGCCGAGCGCGAGCACGGCGGCGGCGGGCAGCGGCGGTTCGCGCCGCTCCCAGCGGAGGGCGGCGGTGGTCACGCGGGCGATACCACCGCGACCAGGCCGGCCCGGACACCGGCCAGCGGGGCGGGCAGGTCGGCCGGGTCGAACCCGGCGTCGATCTCGCGCAGCACGGCCTCCAGGCGGAGCCGGGAGGCGCGCCCCTCGGGCAGGCCGCCGTGTTCGGCGAGCAGTGCGGCGGCGGTGCGCAGCAGGCGTTCGGCGCGGGCGGCGGTGCTGCGGGACAGGTCCTCGGCGGTGTGCACCAGGCTGCGGTTGGCCGCCTGGTCGACCAGGTCGGCGAGGGTCTCGCGGGCCAGCGCCTGGGTCTCGACGGTGGGGGCGATCAGCGGCAGCACCCACAGGTCGCGGGCGGAGGCGGTGTCGCGCCCGTCGAGGACGGCGGCGGCCGCGACGAGGTTCTGGGTGCGGACCGCCCGCCGGTCGCTGATCGGCACGCCGGCCGCCCGCAGCCGGCGCAGCGCGCCGCCGAGCAGCGGGGTGACGGGCCGGAGGTCGCAGGCGCGGGCCGCGGCGGCCAGCCGGTCGAGGGCGGCGAGCATTCCACCGGGGGCGGCGGGCTCCGACGCGGGCTCAGGCGCGGACGCGGGCACGCGCGCGGGCTCGGCGCGGTGGCGGCCCGCCTCCAGCAGCTCCTCCAGGCGGGAGTCGGCGACCGGTTCGACGAAGACACGGGCCAGGAAGCGGTCCGCGAAGGCGGCCAGCGCCGGGTCCTCGGGCAGCTGGTTGGTGGCGCCGACGCAGATCCGCAGCGGGCTGGCGAGGACGGTGCCGCCGCGCCGGAACACCCGCTCGTTGAGCAGGCCGAGCAGGGTGTTGAGCACGGCGGTCGAGCCGAGGAAGACCTCGTCGAGGAAGGCGACCTCGGCTTCGGGGAGCATCCCGGCGGTCTCGAACTCGACCCGGCCCTCCCGCAGGCGGCGCAGGTCGACCGGGCCGAACAGCTCGTTGGGTTCGGTGAAGCGGCCCAGCAGGTACTCGAAGTACCGCCCGCCGAGCCGCTCCGCGACCCGCCGGACCGCCTCCGACTTCGCCGTCCCGGGTGGGCCGACCACCAGCAGGTGCTCGCCCGCGACGGCGCACAGCGCCACCACCTCGGCCACCGTCTCCCGTTCGACCAGCCCGCGGCCGGCGGCCGCGACGGCGGCGGCGATCAGCTCGGCGTCGGCGGTCGGCGCGGGGTCGGCCCCGGCTATCGCGGGGTGGGGCGTCGGGGAGGCGGTCGTCTCGGTCACGAACACGGGAGTCTAGGGCCGCCCGGGCGCCGCCCACCAGCGGGTTTCCCGTCCGGGCGGCACCACCGGCCGACGGACGGGCACCGGCGGCCCGCCCGGCCAGCCCTCCACAGCCGTGCCGCCCCTGTCCCTGCCGAGGCCCTGCCGCCCCGACCCGCCCAGCCGACCCCGCTCAGCCCACCCGGGTGAGCCGGGTGCGGGCCGGACCGGAGGCCGGAGCCAGGTCGGACGCGGCCCCGACCCGGTCCGGCTCGGCGCGTTCGGGGCCGGCGAGCAGGATGGAGCGTTGCAGCCGCCGCAGCCCGGCGGACGGCTCCATGCCCAACTCCCGTACCAGCGTGGACCGCAACCGCTGGTACGCCTCCAGCGCCTCACCCCGCCGCCCGGACCGGTGCAGGGCGATCATGTACTGCCCGTGCAGACTCTCGTGCGTGCGGTACCGGTCCACCAGCACGGTCAACTCCGCCAGCAGGACCCGGTGCCGGCCGAGCCGCAGGTCCGCCTCGATCCGCTGGTCCAGCGCACACAGCCGGGTCTCCTCCAGCCGCTTCGCCTCCACCGCGAGCTGACCACCGACCGGCACGTCCGCGAAGGCCGGCCCGCGCCACAACGCGAGCGCCTCACCGAGCTGACGCGCCGCCAGCGGGTAGTCCTCACCGTCCATCGCCCGGTAGCCCATGCCCGCCAGACGCTCGAACTCCCGCAGATCCGCCAGCCCGCCACCACTGTTCAGCATGTAGCCACCGGGCGAGGTCACCAGCACGTCCTTGGCGCAGGACACCCCGGCCGCCACCCCCACCTCGGCCAGCGCCCGGTCGATCAGATCACGCAGCTGGAGCACGTACGTCTGCACCGTGGTCCGCGCACTGCGCGGCGGCCGCCCCGACCACAACTCCTCCGCCAACACCCCCGCCGGGACGACCTGATCGGCACGCAGCGCGAGCAGGGCGAGCACCTGGCGGGGTTTCGGCGCCGACGGCACCACCGACACCCCGCACACCTGGACGCCTAAGGCTCCCAGTACCCGGATCTCCATGATGACCACCCCCATCCGAACGGATCGGCGACCCCGACGGCCACCGGCCGATCGGGCGCCCGGCCACCGAACGGCTGAGCACCCGGACCTATCCAAAAACAGGACAGACGGTTTGTCAATACAAAACCGACCGAGCCGTTTGTTTTTGAACGGAGGATCTGCCAGAAGGATCTGCCTGCGCTGCGCCCCGGAAGGCCCCGCCGCCTACCTCAGACCTCGCGCGCCTGCGCCATCTCCGCCGCCACCCGCGCCCCGCGGTCCACCCCCAGGTCCAGCACCGCCAGCACGCCGGGGACAGCGATGCTCGGCATCAGATGCTGGTAGAGCGCGGCCACCCGGCGCTCCAGATCCGCCCGGCCGGTGAACTTGTGGGACTGGATCTGCACCCCCGTCCAGGCTCCGGTCACCAGCCACGCCGTCTCGGCCGGCACCACGTGCGGCAGCAGCTCGCCCCGCTCGCCGGCCGCCACCAGCACGGCCTCCACCCGGCCGATCCACCCGGGGGCCGCACCGCCGTCGAGGTCACCGAAGAGGTCCTGGCCGAGGGAGAGCCGGGCGCCGGCGCTCAACAGCGGGTCGTGCGGCATGAGATGGGCGACCAGCATCCCCATGTCGACGAACTCCTGGAGCTTGCAGTGCCGTTCGGGGATCCCCTGCTCGCCGAACTGCTCCTCCAGCACCCCCTGGGCGAGCTCCCGCTTCGAGGCGAAGTGGAAGTACACCGCCCCCCGGGTCACCCCGGCGCGGGCGACCACCTCACCGATCGTCGCGCCCTCGTACCCGTACTCGTCGAAGACGGTCGCCGCCGCCTCCAGGATCAGCCGACGCGTTCGGACCGCCCGCTCCTGTCGCCCCACCGCCACCACTCCGCCCGAAATGCCCCGGCAAACAAAACCAAACACCCCGTATCTTACCCATCGGGGTACGGACGACCCCACCTCGCGAGGCCGCATGCAGCCGCCTTCGAGCGCCGAAAAACCGCGCGAACGGTATGAGAACTGCCGTCGAGCCGGACACTTACCCGGGACGACGCGAGCGGAACCCCCTTCCTCACTTTTTGCACTACCGCACCCGGACCACGCCCTCGCGACGGCGCTCCTGACACCTCGCCGACCGCGACATCACGGCAGGTCGCGCCGGGTAGACCGGCCCGGGCGACCGCCCCTGAGGCCGTTGGTCCGCACCAGGAGCGATCAGGCGGCCCCGCTCGGGCGCCAACGAACCTTCGTTCGAGCTCCTTGAAAACCAAACCGGAAGGTACGTATCTTACGAGCCCTGAGCAGCCCACCCGCCCATCACGGCCTTTCGGAGCGCTCCCATGACCCTGCTTGCCTACCGCGCCCTTGCCCCCTCCCGTGCTTTCGCGCCCGCACGCACCCTCGCGCCCGCCCGCGCCGCCGGCCCGCACCCGGCCGCGGCGCCCCCCGCGGCGACGCCCCGTTTGACCACCACCGTTGCGAAGGAATACGTCCACCGGGCCTGCCACGCCGAGGTGTTCCTCACCGGCAGTGAGCAGGTGAACGAGACCACCTTCACCGTCACCGCCCAATGGCCGCGTGCGCACACCTTCTTCAGCACCCCGGACGGCACCCGGCACGACCCGATGCAGGCCGCCGAAACCATCCGGCAGGCCGGGCTCTACCTCGCCCACACCCGGTTCGGTGTCCCGCTCGACCACAAGTTCCTGATGTGGAACCTCGACTACACCACCCGCTCCCGCCAGTTCGTCATCGGTGCGACGCCCACCGACCTCACCATCGAGGCGAGCCTCGTCCCTCGGCCCCGCCGCACCGGCGCCACCGTCGATTTCACCTTCACCGCGATCGTCCGCCGCGGCCCCCACCTCGCCGCCACCGGACACGCCCGGTTCACCACCGTGCCGGACAGCAGCTACCGGCGGCTGCGCGGGGCACGCCGCAGCGCCGACCCGGCGCCCGCGCCCGCCGCCGTCGGCCGGCCGCTTCCCCCCGGCCGGGTCGGCCGGATCCGCCCCGGAGACGTCGTGCTCACCGCGACCGGCGAACCCGGCACCTGGATCCTCACCCCCGACACCTGGCACCCGATCCTCTTCGACCACGCCAACGACCACATCCCCGGCATGGTCCTGCTGGAGGCCGCCCGCCAGGCGACCAACGCCCTGACCACCCCGGTCACCGTCACCCCGACCTCCGCGGCCACCACCTACCACCGCTACGCGGAGCACGACGCCCCCACCACCATCACCGCGCGCCACACGCCCGGCGACCACCCGGACGCACTCACCACCACCGTCACCGGCCACCAGAACGGCGAACCGATCTTCACCACCGTCCTCACCGGCCACCCCGACCACCGCTGAACCCGCCGGTCGGCCCGGCCGCCTCGGAAACCCCGCAGAGCCGCCGCCGAACCGCCGCAGACCCCTGCCGCCGCCTCTCCCGGCCGGCCCCGCAGCCAAGCCCGGCTCGCCCCACCCACCAGGTCGGGCGGGCCATCTGCCGATCCGACCGGAATTTGTCGGACACTCCCTGGCACCGGGCGAACACCTGCGCGAGGATGACCCCCTTGGATCCACCGTCACGGGGAGTTCACCATGAGTGAAGTCGGTGTGCAGAAGCACGAGTTGATCAGACTCGCGGACCGTCCGGGCACCGATGACGGCCCCGGTTGCGAGGGCCGCAACGGCGGCCGGAGCCTCCAGGTCAAGGTCCTGGGCCGGCACGCGCCGGGCTCCCTGCTCGGCCACGACTGGCTCGACTGCGAGATCACCGTCATCGCCGACTCGGTACGCGGACACTTCGTCACCCTGGTGACGCCACGTCAGCTCGACCAATGGGAGGCCGCGCTGGAACGCCTCGCCCGCCGCGAGGCGGTCCGCTGGCTGGACGAGGAGCACGGCCCCGAGCTGCGGATCGAGCCCGGACGCCCGGGCGGGCTCTGGGCCACGGTCTCCGACGCCGAGAACTCCGGCGTCACCGTCCGCGTGGTGCTGGCCCCTGCCCCCGACTGGATCGCCACCCAGCGGGCCCTGCTCAAGCTCGTCCGCGAGGCCTTCCCGACCGAGGTCGCCGAGGTCGCCCCGGGCGTCCATGCATGGCGCAACCTGCCTGGTAAGCACGCATACTGACTGATCGTCATCCTTCCCCGCCCCGGGCCACGGCCGCACACCCCCTCGGCCGTACCGGAGCCCACACGGGCGCCCACCGCACCCCAGGACGAGGACCACAGCCCGCGAACGGCCCCGGCGGCGCGATCCGCTGCCGGACACCAACGGCGGGCCCGGCCCGGAGTCCCGGCCCGGGGTCCCGTCCCCCGACAATGACCCCGTGATCAACACACCCCTGCGCGTCGTCCTCGCCGAGGACTCGGTGATCCTCCGGGACGGCATGGTCGAACTCCTCGCCGCCCGGGGCTGCGCGGTGCTCGCCACCGCCGGGACGGCCCCCGAGCTGGTCGCCGCCGTCGCCGAACACCGGCCCGACGTCGCCGTGGTGGACATCCGGATGCCCCCCACCCACACCGACGAGGGCATCCGCGCCGCCGTCCGGATCCGCGCCGACTGGCCCGGGGTCGGCATCCTGGTGTTCTCCCAGCACGCCGAACCCGCCTGGGCCGAACGGCTGCTCGCCGGCGGCGCGGCCGGCGTCGGTCACCTGCTCAAGGAACGCGTCGCCCGCACCTCGGAGTTCGTCGACGCCCTGCACCGGGTGGCGGCCGGCGGCACCGCGCTCGACCCGGAGATCGTCAACGGCCTGCTGCGCGGCGGGCGGCGCGGCCGGCTCGACGCGCTGACGCCGCGCGAGCGCGAGGTGCTGGAGCTGATGGCCCAGGGCCACTCCAACCGTTCGATCGCCGCCCGGCTGGTGGTGTCGGAACGGGCGGTGGAGAAGCACGTGGCAGCAGGTCGAGGATGTCGTGCCCGGTCGCCCGGTCGAGCGCGCCGGTCGGCTCGTCCGCGAACAGCACCGGCGGCCGGGCGACCAGTGCCCGGGCGACCGCCACCCGCTGTTGCTGGCCGCCGGAGAGCTGGGCGGGCCGGTGCCGCTCGCGACCGGCCAGCCCGACCCGGGCCAGCGCGTCCAGCACCCGGGCACGCTCCGGCGGCGTTCCGGCCAGTCGGCCGGGCAGTTCGACGTTCTGGGCGACGGTCATCGCGGGCATCAGGTTGAACGCCTGGAACACGAACCCGACCCGGGTGCGCCGAAGCGCCGCCAGCCGTCGCTCGGGCAGCCCGGACACCTCGGTCGCGCCCCACCGCACCGTGCCGCGGGTGGGTCGGTCCATGCCGGCGAGGCAGTGCAGCAGCGTCGTCTTGCCCGAGCCCGAGGGGCCCATCACGGCGGTGAAGGTGCCCGGCGCGAACGCCACCGACACCCCGCGCAGCGCCCGTACGGCGGCCTGGCCGCGCCCGTACTCCCGGTGCAGCCCCTCCGCCGTCACGGTGCTCGCGGTGGTTCCTGTCGTCATCCCGTCCATGCGTTCCATCCTGGGCGGCGGGGGCGCGCCGATCGATCGGGCGGGCACCCGGATCGGGGGTTCGGAAATCCGCACCCCCGCCCGGGCCGCCGGCGCTAGCTTGGTGCCCATGCGTGAACCGGTCCTGCCCGAGCTGCCCGAGAACCGCGCCCTGCTCGACCACCTGCGTGCGCAGGCCGCGCGGGCCCGGCCCGGCGAGGAGTTCGCGCTCGGGGACTGGTGCCTGCACACCCACCCGGACCTCTACGAGCGGTTCGCCGGGCTGCTCCCCGGCCGGCCGCTCACCTCGGTCTACGGGGTGCCGGTGGCCGCCCACGCCGGGGTCGCCGCGGCGGTGGCGCTGGGGACCTCCGTGCTGCTGGTCCGGCTGCCGGGCCCGCCGGCGGACGTCGCACCGGGCGAGCCGGTGCCGCCGCTGACCGACGGCGAGTGGTACTCCCTGGCCCCCTTCCCCGGCCGGTCCGGGGCGGCCGACGGGGACGACGCGCTGCGGGCGGTGCTGCGCGCGGCGCTGTGGCACGCGCGGGAGTTGAGCCTGACCCGACCCCGGCGTCAGCCGGGCCCACCCGACCGGCCATCATGATCAGGTGACGATCGATCTGCTCCCCGGGCACGGCGTCCGGCTGCCCGCCCCGCTGCCCGAACTGCGCTTCGGGCTCGCCGAGGCGACGGTCCGTCAGCTGCTGGCCCCGCCCGGCGGCCCCGGCGGGGTGCAGGACACCTTCGTCTGCGGCTCGCCGTGGGCGCTGCACTTCACCCTCCCGGGGCTGGGCGTCACCCTGACCGCCGACACCGACGGCGCCTTCGCCGCCGTCCACCTCACCCGGCTCCCCACCGACCGGACGGACCGGACCCACCGGACGGACTGGAACCACCGGACGGACTGGAACCACCGGACGGACTGGACGAACCGGACGGACGATCAGATCTTCTGCCCGGTCGGCTTCCACGGCATCGACGTCTTCGGCTGGCCCGCCCACGAGCTCGTCGCCGCGCTGCGTGCCGAGGGCCTGCCCGTCCCCGATCCGAGCCACGGCAACCTCCGATTCGGCGAGCTCCACCTCAGCCGCGGCACCGCGACCCGCTGGGCCCCGCCCGACGCCCGCAAGCCCCGCCACGAGCCGCCGTTCACCTTCGCCCACGCCTCGCTGACCGCCCCCGACCACGGCCGCCCCGCAGCGGCGCCGTGATCCCGCATTCGACCGGCCACCTCGCCGGCGCACACCACCACCCAGGAGTCGACATGACGGCTACCACTTCCACCAACCCTGTCTCCACCACCTCAAGCCCCACCACCCCCCTCACCGTCGCGGTCCTCGGACCGGGCGGCGTCGGCGGCCTGATCGGCGGCCTGCTCGCGCGCGACGGGCACCGGGTGATCTTCCTGGCCCGCGAGGAGACCGCCGCGGCCCTCACCCGGGACGGGCTGCACGTGCGCAGCGCGCCCTACGGGGAGTTCACCGCCCAGGTCGAGGCCGCCACCGAGCTGCGCGAGCCGGTGGACCTCGCCCTGGTGACCGTCAAGGGGACGGCACTGGCCGCCGCGCTCGACCGGATGCCCGCGCAGGCCGTCGCCGGCGCGACCGTGATCCCGCTGCTCAACGGCCTCGACCACATGGCGGTGCTGCGCGAGCGCTACCCGGCCGGGCGGATCGTGGCCGGGACGATCCGGGTGGAGGCCACCCGGACGGCGCCGGGGCGGATCGAGCACTCCAGCCCGTTCGCCGCGCTCGAACTCGCGGCCCCCGTCGAGGAGCTGGCCGCCCGGCTGCGGCACGCCGGCCTGGACGTCACGCTGCGCGAGGACGAGACGGCGATGCTCTGGTCCAAGCTCTCCTTCCTCGCGCCGTTCGCCCTGCTCACGACCCGCTACCGGACCGACGCCGGCACCGTGCGCACCGAGCACCGGCCGGAGCTGCTGGCCGTCCTGGACGAGATCACCGCCGTGTCCCGGGCGGCCGGTGCCCCGGCGGGCGCGGAGGGCGTGCTCTCCTTCTTCGACCGTGCACCCGCAGGGATGAAGTCCTCGATGCAGCGTGACGCGGAGGCCGGTCGTCCGATCGAGCTGGACGCCATCGGCGGCGCCGTGCTGCGGGCCGCCGGTGCGCACGGGGTCGACACCCCGGTCGTCGCCCGGCTGGTGCACGAACTGTCCGGGGAGGTCAACCGGTAGTGGTTGCGGGAGCGTTCCCCGGTGGTTGCGGGAGCGTTCGCGTCACGGGTACAACTCGTGACGTGACGTCAGCCAGCCACCAGAACGCTCCCGCGTGGAGCCACATCGAGGACTTCCTGCGCGAGCTCGAGGCCGACCGGATCCCGCACCCGGGCGGCACCCTGCTGGAGCACCTGACCCGGGTCGCCGGCCTGCTGGCGGAGTGGGGCACCGACTCCGCCGTGCAGGCCGCCGGGCTCTGCCACGCCGCGTACGGGACGGACGGGTTCGACGGCGCCCTGCTGGGGCTGGACGAGCGGGACGTCCTGGCCGCGGTGGTCGGCGACCGCGCCGAGGCGCTGGTCTACCTGTACGCGAGCTGCGGCCGGGCCGCCGTCTACCCGCGGCTCGGCCGCGACGGGGTGCCGTCGTTCCACGACCGGTTCACCGGCACCGACCACACCCCGCCGGAGGAGGACCTGCGCGCCTTCCTGGCCCTCACCGCCGCCAACGAGCTCGACGTCCTGGCGCACAACACCGAGCTGGCCGCCCGGTACGGCGCGACGCTGTACGAACTCTTCGCCCGCACCCGGGACTTGCTGCCCGAGGCGGCCTGGGAACGCTGCCACCGGCAACTCGGCCCCACCGCGGCCGGCTGACCGGTTCCCCGCGCAGGATTCACCGACGGTTCACCCGGCGGGCCGGAACCACCGTGGGGCGGTCGGGCGTTGCTCCGGTCGGGAGGGAAACTGACATGACAAGGAAGCCGTACCGTCTGGCCGCCGCCACGCTCGCACTGCTCGTGGCCGCCCCGCTGTTCACCGCGTGCAAGGAGGCCGACCAGGCGCTCGACTGCGGGAAGCGGGCCATCAGTCTCACCGGCGACGTCCAGGACCTCACGGACTCGGCCGTCAACGTCGGCCAGATCGTGGACGACAGCCGCCGCCAGAAGACCGTCGACGCCCTGAAGAAGATCGCGGACGACGTCAAGAAGATCCACGACGACCACAGCGGGGGCAAGCTCGACGCAGCGACCGACAAGCTCTCCAAGGCCGTGAGCAACGCCCAGGACGCCGTCGCCAAGGGCAACGCACCCGACGTCGGCGCGGTCGCCTCCGCGGCCGGCGACGTCACCAAGGCCTGCGCCGGCTAGTTGTATTGACCATGAGCGTTGTTGACGGTGGTTGGGCTTGATCATGGCAAAGACCTCCGGTGTGGTGGAGGTGTCTAGGCTCCACACCACACACGGAGGTCTTCGTGTCCCACCGTAACGCTCGGCTGACCGTGCACGGCAGGCGGCTCCTGATCGAACGCGTCCGCGCAGGCCGCCCAGTGGCGCACGTAGCCGCCGAGATGGGCATCTCCCGGGC
>NZ_JBEOSA010000094.1:0-27720 GCF_040302625.1 Kitasatospora sp. NPDC097643 | reverse complement strand
GCCCGGCGGCGACCCCGGCCCGGTGGCCGGCCGGACCCAGGTGTGCCTGCTGCGGGCCCAGGCGGCGGCCGACGGCGGACAGTCCGAGTCAACCAGCTGCGCACCTTCCTGACCGTGCACCGCTCGGGTTCCTTCACCGCGGCGGCGCACCAGCTGGGCCTGTCCCAGTCGACGGTCACCGCGCAGATGCGGGCGCTGGAGCAGCGGCTGGGCCGGGAGCTGTTCGAACGCCGGGCCCGCGGGGTGACCCCGGTGCCCTTCGCGGACGACCTCGCCGCCCGGCTGTCGGCCCCGCTCGACGAGCTGGCGGGCGTCGCCGACGGCCGGACCGGAGCGGCCCCGGAGCCGGTGCACCTGGCCGGGCCGGCGGAGTTCCTGGGGACCGTCCTGCTCGGTGCGCTGGCACCGCTGGTGTCCGAAGGGGTCCGGCTGCGGGTGTCCACCGGGCTGACCGATCCGCTGCTGGAGGAGCTCCGTGCCGGCCGGCACGACCTGGTCGTGGCGACCCGGCGCCCGCGCGGCCGTACCCTCACCGCCGAACCGCTCGCCGACGAGGAGTTCGTCCTGGTCGCCGCCCCGGTGTGGGCCGAGCGGCTGGCCGGCCGGGAGCTGCCGGCCGCGCTGGCGGAGGTCCCGCTGCTCAGCTACGCCGAGGACCTGCCGATCGCCCGCCGGTACTGGCGGCACGTCTTCGACCGCGGGCTGCACGCCCGGGCGGCGGTGACCGTCCCCGACCTGCGGGCGGTCCTGACGGCGGTCACCGCGGGCGCCGGGTGGAGTGTGCTGCCCGGCTACCTCTGCCGGGCCGAACTCGCCTCCGGCGCCCTGCGGTTGCTGCACGAGCCGGCGGACCCGCCGATCAACACCGCCTACCTGGTCCGCCGCCCGGCCGGCTCCGCCAACCCGCACGTCGCGCTGGTCCGCGAACGCCTGCTCGCCGCCGCGCGGGCCTGCTGACGGCACGACCGGGCCCGCCCCGACCAGGCCCGCCCTCCCGGCCTCAGATCGCCAGGTCACGCCGTTCCAGCAGCCGGAAGGCGGCCAGCAGCCCGAGCGCCCCGACCCCGAGCAGCACGCCCAACGCCGCCCACGGGACGCCCCCGTGGGCCAGCGCGTCGCCCGGCGTGTAGTAGTGGAACGGGCTGAGGTAGCGCAGTGGCGCCGCCGGTGACCACGCCAGGGCGACGAAGTTGAGCGCGAAGCCGACCGCGCCGAAGACCACGGCGGCGCCGACCACGTGCGCCCGCCGCCGACTGAGCGCCGACACCGCGAGCACCGGCCCGGTGAGGCAGAACGCGAAGGCGCAACCGAGCAGTCCGGCCGCGAACACCCCGCCCACCGGGACGGCGTCGCGCAGCTTCGGGGAGAAGGCCACGCCGAGCGCGACGGTCAGCGTGGCGGCCGCGTTGAGCAGCGTGGACGCGGCGATCAGCGCGCCGGCCCGTTCGGCGAGCAGCCGGCGTCGGGAGACCGGGCGGGTCATCAGCAGCTCGATGGTGCCGGACTCGACGTCGGCCGCGACGGCGGCGGCCCCGAGCGAGCCGATCACGGTGAGCTGGAGCGCGATCCAGAACGGGTGGGTGAGTCCGGCGCCCAGCAGGCCGGGGTAACTGGCGATGGAGACGTCGCCGTTGGAGCCGCTGAAGGCCTTGAAGGCGCCGGGCGGGTTGCGCCGGGCGCCGCCGAACAGGTCGGTGGGCGGGACGGTCCCGGCGATCACCACGATCAGCGTCTCGAAGACCACCACGCCCAGCAGCAGCGAGAGCAGCATCCGGCGGCGCCGGTGCAGGGCGAGCCAGACCAGCGGGAGGCGGCGGCTGACGGTCCCAAGGCTCATGACCGGCCCTCCGCCCCGACCGCGCCGTCGACGCCGTCAACCCCGTCGGCACCGTCGGCACCGTCGGCACCGTCAACGGCAGGCGGGCCGTCGAGGTCCGAGCGGTACAGGTCCAGGAACGCCTCGTCCAAACCCGCCTCCTCGACGGTGAGATCGGCCACCGGCAGCTCGGCGAGCAGCGTACGGACGGCCGCGACCACCTCGTCCGGCGGCACCAGCAGCTCGACCCGCTCCCCGTCCCAGCGCGGCGACCACCGCTCGGCGGCGCCCAGCGGCCGGGCACCCTGCCCGTCAGCGAACACCAGCCGGACCCGCCGGGCCCGGGCCTGGCGCAGCTCCGCGACCGAGCGGACGGTGACCAGCCGCCCTCGCCGCACGATCGCCACCCGCCCGCAGGCCCGCTGCACCTCGGGCAGCACGTGGCTGGAGAGCAGGACGGTGCGCCCGGCTCCGGTCTCCTCGGTGAGCAGTTCGAAGAAGGTCTCCTGGACGAGCGGGTCCAGCCCCTCGGTCGGTTCGTCCAGCACCACGACCTCGGGCCGGTGCTGGAGCGCCTGGACCAGCCCGAGCTTCTGCTTCATCCCGCGCGAGTACTCGCCGACCGCCCGGCCGAGGTCGGCGCGGGAGAGCTTGAGCCGCGCGCAGAGCTCTCCCTGGCGCGGCACCGGGGCGCCCTGGAGGGCGGCGAGCAGGTCGAGGGTCTGCTTGCCGGTGAGCTCGGGGTAGAGGCGCAGTTCGCCGGGCAGGTAGCCGAGCGAGGGGGCGAGCCGGCGGTGGTCGGCCACCGGGTCCAGGCCGAGCACCCGCACCTGCCCGTCGGTGGGGCCGAGCAGCCCGACCAGGCAGCGCAGGGTGGTGGTCTTGCCGGCGCCGTTCGGGCCGAGCAGGCCGAACACCTCGCCGGCGGTGACGGTGACGTCGAGCCGGTCGATGCCGACGGTGGCGCCGTAACGCTTGGTGAGCGACCGCAGTTCGATCACCGGGGTCCTCCCGGTGCCCGGTCCCGCCCCGCTCCCGGACTCGTCCCCTGGCATGGCGCACCACCTCCTGTGACGGCTGCGTCGGCCATCAAAGCGGCCGGGGGCGGCCCTGTCGAGAGACACGACCGGAATCCGGGGATCGGCGGATCGGGCGAGCGACCGATCGAGGCACCGCGGGGTCGACGGATCGGGGCACCGGGCGAGCGACGGACCGGGTCAGCCCTTGACCACGCCCAGCGGCACCAGGCGGGCGACCTGCCGGGCCAGCCCGGCCGCCTCGGTGGCGGCGGCGACCGCGTCCACGTCCTTGTACGCCTGCGGTGTCTCCTCCGCCAGGGCCCGCCACGAGGCGGGCCGGACCGCGATCCCCTGCGTCTCCAGGTCACTCTTCAGCCGCTCGCCGCGTACCGTCCGCAGTGCCTGGTGCCGGCTCCACACCCGCCCGGCGCCGTGGCAGGCGGAGCGGAACGCCTCGTTGTCGGGCAGCCCGACCATCACGTACGAGGCGGTGCCCATCGTCCCCGGCACCAGCACCGGCTGGCCGGCCCGGACCAGGTCGGCGGGCAGCTCCGGATCGCCGGGCGGCAGGGCGCGGGTGGCGCCCTTGCGGTGCACGCAGAGCTTCCGCCGCGTGCCGTCGACCTCGTGGGTCTCCAGCTTGGCGAGGTTGTGCGAGACGTCGTACACCAGCTCCAGGCCCACCCCGAGCGCGGTGGCGAACGCGCGCCGGGCCGCCTCGGAGAGCAGCTGCCGGTTGGCCCGCCCGTAGTTGGCCGCGGCGACCATGGCGCCCAGGTAGGCGCGGCCGCGCGGCGAGTCGACCGGGGTGCAGGCAAGCTGCGGGTCGGGGAGTTCGATCCGGTGGCGGTGCAGCTCGCGGTCCATGGCGTGGACGTGGTCGGTGCAGATCTGGTGGCCGAGGCCGCGCGAACCGCAGTGGATCATGACGCACACCTGGCCGGGGTGCAGTCCGAAGGCCGCCGCCGTCTCCGGGTCCGGCACCTGGTCGACGGCCTGGACCTCCAGGAAGTGGTTGGCCGAGCCGAGGCTGCCGACCTGCTGGAGGCCGCGTTCGACGGCCCGGGTGCTCACCTCGCCCGGGGCCGCGCCGTCCAGCACCCCCCGGTCCTCGCAGCGCTCCAGGTCGCGGGGCACGCCGTGGCCGTGCTCGACCGCGTAGCGGGCTCCGCCGAGCAGCAGCTCGTCCAGTTCGCCGGGCCCGTCCAGCCGCCAGAGGCCGCCGCGCCCGAGGCCGCGCGGGACGCCGTGGTCCAGCAGGTCCATCAGCCGGACGATCCGCTCGTGGTCGAGTTCCTCGCGGGCGACACCGGCCGCCAGCAGCCGGACCCCGCAGGAGATGTCGAAGCCGACCCCGCCGGGCGAGACCACGCCGCCCTGCTCGACGTCGGTCGCCGCCACCCCGCCGATCGGGAAGCCGTAGCCCCAGTGCACGTCGGGCATCGCGAAGGAGGCGCGGACGATCCCGGGCAGGGTCGCGACGTTCGCCACCTGCTCCAGCGCGCGGTCCCCGGCGGCCTGCGGCAGCAGACCGGCGGTCGCGAAGACCACGCCCGGCACGCGCATCGGCGGGCGCGGCTCGATCCGCCAGCGGCAGCGGCCCGCCTCCTCCAGTACGATCTCCACCTCGCTCACCCACCTCCACGGCCGACACTCCACGGCCGGCAGCGCCACGGCCGGCACCACCACGACCGGTACCTCCACGGCCGGTACCTCGACAACCGGTCAGACGTCCACGGTCACCCCGCAGGTCCAGCCCTCGGGGCCGGCGCTCAGCCTCAGGTCGTGCCGGGAGACGGCCTTCGGCACCGCACCGATCTGGACGGCGCCGGCCGCGTCGGCCATCCGGAACCGCACCCGAAGGCTGCGCGCACCGTCCAGACCCCGGATCGGCTCCAGCGTCAGGGCGACCGGGAGCTCGCCGTCGGCGTCCATCCGGTAGACGACCTCCTCCAGGACGCCCACGAGCAGGTCCGGATCGCTCACCGCCTCGACGGTGCAGGCGCGCTCGCCGAGGATCGGCGCGCCGGAGAGGTCGGCGAAGCTCCCGACCAGGGCGCTCACCAGCTCGCCGATGCAGCCCTCGGCCGTCGGCGACCACGCCTCCACCCGCAGGTCCGCCGTGTGCGGCACGGTCCGGTGACCGCTGCGGGCCTGCTCGGGGGGATTCCGCCCGTCCACGCGCGACGCCTCCCGCACCCGTTGCCGTCCCCCTCCAGCCTCAGCCCGGGCGGCCGCCGAAGGCAAGCGGCGCCCCGCCGTGGCAGGCGCGGCTGCCGGGTCACGGACGGATCCGACGGCACGGGTACGACGGCACGGACGACTACGGACCGCTACCGCCCGAGCCGAAAGGCTGGCGGGAGCCGTCAGCCGAGCGAGGCCAGGTACGCGGCCGTCAGCTCCGGCGAGGCCAGCCAGGCGGCGTGGTCGCTCGGCTCCGCATAGGTGTTGGCGAGCCGACGGGCCACCGCCCCGTGCTCGGCGGCAGCCGCGAACACCCCCTGCACGTGCTCCGGAACGGTGAGCATCGCCGTGGTGAACTCCACGGTGTGCCGGGCGTGTTGCTGCCAGAACCGTTCGGCGGTGCGGTGCATCCAGTCCGCCGTGAACGGGGCCTCGCCGTGCTCGACGATCGCCCGCCGGTACGCCTCCGCCGCCCGCGCCGCGCTGTTCGCGCCCTGGCCGGCGATCGGGTCGTTCACCACCACCGCGTCACCGAGGCCGAGCACGTGTACGGCGTCCACGCCAGCGCCCAGCTCCGCCACCGGCCGACGGACCGTCGGGGTCACCGCGCCGGAGAGACCGGCCCCGGCGTCGGTCGGCTCGGCCGCCGCCCACAGCTCCGCCTCCCACGGCAGGTACTCCAGCAACAGGGCGCGGATCCGGGCCAGTTGGACGTCGGGCGGCGGGGCGTCGCCGAACACGTCGAGCGGCCCGCCGGGCAGCGCCTCCCACAGCAGGATCGCGCACGGGCCGGAAGCGGTCAGGGCCGGCTGGAGGTAGAGCTCGCCGAGGCCGGGCAGCGCGTGCATCCGCGCCCGCGGCTCGGTGGCCGGGTCGGGCGATCCGACGCCGTGCACGTAGAGGCAGGACAGGGTGCGCTGCGGCCGGTCGAAGGACGAACGGGCGGCGTCCCGTTCGAACACCCCGGACAGCCCGCCGCGCCCGGCCGCGACGACCGTCAGCTCGTGCCGCCGGGCCAGCTCGTGCAGGCCGACCCGGTCCAGCGTCCGGTACTCGATCCGGCCGCCGCGCTCCGCCAGCAGCTCCAGCCAGCGCGCCAGCTTGAGCCGCTGGTCGACCGACTGGGCGGGCTCGTCGAGCGTCATGGTGAATTCCAGCGCCCGGATCCCGGGGCTCGGGGTGAGCACCGCCCGCACCGCGGACACCGCCGGCGCCTCGTCCGCCCACAGGTCCAACCCGGCCGCCGCCTCGATCCGCAGCGCCGGGCCGAACATCGCCTGCGTCGACAGCACCCGCCCGCCGCGCAGCTGCTCCGGGGTGCGCTCCGCGACCAGCGTCACCCGGTACCCGCCGGCCGTCAGCCCCAGCGCGAGTTGCAGGCCGGCCTGGCCCGCCCCGACCACGGCGATCCGACGCATGAGCAGCCTCCCGGTGGAGCCGAGTGAACGTCGACTGAACGTCAACCAGGCACAGTAGCCGAGCAGTCGGCGGAGCGCACCGGCGCCGCCGCCGCACTCAGCCCCGCAGGTGCGCGGTCAGCTCCTTCACCACGCCCTCGACCTGGTCGGCCACGTAGAAGTGCCCGCCCGGGAAGACCCGCAGCTCGAACCCGCCGGTGGTGTGCCGCTCCCACTGCGCGACCTGCTCGACCGTCGCGTTCGCGTCGCCCTCCCCCGCCAGGGCGGTGATGGGCTGCGACACGGTCGCGTCCGGCGCGCAGCGGTACGTCTCGATCGCGGTGTAGTCGGCCCGCAGCGACGGCAGCACCAGCTCCTTCAGCGCCGGGATGGTGAGGATCCGCTCGTCGGTGCCGCCGAGCCGGACGATCTCGGCGAGCAGGGCGTCGTCGGACAGCCGGTGCACGGAGGTGTCCCGGGGCAGCGAGGGCGCTCGGCCGGCCGAGACGAACAGCCGCTCCGGCCCCGCCAGGCCGTCGCGGGCGAAGCACCGGGCCGTCTCGAAGGCGACGGCCGCGCCCATGCTGTGCCCGAAGAAGGTCATCGGGCGGTCCGCCCAGCCGCGCAGCTCCCGGTACACCTGCTCGGCGAGCCCCGGCACCGAGTCGATCGGCGCCTCGGCGAAGCGGTTCTGCCGCCCGGGGTACTGCACGGCCAGCACGTCGGCGTACGGCGCCAGCGCGTTGGCGTGGTCCAGGTAGTAGCTGGCGGATCCCCCGGCGTGCGGGAAGATCACGATCCGGGCGGGCGCGGCGTCCGCCGGGTTGAAGCGGCGGAACCACGGGCTGTCGACGGCGGCGCTGCTGGGCATGCGGGGTGTGACCTCTCTCCGTGACGGACTCTGCTCCCCGGATTCTCCCAGCGCTCCGCCCCCTGACGTGGTGTTACCCCGGTCACGCGTCGCCCGGCGGCGTCGGAACCGCCGCTGCGCCCCGGTACTCGGCACGGGTCAGGTGGTGGACGCGGACGGCACGGCCGGTCCCGGGGGTGACGGTCTCGCGTTCGGGCCGCAGGCCGATCTTGGCCATGACGCGTTCGGAGGCGGCGTTGCCGATCTGGGCGATGCTGACCACCCTGTCCAGGCCGTGCTCCTCGAAGCCGAACCGCAGGGCCGCCGCCGCAGCCTCGGTGGCGATCCCCCGGCCCCAGAAGGCACGGCCCAGGCGCCAGCCGATCTCGATGGCGGGCAGGACCTCGGGCAGGAAGTTCGGGACGGCGAAACCGGTGAATCCGGCCAGCTCGCCGGTCGCCCGCAGCTCCACCGCGAACATGCCGATGCCGTCGGTGTCCCAGGTGCGTTCCATCGCCTCGATGCCGAGCCGGGTCTGCGCCTCGGTGCGGACCCGGCCGTCGGCGATCCAGCGCATCACCTCGGGGTCGGCGTTGACGGCGGCCATCGGCGCGACGTCGTGCTCGTGCCAGCGGCGCAGGACCAGGCGGGAGGTCTCGATCGTCGTCATCCGTCCATCCTCCCCGGCCGGTCAACCCCGCCGGACCGCGAGGGTCGCGGAACTGCCGGGCGTGGTCAGGATTTCGGTGGCCTCCAGTGCCGGGTGCGTCAGGTAGCCGAGCCGGAGCTCGTCGACGGCGCCCTCGAAACGGGGCGGCCAGTGCGGCGAGGGGGTGAAGTCGTCCAGGATCAGCAGACCGCCGGGGGCGAGCAGGTCGACGACCAGGTCGGGGTCGTCACGCTTGCCGCCGCCGTCGCAGAAGAACACGTCGAACGGGGCGTACGCCGTAAGCAGCCGCCAGTCCCCGGCGAGGACCCGCACCCCCGCCCGGTCCGACCGACCGGGGCTCTCAGCGCCCCGGACCGAACCGGACCGCCGCTGCCCGGGCCCGGGAGACCGCGTCCAGCAGCAGCACCGACACCGCCTCCGGCACCGGCGTCGGCGCACCCGCCCGGGCGTGCCGGGTGAACGCGGCGAGCAGCCGCTCCAGGCCGCGGCGGTGCCGGGCGAAGACGCGGACCGAGGCGTGCCGACCCCGGGCGCGCTGACCGTCGAGCGCGGTGGCGGCGCCGACGTCCAGCAGGACCAGGTGCAGCTCCCGCCCCTGCCGCGCGGCCTCGCGGGCCAGCCAACGGCGCATCCAGGCGCGGCTGCCGCAGTCGTGCACCAGCAGCGGCCCGCCGCGCCGGACCGAGGAACGCAGCAGCCGGAAGTGCTCCAGCCTGGCCCACGGCCGGTAGACCGCGTACGGCAGGCTCGCCGGCATGACGGCCTCGCAGGCCTCGTGCACGGCACGCGGGTCGACCGTCCGAACCGGCCCCGCGTCGGGCGCGGACCAGCGGCGCAGCAGCGTGCTCTTGCCGGCCCCGGGGAGGCCGGAGACCACCACGACGGCGTCGACCGGGTAGCGCACGGTGAACGCCGGTCCGGCCACGCCCCGCAGGTCGACGACGCCGCGCGGCGCCTCCTCCGACCTGCGCCCGTCCGGCGCCGCGGCCTCGTCCGTCGTGGTGCTCACCCTGTCCCCCGTTCGTGTCGACCGGGAACAGTAACAAGTCCCGCTCCGCCCTGCCGCTCGCTCTCCTCCTCCCCCTGACAGCGCGAGGCCCCGACCCTCCTCCCCCAGGCCCCCACCCCCGGACGCCCACCGGGCCCCGAACAACCCACCACCCGCCCCGACCCCTCCTCCACCCCAGGCCCTAAGCTGACGGCCCATCAGGCGATCCGGCGAAGGGCACAACGTGGCGGAGCAGTCGGCGGCCCCGACGTACACCGGGCTGGTGCTGGCCGGGCTGGCGCGGAATCCGGGGCGGGTGGCGATCCGCTACGGGGAAACCGCCCTGACCGCGCAGGACTGCCTGGACGGCGTGTACCGGACGGCCCGGGCCCTGGCGGCCGCCGGCCTCGGGCGCGGGGACGGGGTGACCGTGCTGGCCGGGAACCGTCCGGAGACGGTGCTGGTGCGGCTGGCCGCGAACCTGCTGGGCTGCCGGGTGGCGCTGCCCTACCCGGACGGTCCCGTCGCGGAACAGGTGGCGGCGGCCGCGTTCGTCCGGACGGACGCCCTGGTCTTCGACCCGGCCCGCTGCGCGGCGGCCGCCGGGCGGATCGCCCGGGCGCTGCCCTCGGTCGGACTCTTCGCACTCGGCCCGACGGCTCCGGGCTCGACGACTCCAGGCTCGACGGTGCTCGGCCCACCGCCCCTCGGCGCGGACCTCGCCGAGCTCGCGGCGGCCCACTCCCCCGCCCCGCTGGCACCCCGCTACCGGCCCGAGGACATCATGGCGGTCCGGTTCACCGGAGGGACGACCGGACGGCCGAAGGGGGTGCTGCGCCCGTTCGCCCGCCCGCCCCGGCCGGAGCTCCCGTCCGGCGCGGTGTTCCTGCTCTGCACCCCGTTCTGCCACGGCGGCGGCACGACCGCGGACCTGGCGCTGGCGGCGGGCGGCACCGTGGTGTTGCAGGACGGCTTCGCCGCCGGGGCGGTGCTGGCGGCGGTGGAGCGGTTCCGGGTGTCCCGGGCGTACCTGCCGCCGCACCTGCTCTACCAGGTGCTGGACCACCCGGCGCTGCCCCGTACCGACACCGGCAGCCTGCGCCGCGTCGGCTACACCGGTTGCCTGCCGTCGCCGCAGCGGCTGGCGGAGGCGACCCGGCGGCTGGGGCGAGTGCTGCACCAGACGTACAGCCTGACGGAGTGCGGGCCGGTGTCCCGGCTGAGCCCGGACGAGCACCTGGATCCGCGGCTGCTGACCACCGCGGGGCGCCCGTTCCCCGACACCGAGGTGCGGATCGTGGACGAGGACGGCCGCGGGCTGCCGCCGGGCCGGACCGGGGAGATCTGCGTCCGGTCCCCGACCGTGATGGCCGGCTACTGGCGCGACCCGGAGCTGACCGCGCGGGTCCTGCGGGACGGCTGGCTGCACACCGGCGACCTGGGCAGTCTGGACGCGGCCGGCTATCTCACGGTGGCCGGGCGGCGTGACCCGATGGCGATCGTGGACGGGCACAACGTGTTCCCCCGGGACGTGGAGGGTCCGTTGCGCGCCCACCCCGAGGTGCGGGAGGCGGTGATGTTCGCGACGACCGGCCCGGACCGGCTGGAGCGGGTGCACGCCGCGGTGGCGGCCGCGCCCGGGTCGCGGCTGACGGTGGACCAGCTGCACCGCTGGTCGCTGGAGCACGGCGGGCCGCGGTGCGCGCCGGACACCATCCTGCTGCTGCCGGGGATTCCGCTGACCTCGGCCGGGAAGCCGGACCTGGCGGTGCTCCGCACCCTCGCCGAGGGCCGGGCCGCCGCTGTCTCCCCCACCCCCACGGGGGCGCGCGAGGGAGCGTAACGCGCCCCTCAGATGCTTCGAGCGCCCGCGCGGGCGACCTCTCGCGCGGCGGCCCACGGGAAGAACCGCCCTTGGACACTCGACCGTGCGAAGCGAACTGCCGATACATCCCCGGCGACGTTCCCCGCACCGTCCCCAGGGAGGCACCACATGACCTGGCTTCGCGTCCTGACCGCGGTCGGCATCCTCGCCGTGGCGGCCAGTGCCCTGCTCGTCTTCGCCCTCTGCACCTCCGCCGCCCGGGGCGAACGCGCCGGTGAGGGCGCGTCCGACCTCCGGGCGGACGCCGAGGGCAGCGGACTCTTCCAGCGGATGGGCGACGAGGGCTGACATCCCCGCACACGGCCTGCCGCCCGCCGGCTCCGACAACCGGTCTCAGTGCCCCGCGAGGTCGTCCGGTCGGACCTCGATGTGGTCGGCGGCGAGGTCCACCGCCACCCGGTGCTCCATCCCGAGCGCCTCCAGGAACTTGACCGGCAGCTGCACCCGCCCGGTGCGGTCGAGCATCACGTACTCCCGCTCGTTGACCGACTCCTCGCCGTGCTCGTCGGTGACGGTGCGGCGCAGCACCTCGCTGCTGGTCCGGCCATCCCGGATGGCCACCGT
This sequence comes from Kitasatospora sp. NPDC097643, assembly GCF_040302625.1. Lineage (NCBI taxonomy): Bacteria > Bacillati > Actinomycetota > Actinomycetes > Kitasatosporales > Streptomycetaceae > Kitasatospora > Kitasatospora sp. NPDC097643. Next base: position 16,347 of record NZ_JBEOSA010000094.1, on the reverse strand, counting down.
GCGACGGACCTCGCCCGCGACCATCGGGTCGTGGGTGACGATGACGACGGTGGCGCCGAGCTCCCGGTTGACGGTCCGGAAGGACTCGAAGATCACCCCGGCGGTCTCCGAGTCCAGTTCGCCGGTGGGCTCGTCGGCGAGCAGCACGGGCGGGTTGTTGGCCATCGCGACCGCGATCGCGACCCGCTGCTGCTGGCCGCCGGAGAGCTCGCCGGGGCGGCGGCGGGCGAGGTCGCCGATCTCCAGGGCCTCCATCAACTCGCCTACCCGGGCGGCCTGTCGCCTCGATCCTCCGGCCCCGGAGCGACGCCCGCGCAGCTGCATGGGCAGGGCGATGTTCTCGGCCGCGGTGAGGAAGGGCAGCAGGTTTCGGGCGGTCTGCTGCCAGATGAAGCCGACCACCTCGCGGCGGTAGCGCAGCCGTTCCTTGGTGGACATCTCCAGCAGGTCGCACCCGGCCACGGTCGCGGTGCCGGCGGTGGGCACGTCGAGTCCGGCGAGGATGGTGAGCAGGGTGGACTTGCCGCTGCCGGAGGCGCCGACCAGGGCCACCAGGTCGCCCTGGTCGATGGTCAGTTCCAGGCCCTGGAGCGCCTGGACCTCGATGCCCTCGGCGCTGAAGATCCGGACCAGCCGGTCGCAGACGATGGCCGCGCCCGCGCCGTACGCCTTGGGCGCGGCGGCGGCCAGGGCCCGCTGCTGGAGCTCCTGGAGGCTGGGGGCCTCGGCGACCGGCCGCTCCTGGGGGGTGCTCTTCACCGCTCGTCTCCTGTCTCCGCTGTCACTGTTCCCACGACTGCCCTCACCGACCCGACCGACTCCGTTGCCCGCGCGCTCATCCCTGCTCCCCCGCCCGCAGTTCGGTGGCGATCTGGCGGCGGCCGGTCACCGCGGTCTCCAGTACGACCCCGGCGCAGACCACCAGCGCCAGCCCGAGGGTGGGCAGCAGCACCGGCAGCAGGACGGGCGTCAGCACGTCGCCGACCTTGGCGCCGACCAGCGAGGACAGGTCGAAGGCGGGCCCGAGCAGCCCGACCGCCGCGAGGGCGGTCAGTCCGCCGCCGACGGCCGCCGCGAGGGTCTGCGGCAGCGTCTCGGCGATGATCAGCGCCAGGCCGTGTCGGGGCCGCAGGCCCATGGTGCGCAGCCGGGCCAGCAGCGCCGCCCGGTCGGGCCCGGCCCGGAACAGCGTCAGCAGGACGGCGAGCAGGGCGAATCCGGCGCCGGCCAGCACCGCGGACCAGAACAACCGCCCGGCCGAGCGCTGGAGCGGGTCGGCGGCGAGGTCGGCGGCGACCTCGCCGCTGGTGCGCACGGAGAATCCGGCGGGCAGTCCGTGCCGCTCCTGGCTGCTGGCCTGGGCCTCCTCCCGGACGAGCTTGGCCATGCCCTCCGTGCTGGTGATCCCCCGCTCCCGCACCAGGGCGGCGAGCTGTCCGGGGTCGACGTCACCGACGGCGAACCAGTTGTTGACCCGCTTGAGTTCCGGGAGCCGCTCGGCGGCCGGGCCGGCCGGCAGGACCATGAAGGGCTTGAAGCCGTCGGGCAGGGCGGGGGTGCCGTCGACCACCTTGGCGACGGTGGTGAGCAGTTCACCGCCGTTGGGGGTGCGCAGCCGGTGCGGTCCGCCGGACAGCTGGTCGGCGAGGTTGCGGCTGAACAGCGCGGGCACCGGGGTGTCGGGGCCGCCGGGGGTGCCGGCCAGCAGGGCCGGGTCGAACTCGCCGATCCCGGCGGTCCGGGCGATCTCGGCGTACGCCTTCGGCTCGGCGACGACGAGGGTGGCCTGGGTGGAGCCCTTGTCGGTGCCCATGATGAAGTTCTCGGTGTCGATCCAGACCCCGGTCGCCGCCCGCGCTCCCGGCAGCCCGCCGGCGGCCGTGGTGAAGGCCTCGGGCAGGGTGGAGTCGAGCGGGACGGAGACCGCGGCGTCGCCGCCGACCGCCATCCGCGCGGCCCGCAGCCGCACGCTGTCCACGGTGTCGAGCACGGTGGCCCCGAAACCGGCCGTGGTGACGGCGATCAGCAGGGCGAGCAGCGGCAGCACGGAGGGCCGGCGGCGGCCGGAGGTGTCGCGGGCGGCCCGGGCCAGGCCGAGGAAGCCGACCAGGCCGCGGCCGCGCCCCGCGAGCGCGGCCAGCCAGCCGACCACGACCGGCTGGATCCGGGCCAGCAGGAGCCCGCCGGTGAGCGCGAGCAGCAGCGGCGCGGTCACCAGCAGCGGGTCCACGCCGGAGCCGGCGGGCGCGACGCCGCGGCGCCGGACCTCGGCCACGGCCGCCGCGGTGACGGCCAGGACGGCGAGTTCACCGACGACGCGGCGCCACCCGCCGACGGCCCGGGGCCGGGACAGCAGCACGAAGGCGCGAGCCGGGAAGGCCAGCACCGCGAGCAGGGTCACGACCAGGGCGGCGAGCACGGCGCCGCCCCACCGGGGGGTGGGCAGCAGCGCCAGGGCGAGCGCGGTGGCGATCACGGCGGCGGGCAGCACGGTCATCGCGCCCTCGCCCAGCAGACGCAGCAGTACGCCGCCGCGCGAGCCGCCGCGGGCCCGGAGCAGCCGGATCTCGGCGGTGCGCCGGTCGGCGGTGAGGGCGGCGGCCAGGCAGAGCACCACGGCGGCGACGCCCGCGACCCCGGCCGGGCCGATCGCGGCGATCGGCGCGGCGGCCTCGTACCGGGCGGTGGCCCGGGCGAAGACGTCGGGCAGGAAGGAGGTGACGCGCAGGTCCGGCCGGCCGGTGACGCGGCCGAGCGCGGTGGCGCCGGGCCCGGTCATGTACGAGCCGACGGTGGCGCGGGTGTCCCCGATCGTGTCGGCGCGGAGGGCGTCGGGATCGAGAGGCATCCGCCAGAAGTTCTCGCCGCCCTTGCCCCAGGCCAGCAGCGCGGAGAGGCTGCCGCCGTCCACGAACCCGCCGGTCTTCCAGAAGACCTCGCCGCCGGCGCCTTCCAGGCAGGCGCGCGCGGGGCAGACGACGCCGTACCAGAACGGGTCGTCGGGGTCGTCGATCCGGTAGAAGCCGACCACCTTGGCCCGGATCGGCCCGGTCACCTCCTCGCCGCTGTCGATGACGTCGCCGAGCTTGATGTGGATGGTCTCGGCGGCCTTCGCGCTGAGGACGATCGGCAGCGGCTCGCCCTTGGCCGCGGGGCCCGGCCAGGTCCCGTCGGTCAGGGTCGCGTGGTCGGTGAAACCGTGCTGGTACATCAGGTTGAGCGTCGGCGGAAGACGCTCGTGGAACCTGACGTAGCCCTTGTTCAGCATCCCCTGACTGCGCGGGACGCGGGTGCCGTAGACCTGGCCGGCGGGGGTGAGTGGCAGGTGCGGGCTGATCTCACCGACCAGTTTCCGCTGCACCTCGTCGAGCTCCGCGGCGGTCGGAGCCGAGAACAGCCGTCCTTGGGTGACGTGCAGGCTGGTCGCGTTGAGGCCGCGACCGCGGACGAACTCGCGCAGCGCGCCGTCCGCGCCCCGGTCGGCGACGCGCGGGAAGGCCGCCGCCAGGAAGACGGTGACGAAGGCCAGCGCGGCCATCAGCAGGGCCGCCAGCGGCGCCGAGCGCAGCCGGGTGCGGACCCAGGGCGCGGGGCGGTGGGCGGTCTCGGGGCGGGGCACGGTGGTGCCGGCCTTGGTGGTCACATCTCCTCCACGTGGCGCAGCCGGGCGGCCACGTCTCGACGGCGGCGTCCGGTGAGGAAGGCCGACAGCAACGGGACGACGGCGATCGCGGCCGCGAGCAGCAGCACCTGGCCGGCCGGCAGCACGATCTGCGCCTCGGGCACGGGCCGTTGGGCGGCTGGGGTCAGCACGACGAGCGGGACGATCAGGTGGACGAGCAGGACGCCGAGGCCGAGGCCGACGGCGCTGCCGAGGCCGACCAGGACGGCCTGTTCGGCGGCGGCGGCGCGGGCCACCCGTCGTCGGGGGGTGCCGAGGGCGAACAGCAGCGCGGAGTCGCGGGAGCGCTCGCGGGCCGAGCCGGCCACGGCGGCGGCGAAGCCGATCGCGGCGAGGACGGCGGTGACGATCGCGATCGCGATGAGTGCGCTCTGCGGCGCGGCGCCGACCGGGTCGCCGAGCAGGTCGGCGGAGACCTCCTCGTCGAGCCGGACGTCCTGGGCGCCGGGGGCGGCGCGCAGGGCGGCGGCGGCCTCGGCGGGGGTGTGGTCGCCGGGGCCGTCGGCGGGCAGCCACCACTCGGTCCGGCCGGGCAGTTCCCGGTTCTGGGCGGCGAGCAGGCGGGCGACGGTGGCCACGTCGATCAGGACGGCGCTGGAGCCGGCCACCGGCAGGGCGTCGACCGCGCCGGTGATCTTGACGGGGATCACGACCCCGGCGAACGGCACCTGGACGGTGTCGCCGACCGAGCCGCCGACGGCGTGCAGGTAGTCGCGGGTGGCGACGCCGGACACGGACTTCGGCACCGCCGCCCCGGCCGGGCTGACGGTGGCGCGCAGGGCTTCGCCGGTGCCGTTCGCGAAGCGGTAGCGGAAGCTGAACAGCCGCTGGGCGTCGGCCGGTTCGGTGCCGACGGTGGCCGCGGGGCCTGGCTTCGTCTCGCCGAGGGCGTTCACGTCGGGTGCCGCCACCGTCCAGGAGAGGCCGACGGGCACCGGGACGGCGGTCGCCGGGCCGTCGGCCGAGTCCGAGACGGACAGCCGGTGGACCGTCAGGTCGCCGTCGGCGACGTCGCCGAAGCCGACGTTCAGGCCGACCAGGGTCAGCGGTGCGGCGGCCGAGCCGATCGGGGCGTCCACCAGGGTGCTCAGCGAGGCCGTGGCCCGGGCGTCGCCGTTGGTCGGCAGGGTGGAGAGCGAGGCCTTGTGGATGAAACCGAAGCGGTCCCGCAGCAGCAGCCTGAGCTCCGGGCGGACCGGGGACAGGAGTGTCCCGTAGGGCGTCCGGATCTCCCTGTCCTGCTGGTGGACGGTCACCTCGGCGTCGATCCGCAGCGGGTGGCCGGGCAGCGGCAGGCCGGCCTGCGGGCCGACCGGCTCCGGCTGGGCGAGCGGGGGGAACAACTCCTCGCTCGTCTGGCCGGCGAGCAGGTCGGGGCGGATCGGCACGCGCCGGGCGAAGGCGCCGGCGTCCACCGCGAGCAGTTGCCCGGAGCCGCCGGGCAGCGACTGCTCCTCGCGCACCACCGGGATGATCCGCTCGCCGCCGGGCAGCGCGCCGTAGCGACCGCCCTGGCCCATCAGGGAGTTGTGCGAGGAGGAGATGCGCAGGCCGCCGGCCGTGCCGAAGACGGCCTGGTCGCGCTGGGAGGCGGTCCAGGTGGCGTGCTGACCGAGCGCCAGCACTCCGGTGGCCACCGACATCACCAGCAGCAGCACCGGGCCGGTGGCGCGGCCGGGCCGGCGGGCCAGTGACCAGCCGACCAGCGCCGGGCCGAGGCCGCGGCCGCGGGCGGCCACCCGGGCGCCGAGGCGGGCGGCGAGCGGCAGCAGGCGCAGCACCACCAGGGTGCCCGCGCACAGGGCCAGGGTGGGTGTGGCGACCAGCAGCAGGTCGACACCGAGCTGACCGGAGGCGTCGGTGGACAGCCCGCCGCCGTACTGGGTGAGCTGCTGGTAGGCGAGCACGGCCAGGGCCAGGACGGCGAGGTCGCCGCCGTTGCGGGCGAGGCCGCTGACGAGCGCCTGACGGCCGCCGGCCCGGCGGCTCAGGGCGGCACCGGCGCCGCGCAGCAGGGCGGGCCCGGTGGCGAGCAGGACGCAGGCCGCGGCGCAGGCGGCGGCGACCGGCCAGAGCGCCCAGCTGATGCCGGTGTCCAGAGCCACCTGGTGGGAGGCCCCGAACCCGGCCAGGGCACGGACCAGCAGCGGGGTGAGCACGGGCGCGAGGACGGCGGCGGGCAGGGCGAGCAGCAGCGACTCGACGGCGGTGAAGGAGCCGAGCCGGGCACCGGAGGCACCACGGGCGGCGAGCAGCGCGTTCTCGTTCTCCTGCCGGACCGCGATCAGATGGACCACCAGCAGCAGGGCGGCCGCGGCCAGGACGCTCAGTTGCAGGGCGCCGATCAGCAGGGTGGACCGGGCGACCAGCAGTCCGGAGGACAACTCGTGCATGAGGTCGGGCAGTTCGGTCCTGGCCTGGAGTCCGGCGCGGGTCCGGAACTCCCCAGCGAGGTCCTGGACCCGGCCCGCCGCCGCCTCCGCCGTGGCCTGGTCGGCGCCCGCGAAGTCGGCGTCGAGCAGCCAGCTGCGGCCGTTCTGCACCAGGCCGCCGGTGGTGAAGACGCTCTCGTCGACCAGCATCGGACCGTAGGTGGTGAAGCCGCCGACCTCCACCTCGTGGCCGCCGACCGGGTCCAGGCCCCAGTAGGGGCTGGCCGGGTCGGTGGCCCGGTAGACGCCGGTGACCCGGACGGTCAGCGCGGTGCCGTCCAGGCGGTCCTCCAGCCTGACCTCGGCGGGCAGCGCCTCGGGGGCCAGACCCAGGCGGGCCAGGGCGGTCTGTGGGACGGCGACCTGGGGGGCGGCCGACTGCACCGGGCCGGTGGCGGCGGCGGGCCAGGCGCCGGCGAGCAGCCGCACCCGGGCGCGGTCGAGGCTGGCGAGGAGGGTGAGGTCGGGGCGGGCTCCGGGGCCCTTGGTGGCGGCGGTGCCCGGGTTCGCGGGCGGGGTGCCGGCGGTGCCCGGGTTCCCGGCCGGGGTGCCGGGCGAGGTGTCGGCCGGGGTGCCGGTCGGGGTGCCGGCGGTGCCGACGCCCGGTAGGCCGTAGGAGCGGCTGCGGAGCAGGCCGTCGGTGTGGACGGGCAGGTCGCCGAAGAGTCGGCCGCGGTAGGCGGCGAGCTCGGCGTCGTCCTTCGCCCGCTTGTCGAGGCCGTGCTCGACCGTCACCACCACGGTGGTCCGGGCGTGCCCGGGGCCCTGGAGCGCCTGCCGCAATCCGGCCTCGCCGACGCTCCGGTTGAACGCCACCAGCGCCGTCAGCACCGCCGTGGTGATCAGCACCGTGAGCAGGACGGCGGCGGCCAGCGGCAGTCGCCCGCGCAGTCGGCGCATGACGAAGCCGAGCATGAAGTTCCTCCCCCGGTACATCCCCAGTACCGCCCCTTGACGTGCATCTCCGGTAGCACCCTCGACCGGATCCGGGCACATGTCGGCCACAAACGGACACATGCGGAGCACACCAGTGCAGCGACCACCGGCATTTGATCACCGGATAGCGGACGATGCTGTCAGATCCGCTCCAGGAACGGAAGGGACTTGCGCGAATCAAGTAAGTAGTGAGCAAATTCCTTGCATTGGCGACATCCATGCCATGGACGCCCCGCCAGTTACGCCATGGACACTTCATAACTTTGGCTCCACGGTCCGCTTTTGAGGCACACCCTCGGAGGCCCGCCCTTGAGGCCCGTCCTTTGAGGGCTGCCCCCTCGAGGAGTGCGCCCTTGAGGACTGCTCTGAGGCCCTGAAGCCGGTGAACCCCGTGGCACCGCCGATCCGTTGACACCGAACGAGACGTACTCGCAGGGGGGCGCCGCAATGACGCAGCACCAGGCCGACACCGCCGCAGCCACAGCCACGGCCACCGCGCCGATGGTGGCCGTGACCGACCTCCGCCGGAGCTTCGGCTCCGGCGAGCGGACCGTCCACGCCCTGCGCGGCGTCTCCTTCTCCATCGACCGCGGCCAGCTCACCGCGCTCAAGGGGCGCTCCGGCTCCGGCAAGACGACACTGCTCAACCTGGTCGGCGGCCTGGACGTCCCGACCAGTGGCAGCATCGCCCTGGACGGCACCGACCTGGCCTCCCTGAGCGAGGACGACCGGCTCGCACTGCGCCGGGAGCGGATCGGCTTCGTGTTCCAGTCCTTCGGACTCATCCCGATGCTCACCGCCGCCGAGAACATCGGCGTGCCGATGCGACTGCGCAAGGTCCCGCCCGCCGAGCGCGAGCAGCGCGCACACGCCCTGCTGGCCCTGGTCGGCCTGGCCGACCACGCCAACCAGCGCCCCGGCGAACTCTCCGGCGGCCAGCAGCAGCGCGTCGCCATCGCCCGGGCCCTCGCCAACGAGCCCGGCCTCATCATCGCCGACGAACCGACCGGCCAGCTGGACTCCGAGACCGGCCGCTCGATCATGGAGCTCCTGCGCGCCGTCGTCCGCAGCGAAGGCGTCACCGTCCTGGTCGCCACCCACGACCCGACGCTGATGGAACTCGCCGACCGCGTGATCGAGCTCCGGGACGGCCGGATCGTCGAGGCCGAAGTGGCGGCGGAGGCCGGGCAGGTCGCCTAGCTCTGCGGGGCGCCGGGCGCGGGGCTCGGGGCGCCGGGCCCTGGGCCCCGAGCCAGCGACGCCGGGCTCTGAGCCCCGAACCCGGGGCGCGAGGCCGGCCGTGACCCGGCGGGCCTCGCGGCTTCTCGCCCCCCGGGGTCAGCTCTCCGGCGTCGTCACCGACTGCGCATGATGGAACACCTCCGCCCCGTCCCAGTACGCCTTGGTCCGCTGTAGCCGCGCGTAGTTGCCCTTGTAGTAGAGCCGCTGGTAGGCCGGGTGCTCCTGGTCCGCCGTGCCCAGGTCGACGTCCGGGTAGTTGACGTAGGCGCCGTCCGTGCCGGTGTCGATCTCCGGGACGCCGCCGGTCTCCCGGTAGACGTCCTGGTAGATCCCACGCAGGTACTCCAGGTGGCCGGCGTCCTGGGCCGGGTCCGTCCAGTAGGTCTGGTACTGGAGCTTCATGATCGAGTCACGCTGCGGCACGGCCGTCTCCGCGGACCCACGGGTGTTGATCCGGCAGCCGTAGGAGTCGATCTGGACCAGCGTCTGCGTCAGGTCCACCCCGTCGACCGGCCGCACCAGCCAGTCCCAGAAGGTGGCGATCTGCGCCCGGCTGAACGGCTCCCGGTGGTAGGCGGACTTGTATTTGCCGCGTTGGTTGGCGCCGGACGGGTCGAGCGTCATGGTGGCCTGGAACCAGGGCATCTGCCGGCGCTTCTCCGGGTACGGCAGGAACAGCCCACCGGCGCTGTGGGACTGGACCTCCGCCCTGGTCGTCATCCCGCTCTCCACCTCCGCCACGAAGGCGTCCAGCGGCGCGGGATCCTCGCCGTCCCACTGGCTGATCAGCACGACGTTCCCGTTGGAGCGGTGGGTGAGCTTGAGGATCGCGAACAGGCCTTGGTAAACCTGCTCCTGCGGCCCGCTGTGCGCGGCCATGAAGGCGCCGAAGTTCCGCACCAGGGTCTCGAAGTCGCCCGGCCGCCGGACCAGGTCGTCCCACGGCCAGGCCACGCTGCTCAGCCAGACCCGCGGCGGCGGCTTCGGCGCCGTCACCGCGAAGTGGTAGCGCAGCACCACCCCGAAGTTCCCTCCGCCGCCCCCGGTGTGCGCCCAGAAGAGGTCCGCCTCGGGCGAGCCCTCCGCGTCACCGCGGTGCGCCTTCGTCACCACGGCGGTGCCGCCCCGGACGGTGACCACGTCGACCTGGACCAGGTGGTCCACCGTCAGCCCGTGCCGCCGGGACAGCAGGCCGTACCCACCGCCGCAGATGTGCCCTCCCGCCCCAACCGAATAGCAGGACCCGGCCGGGATGGTCACGGCGTACTCGCGGAACAGCGTCGTGTAGACGTCCCAGTTGGTGGCGCCGCCCTCGACGCTGTACGTCGGACGGCCGAACTTGTCCGTGTCGGCGGCGACCCCGCGCATCGTGCTGAGGTCGAGGATGACGCCCCCGTCGTTGTCGACGAAGCCCTCGTAGCAGTGCCCGCCGGCCCGGACCGTCGGCCGCAGTCCGTGGTCCAGCGCCCGGTTCAACTCCGCCACCGCGTCGGCCTCGTTGCCCACCAGGCGGATCAGGGCGGGACTGCTGTGCCACCGCTGGTTGAACCCCTGGCTGAGCGTCTGGTACCTCGGATCCCCGGGCAGGACGGACCGCCCCTTGCGCATCTCACGGTCCGCTCCCGCGGCGGCCGCCGCGCCCGTCGAGATGACGGAGATCCCGGCCGCCGCCGCACCGGCGCTGCCCAGGAATCCCCGTCGGGAGAATTCGTGCCGCATGGTCTGACCTCCGCTTTCTCCATCCGGATTGACTCGGCGGCGGCACGCTAACACAGATATTCGGCGATGTGAATCTGTTTACGAATTAGTGTGACTGTACGTCATTTATCGGGAATCTTTTCCGACTTCTCTTCGATCCTCTCCCGACCACCCTTGGGCGTCCCGGCCGATCGCGGCCCCGGAGGTGCATTGTCAGTGGCGTCGACTATGGTCCCCGACAACCGAGCGAGAACCGTTCCCAGGAGGTTCGATGACGATCTTCTCCCGCATTCGCGGTGCGCTCCGCAGCCTCGGGCGGAAAGCGCGAACGTGGTGGCCGACAGGGTCGCCGACCACCACGTTCGCGGTCCTCACGCGCCTTCGGCGCTCAGGCGTCGATCCGTCAGACCGCCGGGAAGATCTCGGCGTCCGGCTTCAGCAGCTGGCCCGGCTGCGGCGCGGTGCCGTCCACCAGGTAGCGGGTCACCAGCGCGTTCAGCGCCTTGCTGCGGCCGACGGCGCAGTGCTCGATCGAGTCCACGCTGACCAGCACGGCGTTGCCCAGCTCCTGCTGCATGCGCTGGGCGAACTTGTACTGGGTGGCCGGGTCGTAGAGGTTGCCGATCACCATGACGGTGTTCGAGGTCTTCTTGTTCCACGGGCCGCTGAAGCGCTCGGCGTCCCGGGCCGGGGCCGGCCAGCTGGCGCAGGCGGGCGCGTCGAAGGCCTGGTAGCGGCCGAAGGTCGGGGACTCCTTCTCCCAGGCCTTGGCCACGTTCGCGAAGACCCGGTCGTTCGACGGGTACGGCTTGTCCTGGCAGTTGACGGCCAGGTACGAGTCGTCAGCGGTGTACTCGGCGTCGGCCGGGGCCTCCCGGAGCGCCCGGGTGAGGGGCGTCGCGAGCAGGTCGGCGTCGTCGTCCGCGACGTTCGCCTTCGGGGCCAGCAGGGTGGGCGCGCCCGCCGGCTTCATCGCCTGGTAGGTCGCCTGCAGCGACTTGGCCAGCGGGGCCAGCTTGGCCTGCGAGTACAGCGCGCTGGCGACCTCGCTGGTGAAGGTGCTCAGCGTCACCTGCTTGCCACCCGGCAGCGTGACCGGGCTGGTCCGCAGGTGGTCGCGCATCTCGTCGAACTTGGCCCGGGTGTCGCCCTCGCCGAAGGCGCAGCGCGGGGCGCCGGCGGTCTGGCAGCGCTTCAGGAACTCGTCCAGGGCCAGCTCGAAGCCGCCCGCCCGCTGGCGGTCGTACTCCAGGCCGTTGTGCAGGCGCAGGTTGGGGTCGACGTTGCCGTCGATGATGATCGCGCGCACCTTGGACGGGTACATGTTGGCGTAGGTCGACCCGATCAGGGTGCCGTAGGAGAAACCGGCGAAGCTGAGCTGGGAGTCACCCACGGCGCGACGCATCCGGTCGAGGTCGCGCACCACGTTGATGGTCGACATGTGCTCGATCAGCGGGCCGGCGTTCTTGCTGCACGCGTCGGTGTAGTCCTGGTCCGCGTCCAGCGTCTCGTCGATCTCGGCCTTGGTGACCGGGACACCGACCATGCGGTTGTTGACCGCGTCGGCCTCTTCCTGGGTCTTGAAGCACTTGAGCGGGTTGCTCCGGGCCACGCCGCGCGGGTCGAAGCCGATCAGGTCGAACCGGGACTGCACCTCCGACCCGAACCGGGAGGTGGTCGCCCACATGTAACCGCTGCCGCCCGGGCCGCCCGGGTTGAGGAACAGCGAGCCGATCTTCTTCGACGGGTCGCTCGCCCGCCGCCGCATCATGGCGATGCCGATCTTCTCGCCCGACGGGTTGTCGTAGTCCAGCGGCACCGGGTAGACGGCACAGTCGTAGATACCAGGGTCCGGCTTGCTCGGATCCGGGTTACACGGGGTCCAGGCGACAGGGTCGACCTTCGCCTCGGCCGCAAAGGCATTCGGCGACTGGTCTATCGGTGCCGCCGAGGCTGCGGCGGCGCTACCGGCGACAAGGGCGAGGGCTGCGGTGACCGCTCCGGCCAGCGTGGATATACGGGACAAGGAACCTCCTCCGTACTGAAAGGGCGGCCCCAGCCTGTCAGTCTGAGATCTCCCTGTGAAGACCTGGTGACACCGCAAATGTTCCGTCGACCATCCCATACACAACCGGAATATTCTGTGTATACACCGATTTGACGGCCAGTTGACCTGATGGACCGTCACCGCACGGCGGTCGCCCGAAGGCCTCGGCAGCCCGCCTCGAAAGCCGGGTCGCGGGCCTCCGGCGCGGCCCACGACCCGGGGCCGATCCCTACTGGGCGATCGGCTGCGACAGGTTGTCCTCGGCCCGCACCTGGTACACGGCGTTGAGGGTCGGCGGGCCGACCAGGTCCTTGATCCGCTCGAAGCGGCGCTCCTCGCTCGGGGCGAGCCGTTCGGCCCAGGCCTGGATATCAGCCGGCTCGCGGTCGCCCTCGATGAGCGCGATGGTGATGATCTCCCGCGAGTCCTCCAGCGCGGTGGCGGAGATCACCCGGGTGCGCGGGTCGTCCGGGAAAGCCTCGTCAGGGATCCAGGCCTTGCGGAACTCCTCGTACTCCACACCCTCGTTGAGCTTGCGAATCATCACGGCGACGAGCTGCATGACGTCCTCCCCTGTGTGTTTCTTGCAGTGCAAGAAGCTGACGTCGACTATTCTTTTCTTGCACCGCAAGAGTTGTCAAGATCAAACCCGGGGCCCGCCCGGGAGGCCGCCACCGGACACCGGAGGAGCAGCAGATGGCCAGCGGACGTGCCCGCCCCAGGACCGGCCTGACCCGCGAGAAGATCATCGACGCGGCCCTCGCCTTCGTCGACGAGCACGGCCTGTCCGCGCTCTCCAGCCGCAAGCTCGGCGCGGCGCTCGGCGTCGAGGGCATGACGATCTACTACTACGTCCCCAGCAAGGCCGCCCTACTCGACGGCATGGCGGAGCGCCTGCTGGAGCTCTCCGCCGGAGAGCTGTTCACCGGACCCACCGGGCCGTGGACGGAGCCGGTCCGGGACTTCGCGATCGCGCTGCGTCGGCTGCTGCTCGACCACCCCGCGATGCTCACCGTGCTGGCGACCCGCCCGGCCGCCACCCCGACCGCACTCGCCCTGCTCGAACGCGGCATCACCGTGCTGCGCCAGGACGACGTCCCGCTCGGCGACGCGCTGGACGTGCTGAACGCCGTCGTCACCTTCACCATCGGCCACACCCTGGCCGAGGCCGGCCAGACCCCGCACCACGAGGGCACCGAACCCGACCCCGAGCAGTTCACCTCCCTGGACCCGAACACCTACCCCCACCTCGCCCAGGCCTTCGGCACCGGAGCCGGCCTCGACTCCGAACAGCGCTTCCACCGCACCCTGCGCATCCTGCTCGCCGGCTACGCCGCCGAAATCCCCACGGGGGAGGCCGGCTAAGGCGTTCCGCCTGCGCCAGGTCCGCACGGCACGCCACGGTCCCCGCGTAGCGCCGCCGCCACCAGCCCCCGGATCTCGTCCGTCCGGACTTCGCCCCCGCCCACCAGCCGGTCGAAGACCAGTCCGTCGATGCAGGCCAGCAGCGTGGTGGTGCGCTGGTCCGGCTCGGGCACGCCCTGCCCGGCGAGGAAGGCCCGAACAGCGGCACGCCCCGCGTTGTCGCGCGGGACGAGGATCTCCCGCAGTTCGGGGTCGCGAACGCTCTCCACCGCGCAGGCGTACCGGGCGAGGGAGCGCCGCCGCCCCTCGCCGGTCAGCCGCCGCCGGGTCAACTCGCCGATGCCCTCGACCAGTTCCTCGGCCGTACGGACCGCCACCTGCTCCCCCATGGCCTGGAGCTCGCCCTGGTCCAACTCGACCAACCGCCGCACCAGCGCGGTCAGCAGCGCCTGCCGGGTCCGAAGGTAGGCCGAGGTGGTCCCGACCGGCAGCCCGGCCGCCGCGTCCACCGCCCGGTGGGTGAGGCCCCGCACACCGGCATCGGCGAGCACGCCGATCGCCGCGTCCGCGAGCACGGTCCGCCGGTCCGGCCGCCCCGGCCCGCCCACCACGCCCTGTCCCCGCTCCTCGTCTCGCCGCATCCCCCCTTTCTACCGGCTACGGCCCACCACCTGCGGACCCACCACCCCCAGGCCGACGCCCGGCCCCTGCCCCGGCCCCCGACGCCCGCGCCCGGCGGCACCACCACCCCACCCGGGGCCCCATGTCGGCGCCCGGGGGCCACCCCGACACCCGGCCCCAGCCTCCGGGCGCCGGCAGCGCCACCACCCCACCCGCGGCCCCGCACCGGTGCCCGGCTCACCCCTTGTCGGCGGCCCCCACACCTGCGCCCGACAGCCCCACCGCCGCCATCCGGGGGCCTCCGCTCGTGCGCGGGCCCGTAGTACGCTCCTTCTACAGCTGTAGAAAACAGCGCGGCAACACGGGGAGGGGCCGGGGGTATGGGCGGCAACAGCGCGGTGGTGGTCGGTGGCGGGATCGGCGGACTGGCGGCCGCGATCGGGCTCCGGCTGGCGGGGTGGGAGGTGACCGTGGTCGAGCGGGTCGCCGTCCTGGATGACGCCGGCGCGGGCATCTCCCTGGCCGCCAACGGGATGCGCGCCCTCGCCGCACTCGGCGTCGGCGAGGCGGTCGAGGCGGCCGCCCGGCGCCAGTACACCGGCGGCACTCGCACGCCGGACGGCCGCCGGCTGTCCCTGATGGACGGCGCCGCGCTGGAGCGCGAACTGGGCGCCCCGATCGTCGGCATCCCTCGCACCGGCCTGCACCGCGTCCTGCGCGAGGCCCTGCCCGCCGAGTCCCTGCGGATCGGCGCGGAGGTGACGGACATCGACACCTCCCAACCGCCCCGGGTCCGCGTGGCATTCGGTAGCACCACCCTGGACGCCGACCTGGTGGTGGCGGCCGACGGCATCAACAGCCGCACGAGGCAACGGCTCTTCCCGGCCCACCCCGGCCCGGCGTACAGCGGCTCGACGGTGCTGCGGGCGATCACCCGGCGACCGGTCGAGGGGCTGACCACCGACTTCGAGCTCACCTGGGGCCACGGCGCGGAGTTCGGTCACATCGCCTTCCCGGACGGACGGGCCGAGTGGCACGCCGTCCTCAACGCCCCGGCCGGGGTGCGCTACCCGGACCCGCTGACCGAGGTCCGCCGCCGCTTCGCCGACTGGCACGAGCCGATCCCGGCCCTGCTGGCCGCGACCGCTCCGGCGGCGGTGCTGCACCACGACGTCCACGAGCTGGCCACCCCGCTCCCCTCGTACGTCGCGGGCAGGATCGCCCTGCTCGGCGACGCCGCGCACGCGATGACACCGCATCTCGGGCAGGGCGCCTGCCAGGCGTTGGAGGATGCGGTGACACTCGCGGCCGCCGTCGCCGGGGAGCGCACGGTCGAGGCGGCGCTCTCCCGCTACGACGCGGCGCGGCGTCCGCGCAGCCAGACGGTGGCCCGCGACGCCCGCCGGGCGGGCCGCATGGGCCAGCAACTCGTGAACCCGCTGGCGGTCGGGTTGCGCAACGCCGCGATCCGGCTCACCCCGCCCGGAGTGATGGTCCGAACGGTGCTGAAGCACGCCGACTGGACGCCACCCCGCATCGCCCCACGCACCGCGTAGAGATCGGCACCGCGCCGCGCACCACGGCGAGATCGGCACCGCGTCGTGCCCCGGAGGAACGGATCGCTCCCGCCGCTTGACCACAGAACTGATGAGCCGCCATATTACTTTCATGACGCAGCAGCCCGAGACGGGCAGGGGCGCCCCCACCCTGGACCAGGCCCGCCGACAGATCACCCGCTACGGCCTGACGGCCGACCCGCAGGCGATCCTGGTCGCCGCCCGGCTGATGGCGGCGGGCGCCCGGCTCGGCCAGGCCGGGGAGGCGCACTTCGCCCGCTTCGGCCTCTCCACCGGCCGCTACCGACTACTGGCCGACCTGGAGGACCACGGCGGCGAGAAGTCCCCCTCCCAGCTCGCGGCAAGCCTCGGCGTGTCGCGGGCGACGGTGACCGGCCTGGTGGACGGCCTGGAGCGGGAGGGCCTGGTGGCCCGCCGACCGTCCACCGAGGACGGCCGGGGCAACGTGGTGATCCTGACCGCGCGGGGCGCCGACCGGCTGCGCGGCCTGGCGCCCGAGCACTTCGCCCGGATGCAGGCAATGGTCGGCGGCCTCTCGGTCGAGGAGCGGGCGACCTTCCTCGACCTGCTCGCCCGGCTGGTCGAGGGCATCGACGCACTGACCGCCGACTGACCCCGACCCACCGAGGTCCACCACCCCGGGGGGGGGGGGGCGCCCGCCCCCCCCCCCCCCCCCCCCCCCCCCCCCCAAACAACAACACCCACAAAAAAAAAAACAAAAAAAAAAAAAAAGCAACCCACACGAAC
>NZ_JBEOSA010000093.1:0-27737 GCF_040302625.1 Kitasatospora sp. NPDC097643 | reverse complement strand
GCCCTCGGCAACCCGGCGGTGCCCGCCGACGCCGCCCCGGCGGGGGTGTGCAGGAGGCGGGTGCCGGTCCGGTCCCGTCCGCGTCGCACACCCCACGAGCCGTACATCCCGCTCACTCTCCGCAACATCGGCCGTCGACCTCCCGCCGGGGCGTGCACCGGCGAACCTGGATACGCTGGACGGGAACTCCGGACCGCCGCCGATGCGGGGGTGACCGTGCACTTCGCGGAACAGATCGAGGTGGTCGTCACCGTGCCGAACCACGGCCTCGGGCTGTGGCTGCTCGGCGCGTTCGTGCTCACCTTCGTGGGCACCCGGATGATCACCCGCCTGATCAGGGCCGGCCGCGGACCGTTCCGCGACGTCCAGGTCGGCGGCACCCACCTGCACCACCAGGTGTACGGCATCTTCGCCATGCTGGCGGCCGGGGCGATCGAGTTCTGCTACCGGCCGGACACCCCCGGGGCGCAGGTGCTGGCCGTGCTGTTCGGCGCCGGTGCCGCGCTCGCGCTCGACGAGTACGCGCTGTGGCTGCACCTGGAGGACGTCTACTGGGCCCGTGAGGGCCGCAAGTCGGTCGACGCGGCGTTCCTGGCGGCGGCGGTCGGACTGCTCCTGGTCGCCGGGGTCAACCCGTTCTCCGACCTCGGCTCCGGGCCGGCCGCGCACGCGGCCTTCGCCGGCGTGCTGCTGCTCAACGTGGTGCTGAGCGTCGGGGCGATCCTCAAGGGCAAGACCGCACTCGGCGTGATCGGCCTGCTGATCCCGCTGGTCGCCCTGGTCGCCTGTCTGCGCCTGGCCAGCCCGGACTCGCCGTGGGCCCGCTGGCGCTACCGCCCGGGCTCGCGCTCCGCCGAGCGCGCGCTGCGCCGCTACCCCCCCGGCCGCCGGACCAGGATCGATGCACTGAAGGACTTCGTCGGCGGGGTGCCGCGCCGTTGACGCTTCGTGGTCGCCATCGCCGCGGTGCTAGAAATGGACACATGGTCGAACAGCCCGACCGATTCCGGTCCGTGCCGAAGCGGTCGCCGGTCGCGAAGAGTCCTCGCGGGAAGAAGAGTCCTCGGAGCGTGGCCGGCCAGGTGTTCGTGCTCCAGGTCGCGGTCGTGGTGCTGCTCGTCCTGGGGGCCATCCTGGCGCTGGTCCTGGAGTCGCGGCGGGCCAGCGACGCGGAGGCCCGCAACCGCTCGGTGGCCGTCGCCGAGTCCTTCGCGCACTCCCCCGGCCTGGTCGACGCGCTGAAGTCGCCCAACCCGTCGGCGGTGCTCCAGCCGATCACCGAGGCGACCCGCACCCCGGCCGGGGTCGACTTCATCGTGGTCATGGACACCCACGGGATCCGGTACACGCACCCCCTGCCGGACCGGATCGGCAAGCAGTTCGTCGGCACCATCGGCCCCTCCCTGGCCGGCCACGTCTACACCGAGAGCGTGAACGGCCCGCTCGGCCACGAGGTCCAGGCGGTGGTCCCGGTCAAGGCCCCCGACGGAACGGTCGTCGGCCTGGTGTCGGCCGGGCTGAAGGTCAACAACGTCACCTCGGCCGGCAACCGGCAGCTGCCCGTCATCCTCGGCACCGGCGCCGCCGCGCTCGCGCTGGCCACCACCGGGACGGCCCTGGTCGCCCGGCGGCTGAAGCGCCAGACCCGCGGCCTCGGCCCGGCCGAGATGACCCGCATGTACGAGCACCACAACGCCGTCCTGCACGCGGTGCGGGAGGGCGTGGTCATCGTCGGGCAGGACGGCCGGCTGCTGCTGGCGAACGACGAGGCGCGGGAGCTGCTGGGGCTGCCCGACGACGCGGAGGGGCGGCACCTGGGCGAGCTGCGGGACCTCGACCCCGGCACCGCGGAACTGCTGCTCTCCGGCCGGATCGCGACCGACGAGGTGCACCGGGCGGCGGGCCGGCTGCTCGTCGTGAACCAGC
The DNA here is from genome assembly GCF_040302625.1 of Kitasatospora sp. NPDC097643. Taxonomy (NCBI): domain Bacteria; kingdom Bacillati; phylum Actinomycetota; class Actinomycetes; order Kitasatosporales; family Streptomycetaceae; genus Kitasatospora; species Kitasatospora sp. NPDC097643. The sequence continues at coordinate 25,811 of NZ_JBEOSA010000093.1, read as the reverse complement.
GGCCGACCGACCGCCACGGCGGCGCGATGGGCACCGTCGCCACGATCCGCGACTCCACCGAGCTCCTCGCCCTGGCCGGCAAGGCCGAGGTGGCCGGCGACCGCCTCGCCCTGCTCTACGAGGCGGGCAGCGGCATCGGCGGCTCGCTCGACGTCGTCCGCACCGCCGAGGAGCTGGCCCGGGTCGCCGTCCCCGGCTTCGCGGACTTCGTCACCGTCGACCTCGCCGACCCCGTCCTGAAGGGCGACGAACCCACCGGCACCGGGATGCACCTGCGCCGGGTCGCCGTCCACGGGATCCGCTCCGACCACCCCTTCTACCCGGTCGGCGAACTGATCGACTTCATCCCGTCCACCCCCCAGGCCCGGGGCTTCGACAGCGGCCGGACCCAGGTGGTGCCCGACCTGTCGGTCTCCGACGGCTGGCAGGCCCAGGACCCGGAGCGCACCCGGCAGATCATCGAGTACGGCGTCCACTCGCTGATCGCCACGCCCTTGCAGGCGCGCGGCATCATCCTCGGCGTCGCCAACTTCTGGCGCTGGCGCAAACCCGAGCCGTTCGACGACGAGGACCGCTCGCTGGGCGAGGAACTGGTCGCGCGGGCCGCCGTCAGCATCGACAACGCCCGCCGGTACACCCGCGAGCACGCCATGGCCGTCACCCTCCAGCGCAGCCTGCTGCCGCGCGCCCTGCCGGACCAGAGCGCCCTCGCCGTCGCGCACCGCTACCTGCCCGCGCAGTCCGGCGTCAGCGGCGACTGGTTCGACGTGATCCCGCTGCCCGGCAGCCGGGTCGCCCTCGTCGTCGGCGACGTCGTCGGCCACGGCCTGCACGCCGCGGCCACCATGGGCCGGCTGCGCACCGCCGTGCACAACTTCTCCGCCCTGGACCTCCCGCCGGACGAGCTGCTCGGCCACCTCGACGAACTGGTCAACCGGATCGACCAGGAGGAGACCGACAGCGGCACGGGCACCGGCGTCACCGGAGCCACCTGCCTGTACGCCATCTACGACCCGGTCTCCCGGCTCTGCACCGTCTCCCGGGCCGGGCACCCCGCACCCGCACTGGTCGGCCCGGACGGCACCGTGGTCTTCCCGGAGCTGCCGATCGGCCCGCCGCTGGGCGCCGGCGGGATGCCGTTCGAGACGGCCGAGCTGGAGCTCGCCGAGGGCACCCAGATCGTCCTGTACACCGACGGGCTGGTCGAGGAGCGCACCCGGGACATCGACGTCGGGATGGAGTTGCTGCGCAAGGCGCTCTCCCACCCCGACCGGGATCCCGAGGAGAACTGCCGGGCCGTGCTGGACGCCCTGTTGCCGGAGCGCCCGCAGGACGACGTGGCGCTGCTGATCGCCAGGACCCGGGTGCTCGGCGCCGACCGGGTCGCCGACCGGGAGGTGCCGTCCGACCCGGCCGCGGTCGCCGAGGTGCGGGCGTGGATCGCGACCACGCTGGACGCCTGGGACCTCGCCGACCTGGCCTTCGGCACCGAACTGGTGCTCAGCGAACTGGTCACCAACGCCATCCGCTACGGCTCGCCGCCCATCCGGGTCCGGCTGCTGCGCGACCGCAGCCTGATCTGCGAGGTGACCGACGGCAGCAGCACCTCGCCGCACCTGAAGTACGCGGCGACCACGGACGAGGGCGGCCGCGGGCTGTTCCTGGTGGCCCAGCTCACCGAGCGCTGGGGCACCCGGTACACCCCCGACGGCAAGGTGATCTGGGCGGAGCAGCCGCTCCCCGCCCCGGCGTGGAGCCCGGACGGGGACAGGCCGGCGCCCGCATAACGATCCACCCGTCCCGCCCGGGCCGGCCGGGCCCGTCGTCGGGGCGTCCCGGCCCGGGCGGCGGGCTCCTCCCGGCGGTTCCCGGCAGTTCGCGACGGTCGGTGGGCGGTAACCGTGGCGGGTCCTTCGTGAACGGCCTCCTCGCCCCGCGCGCCGACGGACCCGCCGACCGGGCCGGGCGGAGCCCGGGCGGGGCTCGGGCGGGGCCGTTACCGCCTCGAGACGTGACCGAGACCTGACCCCGTGTCACTTGTTAGGTAAGCCTTAGCTGCTCTACAGTCCCGTCGCTGTCCGAAACCACGCGCCGGGGAGTCGTGGCCGGGCCGACCTCCACCACACCCGCCACCACCTGGAGATCTCCGTGCGCTCTCGCCGCCTCCTGCCCATCGCCTGCGCCGCCCTCCTCGCGGTCCCGCTGCTGGCCGCCTGTAGCCAGAAGCAGGACACCGGCGCCGCCGGCGACAGCGGCAAGGTCGCCATCGCCGCCACCGACACCGCCTGCGACCTCGCCAGGACGGAGTTCCCCGCCGGCCAGACCACCTTCGCCATCAGCAACAAGGGCAGCCGGGTCACCGAGGTCTACGTGTTCGGCGAGCAGGGCGGGACGTTCACCAAGGTGGTGAGCGAGCTGGAGAACATCGGCCCGGGCACCTCCCGCGACCTGGCGGTCACGCTCGCCGCCGGCAGCTACGAGGTCGCCTGCAAGCCCGGGCAGACCGGCGACGGGATCCGCAAGAAGATCACGGTCGGCGGCGGCGCCTCCTCGGCTTCCCCTGCCGCCACCACGACCGCCGCACCCACTTCGACGGCCACCGCAGCCACCACCGCACCCTCGTCCACGCCGACGACCGCGCCCACGGCCACGGCCACGGCCACGCCGTCCACCGCCTACGACCGGGAGATCGAGGTCGAGGCCACGGAGTACGCGCTCGAGTTCGAGGGCATGGCCAAGTTCACCGCCAAAACCGGCGAGCGGATCGAGTTCCAGCTGGAGAACAAGGGCACCGTCCTGCACGACCTCCAGTTCTTCGGCCCGGACGGCACCGAGGTCGGCCAGGTCGCCGCCGTGCAGCCCGGCCAGAAGGGCGAGGCCGTCATCACCCTGACCACGCCGGGCACCTACACCGTCAAGTGCGGGATCGGCAGCCACGCCGCCCACGGCATGCAGACCACCTTCACGGTCGGCTGACCGCTCGCCCCTGGCGGAGCCTCACACGCCCTGCTCCACCGCGCCCCCGCTCGGCCCGGTCACCCCGGTCGCCACGCTCGGCCCGGTCGAGCGGGGCGCGGTCGAGGTCCGCAGGGCGGCCGGGGCCCTCCGGGCCCACTTCACCTCCTCGGGGTCCGGTTCGCTGAGCCAGCCGGCCTCCCTGGCGAAGTCGACGATCTCCTCCCAGCTCTCCGCCTTGTCGTAGACCGTCCCGTCGATCCGCACGACCCCCTCCGCACTGACCTCGATCGGCAGCGTCCACTCCCGGTAGAGCTCGAGGTACTTGCGTCCCATGTCGGTGAGGGACAGGTAGTCCGAGAGCGGGAAGAACGCGTCCCGGTCGTTTTCGTACTGCTTCCGCATGCCTTCCAGGCCGTCGAATTCGGGCTTCTCCGCCAGGTACCCCAGGTACGTGAGCCGCTCCAACTCCCGGTACATCTCCGGCAGGTACTGCACCTTCGCGTCCTTGTTCTCGGGCTCCAGCTTCCGCAGGTGCCGCCGCTCGTGGACGGTGAGCAGGCTGAGGACGGCCAACCGGAGCGACTGGACGCGGCTTTCGAGCTCCGAAAGCCGCCATCTCGCCTTGAAGGGACCGAAGGAGAGCTCCTCCAGCGCCCCCGGGCTCGCCAGCGCCAGCAGGGCCAGGACCAGCGCACCGAACACCCCGATGACGGCGGCGGCCAGGTTCTGCGTGTGCCGTAACGCGCTGTCGACGAAGACGTCGACCAGCATGGCGAAGATCGCCCCCGCGAAGACGAGGGTGAGGATGCGGAGCCAGCGGGCGGTCCGCTTCGACGAGGACGAACGGGACACCATCGTCGCCACCACCTCTCGCCGGTCCGCCCGGGCGGCGGAGCCCGGGCCGGCGGAACAGCACTCCCAAGATCCAGTATCGCCCCGGGGCCGGTCACCCGTACAGCACCGGCCGGCGGGCGTTCACCGGTCTCACCTGGCTCTGCCGTCCCAGCTCCAGCCGTCGGCCGGGAGGCGCAGTTCGTCGACCACTGCACCGCCCGTGTCGGTGTCACCCCCACTGACTACCGCCGGGCCTTCCGCTCCCCCGCCTGAGGCGGGTGACTGCCGCCCGGCGAACACGGTCCCCGCAGGTCAGCCGACCAGTGGCGGGTTGAGGCGGGCGAAGGCCTCCTGGCGGCGGTAGGGGAAGTACGGGTACGGCGCGGTGCGGGCGCTGGCGGCGTCCAGGCGGGCGACCTGCTCGTCCGTCAGCGACCAGCCGACCGCGCCGAGGTTCTGCCGTAGCTGCTCCTCGTTGCGGGCCCCGATGATCACCGAGGAGACGGTCGGACGGCGCAGCAGCCAGTTGATCGCCACCTGCGGGACGCTGCGGCCGGTCTCCTCGGCGATCCCGTCCAGCGCGTCGACGACCCGGTACAGCAGCTCGTCCTCGACCGGCGGACCGTAGTCGGCGGTGTCGTGCAGTCGGCTGCCGGTCGGGAGCGGCTGTCCGCGCCGGATCCGGCCGGTGAGGCGGCCCCAGCCGAGCGGGCTCCAGACCAGCGCGCCGACGCCCTCCTCCTGGGCCAGCGGCATCAGCTCCCACTCGTAGTCGCGGCCGACCAGCGAGTAGTAGACCTGGTGCGCGGCGTAGCGGGGGCGGCCGTGCCGGTCGGCGAGCGCGAGGGACTTCATCAGCTGCCAGCCGGAGAAGTTGGAGACGCCGGTGTAGCGGACCTTGCCGGCCCGGACGAGGTCCTCCAGCGTGGCCAGGACCTCCTCGACCGGGGTGGCGGCGTCGAAGGCGTGCAGCTGGAAGAGGTCGAGGTAGTCGGTGCCGAGGCGGCGCAGCGCGTCCTCGACGGCCTTCAGCAGGCGGGCGCGGGAGGTGCCGGCCTCGTTGGGGCCGTCGCCGAGCGGCAGGCCGGCCTTGGTGGAGATGAGCACCTGGTCGCGGCGGCCGTGGACGGCCTTGCCGAGGACCTCCTCGGAGGCGCCGTCGGAGTAGACGTCGGCGGTGTCGAACAGGGTGACGCCGGCGTCGATGGCGATGTCGAGCAGGCGGCGGGCCTCCTGCGCGTCGGTGGTGCCCCAGGCGCCGAAGAGCGGTCCGCGGCCGCCGAAGGTGCCGGTGCCGAGGCTGAGGGCGGGGACCTTGAGTCCGGAGGAGCCGAGTCGGCGGTGTTCCATGGCAGTTCTCCCCTCACGGAGCCCTTAACGGGACTCCCATGCCGTTAGGATGGCTCGACAGTAACAGAGCACGCCGAGCTAATGGAACAGGAATCCCGTTAATGAGCTCTGAGCCCCTCCCGCCCGGTTCGCCCACCCCGGGTTCGGTCCGCCCCGGCGGCCGCACCGCCCGCGTCCGCGCCGCCGTCCTGCGGGCCACCGAGGACGCCCTGGTCGAACGCGGCTTCTCCGGCCTGGACCTCGGCGACATCGCCCAGCGCGCCGAGGTCGGCCGGACCACCGTCTACCGCCGCTGGGGCACCACCACCGCCCTGGTCGCCGACCTGCTCGCCGACATGGCCGAACAGTCCCTGCCGCGGACCCACAGCGGCTCCCTCGCCGAGGACCTGCGGGCCAACGCCCGGCTCGTCCAGCGCACCCTCGCCGACCCCCGCCAGGGCGCGCTCTTCCGCGCCGTCCTGGTCGCCGCCACCTGCGACACCGACGCCGCCTCCGCACTCCAGCGCTTCTACCGCGCCCGCGTCGACGAGTGGGCGCCCTGCGTCGCCGAGGCCGTCGCCCGCGGCGAACTCCCCCCGGACACCGACCCGGCCGAGGTCGTCCGGGCCGTCTCCGCCCCGCTCTACTACCGGATGCTCACCACCCCCGACCCCCTCGACGAGGCCGCCGCCGACCGCGCCGCCGCAGCCGCCGAAGCCGCCGCCCGCGCCGGCGCCCACCGGCGGTAGGAACATCCCCGGAGGACCCCGCCACCGAACCTGCACACCATTCAGCCGTGAACCACAATGCTGATGACCGCCCAGGCTGCGCAGGCAATTCCGGCTATTTCAACCCCGATGGCCCACGTCAGGAGCTTCGCGCGAACGGCATTGAGATTGTGAGCATCATCCAGGATCTTCGCCTGGTCCTCGGCGAGGAGCCGGATGACCTTCACAGTGGGAGCATTCCAGGCCTTCTCCGTCAGGATCTTGTGGAGTTCCGGATAGTTGAGCCCTACGGTCCTTCGCAGATGCGTATTGATGATCAGCCCGAGGACGGACGCGACCACGAAGAGCACCGGGGCCAACACGAGTGGAATCTTGCTGTCCGGGTGCAACGCGAACGTGGACCGGCTCCGGGTCGCCAGGGCAGCGAACGCCAGGAGCAGCGTTGCCAGGGTCCCCGAGGTACTGATGACCGCCAGACCCCGTGACTGCGCGGACGCCTTGTTCGCGCGCTCGTCCTCGAGGAGCTTCTCTATGAGCTTGACGACCTCCGGTCCCGAGGGCGACTCCCCGGGACCGTCATCGCGGCCTTCACGCGACACTCGGATTCTTATGGGGAACATCAACTATGACGCCCCGGCTCGCCCGGAGGCCGCGGCTGGCGAGGCGTCGTTGTTGGCCGGGTCCCGACCCGATAGTCCTCGTCATCGCCATCGCTGTTCGCGACAACGACGCCCGGCACGGCAGGACCGGGCGCTGGCGCCGTTGTCCTTCTGGTGCCTACTCGATAGTCCTCGTCGCCCTCGGAATCCGCGAGATTCGGCGCCGTGACCTTTTCCTTGCTGGTTTCGACGTCAGCCATGGTGAAAATCCACCTCCCGCCTACTCCCCTGCATCCAGTGTCCGCCCATGCCTTCTCGCCGTCCCGCGCAAGGCGGCCACGGCAGGGGCACGACCGGCCCGACGACGTCACAGTCAGGACGTCGCCGGCCACACCGGTCCGCGGCAAAGGGCCCGGGTGTCGGTTCCCCGGGTGCCGCCCACCCTCGGTGGGCGGGGAGTTGGCGGGTTAGAAGAAACCGTCGTCGTCGCTCTCGTAGTAGTTGTTGACGACGACCTCGGGGGCGTCGTCGCTCAGGGCCTCGTTGAGGAGGGCTCCGCCGACGAGGCCGGCGGCGCCGGCGCCGAGGAGGGCTCCGGTGCCGAAGCGGCGGCCGCCGGGCTGCTGTTGGGCGGGCTGGGGCTGCTGCTGGGCGGGGAGTTGGGGGTAGCCGGGCTGCTGGGGGGTGTAGAAGGGGGGCACGGTGGTCTGGACGCGCTGGGCGCAGGCGACGCAGGCCTCGATCTGGCGCGGGACGCCCCACTGCGGGGACCAGAGGACGGCGGTCGAGCCGGGGCCGTGGGAGGGGTCGAAGAAGCAGGTCACGGGGGCACTCCCGGTGGGAACGACGACGGCAGGGGCGAGGGCAGGGGCGGGTGCGGCAGGGGCAGGGGCGGTGGGCGCGGGCTGGAGGACGTCGACGCCGTAGTCGGTGGCGATGCCCGCCAGGCCGGTCGCGTACCCCTGCCCGACGGCGCGGAACTTCCAGTCCGCGCCGTGCCGGTAGAGCTCGCCGAACACCATGGCCGTCTCGCTGCCGGCCTCGGCGGCCACGTCGTAGCGGGCGAGTTCGGCGCCGCCGTCCTGATCGGTGAGCCGGATGTAGGCACCGCGGACCTGGCCGAAGGTCTGGCGGCGCCGCGCCGCCTCGTAGATCGCCACCGCGAAGACGACCTTCTCCACCTCGGCGGCGACCTCGGTGAGCCGGACCTCGATCTGTTCGCGGTCGCCGTTGCCGCCGACCTCGTTGCCCTGGTGGCGGACGGAGCCGTCCGGGCTCTGCAGGTTGTTGAAGAAGACGAAGTGCCGCTCCGAGACGACCTTCCCCGAGGCACCGCAGAGCAGCGCACTCGCGTCCAGGTCGTGTCCGGCGCCGGCCGTCCAGCCGAGGCCGACCCGTACGGTCCGCAGGCGGGGGGCCTGCTTCCCGAGGGAGACGTTGCCGCCCTTCATCAGGGCCACACTCATGGGGTTCCTCCGCTGACCGTCCGATGTCCGCTGTTCGACGACGACAACGCTGTAGAGGAGGCCGCGGTTCCCGGGTCCGGGGCGGAGGGCGCGGGAGGCGTTCTGGTGGGGTGTCAGCCACCCACTTATTGTCAGGGGCATGACTTTAATTCGTCGCGCCGCCCTCGCCGCCGCCGTCGCCGTCACCCTCGCCGGAACGCTCGCCACCGCCCTGCCCGCGTCGGCCGCCCCCTGGCACCTCGATGGCGGCTGCCCGGCCGTCGCCGCCACGCCGCCCGCAGATGCGCCGCCAGCCGACGCCGAGCAGGCCCGCCTCCAGGACCCGCGCACGGCCGCGTTCACCGAACGCTCCGGCCTCGACGACCTGCTCCGGGCCTTCCCGCTCGCCCTCTGCGCCGCGCAGGACGCCGAGCAGGCCGAACAGCTGGCCACCAGCTGGGGCCGGGCACTGTGGCAGGCCGCCGTGGACCGGGCCCAGGAACGCCGCCCGGCCGGCGAACTCCCCGCCCGCGACGACCGCCCGCTGTACTGGACCAGGCTCGCTATGACCACCCAACTGGCCCGCTGGCGGCCCGAGTTCGACATCGACCCGACCGCGCTGCGGGCCCGCTTCGAGGACGCCTCCCGAGGCCTGGACGACGGCTTCACCGCCGAACCGGGCGTGCGGCGGATCTTCGTCAGCGGCTTCGACCCGTACGGCCTGGACACCGAGCCGCGCCGCGCCAACCCCTCGGGCGCGGCCGTCCTGCGCCTGCACGGCCAGCGGATCACGCTCACCGACGGCAGCCCGGCCGAGGTCCGGGCCGTCCTGCTCCCGGTCCGCTACGGCGACTTCGACGACGGCATCGTGGAACGCGCCTTCGGCCCCCACCTCACCCCCGGCCCGCAAGCCGCCGACCTGATCACCAGCATCAGCCAGGGCTACCCGGGCGTGTTCACCCTGGAGGCCTGGGCCGGCCGCGCCCGCTCCGCCGATCCCGCCACCGACAACCTGGGCGCCCTCGCCGGCGGCACCCGCGAGCACCCGGTCACCGCCCCCGGCCTGGCCGACGGGCCCGAGTTCATCCGCACCACCCTGCCCACCGACACCATGACCACCGTCCAGCAGCCCTACCCCGTGCTGCTCAACACCGCCGTCACCGAGATCCCCGCCGACGGCGCCGGCACCCCCGTCGACCGGGAGGACGGCCCCACCCCCGGCTCCCGCGCGGTGGCCGGCGGAGGCGGCGGCTACCTCTCCAACGAGGTCGCGTACCGCTCCAACCGGCTGCGCCTCGACCTCGCCCCCACCCTGCCCGGTGGCCACCTGCACACCCCGGTCCTCACCGGTCTCCCGGCGCAGCAGGACCGCCTCACCGCCCCGGAGTTCGAGCGCAACGAGGCCGCCATCGGCGACCAGGTCCGGGAGATCCTGCGCGGCGCCCGGATCCAGGGAACGTCCGGGACCCAGAGGCCCTAAGCGGGGTCGGCGTACCGCGTCCCGGCGGCGCGGGCCCGGGATTCGGCGATCTCCGCGTACGCGGCCTCCCGGTCGGCCCAGTGCGAGCCCTCCACCGACTTGCCGCGTTCCAGGTCCTTGTAGACCTGGAAGAAGTGGGTGATCTCCAGCAGGTCGTAGCGGCGCAGGTCGCCGATGTCGCGCAGCCGGGCGTAGCGCGGGTCGCGGGCGGGCACGCAGAGCACCTTCTGGTCCGGCCCGCGCTCGTCGCGCATCACCCACATGCCGACGGCCCGGCAGGTCAGCACACAGCCGGGCACGGCGGGCTCGCCGCCGAGCACCAGCGCGTCCAGCGGCTCCCCGTCGCCGCCGAGGGTGCCCTCGACGTAGCCGTAGTCCGCGGGGTAGCGGGTGGCGGTGAACAGGGTGCGGTCCAGCCGGATCCGGCCGGCCGAGAAGTCCATCACGTACTTGTTCCGCGACCCCTGCGGGATCTCGATCATCACCTCGAACTCCACCGCGGCCTCCTTCTCCTCCACCTCCGACGGATCACCGGATCCCGAAAGATTGTGCGCCGCGCGGCGCCGTCCGGAAACGGTGCCACGCGGCGCACGGGCGCACGGTCGGAGCGCCGACGGGCGGCACGGCGCGGCACCAATTCAGCAGCTCTTGCGGCGCTTCGCCTCGAACTCCCCGGCCGTCATGACCCGGTAGCCGCCCGTGCCCCTGCCGTTGGCGGCGACCACCTGTCCGTCGGTGAGTCCGAGGAGCACCGAACCGGACACCGTCAGGACACCGTTGTGCAGCCTGTGCTCCTTGACCGCCTCCACCGCCAGGGAGTACTCCGCGGCCGGGTCGACCTCGCCCGGCGCTGCGTCGTTGCTGGGCCACTGCGGCCCCGGAGCGGCGAGGTCCACCTCGGCCGGCCGGACGTCCGGCCCCTGCGCCGCGGAGTACCAGGACCGTTTGCCCGCCGCCGAGGTGACGTCGACGAACAGGTGGGAGGCCCGCTCGTCCGGGCACAGGCCGGTCAGCACCACCAACTGGCGGTTCCTCAGGGCGACTCCCATCAACCGGTCCTCGGCCGGGGTGCACCCGGCCAGCAGGGCGGCGGCCGCGACGGCCGCCACCACTCCCGCGATCCGTCTGGCAGCGGTCACCGTCATCCGTCCTCCCCCTGTGGGGGCAACTGGCGGCCCCGGTAGAGGTTAGCGCCCGCCCCGCCCGTCTCGCCCGTCTCGCCCGCCCTGCCCGTCTCGCCCGCCCCGCCGCGGTCAGCCGACGGTCGGCTGCCAGGTGCCCTGTTCGGGCCGGGCCTCGGTGTCGGTGTTCGGCCAGGGCGGCATGGTGACGGCGACGATCCGCAGCGGCTCCCCCGCGTCCTCGTCCGCCCGGAACTGGAACGTGGTGCCCAGCGGGATCGAGGCCGCCGTCCCGGGCGTCAGCCGGGTGGTCTCCTCCCGCCCGCCCTGGCGCCGCCACAACCACCCACGGCCCGCCGTCACCTGCCAGATCTCCTGCACGGTGGCGTGCGACACCGCCCGGGTCACCGTCCCGGGGGCGAGCTCGAACACCGCGAGGCCGCCCTGCCCGTCCAGGACCAGCAGTTGCAGCACGTCGGCGCCGTCCGGGGCGGTCACCACGGGGACGTCGGCGAGCTCGGCGGTCCGGAACTCCGGTGGTTCCTGCGTCGGCGACGGCTCGTGCTCCGGCTGGTTGCTCATCCGACCCGGCCCTTCTCGGCACGACGGAGAACCTCGGTCCCGGCCCCCGCCTCCAGTCAGACGATCACACCACGGCGCGCCACAGCGCCTGCGCGCCGGACAGGCGGATGTCCGGCTGCCCGACTGCCCGGCTGTCCGGCTACCCCGCCGTCGACGCGGCGGTGCCGAACTCGCGGACGGCCTCGCTGACGATCGCGTCCAGCCGGGCGTGGTGGGCACCGCGCCAGTAGGCCTGGCCGCAGTCGGCGCACTGGGCGAAGGCGTCGTACGAGCGCTCGGTGCCGTCCCGGAGCTGCTCGCGCACCGAGGTCTTGGTGACGGTGTGCAGCGGGCCGTTGCAGGTGGTGCACCGGCTCCACGGGGCCAGCGGGGGCGCGAAGCGGGAGAGCACGTCGCGCAGCTGCTCGGCGGGGCGGTGGCTGTAGACGTAGGCGCCGGCCCAGAGTTCGCGGCGGCGCAGCAGCCCCCGGTCGCGGGAGAGCATCACCCGCTGCTCGGCGGCCGAGCGGGCGGCGAGGGCGGCGTCGCCGATGTCCGGGTTCTCGTACGCGGCGTCGACGCCGAGCAGGCGCAGCCGGCGGGCCAGGGTGCCGAGGTGGACGTCCAGCAGGAAGCGCGGCGGGGTGGCGGAGGGCTGCGGCCTGGCCACGCCGCGTACCGAGATGTGTTCGGCGTCGGCGGGGACGTGCGAGTCGGGCACCGGGCGGCCGTCCACCAGCAGCGTGCCGACCTCGGTGAGCGGGACACCGAGGGATTCGACGACGTGGCCGAGGGTCGAGGTGCCGTCGGTGCGCAGCTCGGAGCGGCCGACGCGGCGCGGCGCGGCGACGAAGAGGTGCAGCTCGGGGGCGAAGTCGAGCGAGATCTGCGGTCGGTCCACGCGGTCAGCATGCCAGCGGGCGGCGGCCTCGGGCCAGTGGTTTCCGGACGGCTGCGCGCGGGCCACCCGGAGTAGCATCGGCCGTATCCGGAACGGCGGCGCGTTGGGAGCAGGCGATGACCGGAGGCGAGCGGCCGGACAGGGCGGCGGAGCCCCTGTCCGGACTGGATGAAACGGCGCCCGACGACCTGTTCGCCGGGCGGTCCCGGCGGCCAAAGCGGTCCGAGCAGTCCGAGCGGTCCGGGCACAAGGCCCGCGCCGAGGCCCCGCACGACGGCGAGGACGACCTCTACGGCGCCTCGGCGGCGGTGGCCCCGACCACGGAGGGTGACGAGGGGTCGGCGGCAGACGAGGATTCGGGCGCGGACTGGTAGCCGCGGTCGCGCTCGGCCCAGCGGACGGCCGGTCCCATCGCGTGCCCGGCCGCCAGGAAGAGGCCGCCCAGGACCAGCCAGCCGAGCAGTCCGCCGTCCAGCAGCAGGGTGGTGAGCAGCAGCGGGCCGACGGTGCGCGCGACGGCCACGCCGGTGCCGAAGAACCCCTGGTACTGGCCGATCCGGTCCGGCGGGGCGAGGTCGAAGCCGATCTGCCAGGAGCCCGCGGACTGCCGCATCTCACCGACCAGCTGGAGCACGGAGGCCGCCACCAGCAACGCGGCGAGCCCCCAGGCCGGGACGTCCAGGGCCGACAGTCCGAAGACGACGCAGGAGAGCAGCAGCAGGAGCCCGGCCGAGCGGACCGCCCGGGCGGCCGAGGGCAGGCCGGTGACGTCGCGCGCCGCCTGGACCTGGAAGGCCATCACCCCGACGGTGTTGAGCACGAACAGGGCCGAGCCGAGCCAGCCGAGCCCGGGGGCGCGGTCGGCGATCCAGAGCGGGATGATCAGGCTCAGCAGCGGCATCCGCAGCAGCAGCACCGTGTTGACCAGGGCGACCACGGCGTAGCGCCGGTCGCGCAGCACGGCCAGCCGCGGCCCGCTGCCCGACTGCTCGACGACGGGCGGGACTTGGGGCAGTCGCAGGAGCAGCAGCGCACCGGCGACGAAGCCGAGCGCGGTCACGGTGAAGGCGCCGAGGAACGCGGCCCGGGTGCCGACGGTGAGCGCGATGCCGCCGATGGCCGCGCCAACGGCCAAGCCCCCGTTGAGGGTTGACTGCAGGTGGGCGAGCAGCCCGGTGCGCTCGGCCCGCGAGACCAGGCCGGCGACCAGAGCCTGCCGGGCGGCGGTCAGCCCGGACTGGGTCGTGGCGTAGAGGCAGACGGCGATCAGGAACGGCGGGTAGGAGCGGATCACCAGGAAGGTCGTGACCACGACGGCGGTGGCGAGGGCCAGGACGACGGCCGTCCCGCGCGGCCCGCGCCGGTCGGCGAGGGCGCCGAGCGGCACGCCCGCGATCGAGCCGAGTGCCCAGGCGATGGCGAGGCCGATGCCGAGGCTGGTCGCCGACATCCCGACGATGTGCGTGAAGTAGAGCGCGGAGCAGGTGTAGTAGGCGCCGTCGCCGACGGCGCTCGCCAACTGGGCGGCGGCGAGCGTCCGCTGGACTCCGGCGGGCGGGACGAGTCGGGATACGGCCGCTGACACTGCTCTGCTGGTCGGCACTTCGGTTCCTGGTCTCCTGGCTGGGGGCGGCGCGCGCGCCGGGTGTTCGCAACGGTTCGCGGCCCAGCCTACGGAGGAACTGGACCGGGTGACAGATCCATTGATCAAGGAATCCACTGGGCCAGTTGGAGTCGCCGCCCATTCCGGACCCTGTTCACGGCCTCCGCCGAACCGGTCGGCAGGCCCACCGGCGGGCCCTTCCGGCCGTGTTGACCCGTCAGTAGCGCACTCCTATGCTCAACCGCGTTCGTGATCCGGCACCGGGGCCGGGGCCGTCACGCCCGCCCGGCCGGAGCCGTCAACGGCTCGAAGGGCTCCTCCCATCGGTACCTCCCTCGCCCCCTCGGACGACACCCACGGCGCCGACGGTACGGGCGACGCGGGCGACCCCGACGACCCGCTCGTCGCACCGGTCGCCCGCGCCACGGCCTCCGGTGCCACGGCCCCGGCCCCCGCCGACCGCCGCCGGTTCCTCACCTACCTGCTCGCCGCCCCCACCCTCACCGTCGCCGCCCGGCTCGGTCTGGACGCCGCCGCACCGGCCAGCGCTCGGGCCGCCGTCAGCGCCGCCGCCCGGAGCACCGCCGTGGCCCAGGACGCCGCCGCCCCTTCGCAGTTGCTCGGCCTGCCCGGCATCCCGGACATCCTCGACCTCGGCGACGCGCTGATCGTGGCCGGCCTGCCGACCTCGCACCTGCTGGTGCTCGAAGTCACCGCCGCCGGGCGCGCCGTGCTCTCGCTGCCCCGCCTGGAGGTCGGCCAGGGCCTGACCACCGCCATGGCGATGCTGGTCGCCGAGGAGCTCGACGCCCGGCTCACCGACGTCGACGTACCGCTCTCCGACGGCCGGCCCGAACTGCTCTTCAACCAGCTCACCGGCGCCTCCAACTCGGTGCGCTCGCTGTACGACCCGGTACGCGCCGCGGCCGCCGCCGCCCGCGCCCGGCTGGTCACCGCCGCCGCCCGGCGCTGGAACGTTCCGGCCGACACCCTGCGCACCGCCGACTCCGCCGTCCTCGCCCCCGACGGCCGCCGGGCCGGCTACGGCGAACTCGCCGCCGACGCCGCCGCTGTCGCCGTCCCGGCCGTCCCCGCCACCCCCAAGCCCGCCGACCAGCTGCGCCTGGTCGGCAGGCCCACCGGCCGGATCGACGCCCGCGACATCGTCACCGGCCGCGCCAAGTACGCCGGGGACCTGGCGATTCCGGGCGCCGTCCCCACCGTCGTCGCCCGGCCGACCACCATCAACGGCACCCTCAAGTCCCTGGACGCCACCGCCGCCCGCGCCATGCCCGGCGTGCTCGCCGTCGTCCAGATCCCCAGCGGCGTCGCCGTCCTCGCCGAGACCTTCGACCAGGCGCTCAAGGCCCGCGACGCGCTGCGCACCGCATGGAACCCGGGCCCGGTGGCCGGCCTGTCCACCGATGACATCCGTGCCCAACTGCGCGCCTCCCACGCGCCGTTCCTCATCCCGCCGTTGCTCACCGCCTACGTGGACGGTGAGTTCGACTTCGCCTTCGTCAACCACGCGCCGATGGAGGTGCTGACCGCCGTCGCCGACGTCCGGCCGAACCGGGCCGAGCTGTGGTTCGCCGCGCAGACGCCGATCGTCGCCCAGCAGACCATCGCCGCCGAACTCGGCCTGCCGCAGGACGCCGTCACGGTCCACGTGGTGCGCGGCGGCGGCTCGTTCGGGCGCCGGCTGTTCTTCGACGCCGCGCTGGAGGCCGCCCAGATCTCCCGGGCCGCCGGCCGCCCCGTCAAGCTGATGTGGACGCGCAACGACGACATGCGGCACGGCCGGATGCGCCCCGCCAGCCACCACCGGATCCGGGCCACCTACGCCCTCGGCCAGGTGCTCAGCTGGGAACACCGCGCCGCCACCGTCAAGACCGACTTCCGGCACGGGCTCGGCGAGGCGCTCAGCGCCGCCGGCTTCAACCTCTCGCTCGCCGGGCTCAGCCTCGCCCAGGCCTTCTTCCTGCTCAGCGAGAAGAACCCGTACAACGTCGGCATCCCCACCCAGCTGCTCGCCGAGCTGCCGCTCGACGTGCACACCGGCAGCTGGCGCTCCGTCTACTCGGGCACCGTCCGGGTCGCCGACGAGATCATGATGGACGAACTCGCCCGCCGGATGGGCCAGGACGCCGTCGCCTTCCGCCGCGCCCGGCTGCGCGACGCCGCCGGGCGGGCCGTCCTCGACACGGTCGCCCAGGCCGGCAACTGGGGCCGACCGATGCCCCCCGGCCAGGCCCAGGGCATCGGCTACCACGACGAGAACGGCGCCCGCGCCGCCTACCTGGTCGAACTCGACGCCGGCGACCCGGCCAACCCCCGGGTGACCAAGGCGGTGATCGCCGCCGACCTCGGCCAGGTGATCAACCCCCGTGGCCTGGAGGCCCAGTTGACCGGCGCACTGATCGACGGCATCTCGGTGATCCTGCAAGCCGGCAACCACATCGACAACGGCGCCGTCCGCGAGGGCAGTTTCGCCGACTTCCGGTACGCCCGGCAGCGACACAGCCCGCCCGTGGTCGAGATCCACCTGCTGCCGCCGAGCGGACCGCCGGGCGGCGCGGGCGAGTTGGGCGTCCCGGCCGCCTCCGCCGCCGTCGCCAACGCCTACGCGCGCGCCACCGGCACCAGCCCGCGCTCGTTCCCGATCAACTTCTGACCGCCACTTCCCCAACTTCCGATCCCCCCATCACCGTTAAGGACGTCGACTCCCCCATGCCCGCCCACACCTTCGTCCTCAACGGGCAGCCGGTCACCGTCGACGCCCCGGACGACATGCCGCTGCTCTGGGTCCTGCGCGACAAGCTCGGCGTCACCGGCCCCAAGTACGGCTGCGGGGTGGGGGTTTGCCGCGCCTGCACGAGCCACCTGGACGGCCAGGAGTTCCAGCCCTGCACCCGCTCGGTCAAGGACTGCGCGGGCCACAGCGTCACCACCATCGAGGGCCTCGCCGACGGCGACACCCTGCACCCCGTCCAGGAGGCCTGGCTCGCCTGCGACGTCGCCCAGTGCGGCTTCTGCCAGCCCGGCCAGATCATGACCGCCGTCGCCCTGCTGCGCCGCACCCCCGACCCGACCGACGCCGACATCGACCAGATCCAGAACATCTGCCGCTGCGGCAGCTACCCGCGCATCCGCGAAGCGATCAAGCAGGCCGCCGCCCGCCGGGCGCCGTAGCGCGGTGGGTGCCCGTCGACGGAGCGTCGCTCCCAGCCGACGGCCGGGCTTCTGGCATCCTCACCGGGTGGCGATGGATCGGGCAACGGCAGGGACCACCGACTCCGGGCGGGTGGAGGCCTTCAGCGACGGCGTGTTCGCCATCGCGATCACTCTGCTGATCCTGGAGATCAAGGTGCCGGAGGCCCACAGCGGGAGCGAACTGTGGCATGCCCTCGGGGAGCAGTGGCCCTCGTACTGCGCCTACGTGGTCAGCTTCCTGGTGATCGGCGTGATGTGGGTCAACCACCACACCGTGTTCACCTACATCGCCCGTGTCGACCGCACCCTGGTCTTCCTCAACCTGCTGCTTCTCCTGGTGGTCGCCGCCCTGCCGTTCCCCACCGCGCTGGTCGCCGAGAACCTGCGCGTACCCGACGCCTCGAACGTCGCCGCTGCCGTGTACGGCGCGGTGATGGTGGCGCATGCCGTCACCTTCGTCCTGTTCTGGTACTACGTCACCCGGACCGGACACTGCTTCGACGAGCGGGTCGACGTCCGGGCCGCCCGGGCCACCCGCGCCCGCTTCGGCCTCGGCCTGGTCGTCTACCCCGCCACCGTCGGCCTGGCCTTCGTGTCCGCGGCGCTCGCCCTCGCCGTCCACGGCGTGCTGGCCGTCTACTACGCCTTCAACCAGACGCCCGTCCCCACCCGAGCCCCCGGGAGCCGACCATGACCGAACCCACCTACGTCCTGGTACCCGGCGCCGGCGGCGAGGCCTGGTACTGGCACCGCGTCGTGGACGAGCTGCGCGTCCGGGGGCGCGAGGTGATCGCGATCGACCTGCCCGGCGACGACGAGTCGGCGGGGCTCCCCGAGTACACCGAAGCGGTCGTGCGCGCGGTCGGCCACCGCACCGGTCTGGTGCTGGTCGGCCAGTCCCTGGGTGCGTTCACCACCTCGCTGGCCTGCGCGCGACTCCCGGCCTCGCTGCTGGTGCTCGTCAACCCGATGATCCCCGCGCCGGGCGAGACGGCCGGCGAGTGGTGGAAGAACACCGGCCAGGCCGCGGCCATGCGCGACAACAACGTCCGGGAGGGCCGGCCGGCCGACGCCCCGTTCGACCCGGAGACGTACTTCCTGCACGACCTGCCCCAGGACGTGCTCGCCGAGGCCCGGGCGCACGGCCGGACCGAGTCCGACGCGGTGTTCGCCACACCCTGGGACCTGCCGGCCTGGCCCCGGGTGCCCACCCGGGTGCTGACCGGTCGCGACGACCGGCTGTTCCCCGCCGAATTCCAACGGCGGGTGGCCCGGGAGCGCCTCGGCATCACCCCGCAGGAGATCCCCGGTGGGCACCTGGCCGCCCTGAGCCGGCCGGTGGTCCTCACCGACCGGCTGGAGGCCTACTGGGCCGAGGTCGACTCCGCCTGACGCTCCGGGTCGGCGCCGGACCGGCGGCGGGCGGCATCGTCTCCGCCCTCGTGACTGCCCACCGAGCGGCCGTTACCGGCGCCGCCGCCCGCTGTCCTCCGGTCCGCTCACGCCGCGACGGGTGACGGGACGCGGAGCGGCGCCAGTGCGGTGCTCCAGGCGATGACCTGGTCGAGCATCGTGTTCAGGGCGGGCAGGTTGTAGTCGCCGGGCTTGAACACGTGGTAGTTCTCGAACTCGGTGATCAGGGACAGCGCGACCTGCTGGCGCACGTCGGCCATCTGGAGCTCGCCGGCGACCAGGCGCAGCTGTTCGACGGCGCGGACGCCCCCGACGGCGCCGTAGGACACGTAGCCGACCGCCTTGTTGTTCCACTCGGCGTAGAGGAAGTCGAGCGCGTTCTTCAGCACGGCGGGAATGCCGTGGTTGTACTCCGGCGTCACGATGACGAACCCGTCGAAGGAGGCGATCTCGGCTGCCCACTGCCGGGTGTGCTCGTTCCGGTACTGGCCGAGCGACGGCGGCACGGGCTCGTCGAGGTGCGGCAGCGGGTGGTCGCGGAGGTCGATGAGTTCGAACTCGGCGTCGGTTCGACGCGACGCGATGTCGAGCACCCACGTGGCGACCTGTTCGCCGTTGCGGTTGGGGCGGGTGCTGCCGAGGATGATGCCGATCTTGAGCATGACGGGCCTGGCCTTCCTCGTTCGCGGTGCTTCGCATGAGGGGCACCTGCGGAGTTTCGCTGCCCGGCAGATCGTCTGCGGAGCAGACAGTCTCACCAACAGCGGACCGCCGCCTATCATTCCTGGTATGGGCAGCGAGCCACGGACCGCACCGGTCGCCGGGTGTGCCGATCTCACGGGGGACTTCGGCTTCTCGCTCATGGCGCTGGCACACGCCTATCGGACCGCCGTCTCCTCGGTGCTCGCGGACGTCCCCCAGGGCGCCCGCGGCTTCCAGACGCTCGCGGCCGTGGTCGAGGGCGACGGGCCGAACCAGATCGCGCTGGCCGGCTACCTGCGCGTCGACCGCACGGTGATGACCTACCTGCTCGACGACCTGGTGGCCGCGGGCCTGGTGGAACGCCGGCTCGACCCTGCCGACCGGCGCCGCCGCAAGATCGTCGCGACCCGGCGGGGCTCCGAAACCCTCCGTGACCTGCGACGACAGGTGAGCGCGGCGGAGGACGAGCTGCTCTCCGTCATCGACGAGGACGAGCGCGCGGTGTTCCGGGCCCTGCTCGCCCGGCTCGCCCGCACCGTCGCGGACGGCGAACCGGGCGGCCCGTCCTGCGACATCGACGCCGACTCCTGCGACGCCGACGTCAGCCCCGGGCCCGGTCGGGACTGAGGCCGGCGCCGCGCACCGCTCAGCTGCCGGCCGGACGGCCCGGCCTCACCTCAGGTGCCGGGCGAAGAACCGGGCCCGGCGTCGATCTCGGACTGCGGGACGCCGGTGTGCCCGCCCGGATTGGCGTGCAGCGTCTTCTCCGAAGAGCCGAAGGCGTCGAACAGGTCCAGGGCCGCCTGCCGGTCGTTCCCTTCGTCGTCCCACTGCAGCAGGACGTGCAGGGGAATGGTGACCTGGCGGGCCTCCTCGCCGATGGCGGCGGGCACGAAGCTCCCGGCGAAGAGACCGGCGGCCGAGATCCGCGGCTCGACCACCGCCAGCCGGATGCCGATGGAGATGATTCCCCCCTCGAACCCGACCGGGCCGCCGATCCCGGGCAGCGCGAGGAGGGCGTCCAGGGCGACCTGCCATTCCGGGACCGCCCGGTCGACCAGCGGGAGGACGAGGGCGTCGACGATCTCGTCGCTGACCGGCTCGCCGGCCTCCAGCACCCGGCGCAACTCGGCGCGGGCCTGCTCGGCGGCGGCCCAACGGGGCCGGTCGCCGCTCCCGGGGAGCTCGATGGTGGCCGCGGCGAAGCCGTACTCCGCCGCGTAGTGCCGCGCCCGCCCCGCCAGCCGGGGGTACATCGTGCGCAGCCCGAGCGGGAGGTGGCCGATCAGGCTCAGCGGCGCCGGTGCGGATGCGGAATCGGAGGCTGGCCTCCACAGGATGCCGGGGATCTCCCCGAGGGTGAATGCGGGTTTTCGCCGAAGCTCCATCGCCGGACGCCACGAAGCGGTCGACGGCCTTCGCAGGTCGGATCCTCGCAGGTCACGGGTGGCATCTGCGTCATCGCATGACAGCCAGTCACCATCTCGAACAGTCGTTCGCCGGCGTGTTAGGGTGGCCGTGACTCTTGATCATTCTTTCCGGTCCCAGGGTCATTTGAACGGCATTCACGTCATCGACGGTCTCGGACGTGAGGCAACGGGGGGGTGCAGATGGACTTCAGTCTGTTCTATTTCGCCAACGACAGTGCCGTGGCGGACAGCGGGAACCGGTATCGGCTCCTGCTGGAGGGAGCGAAGTTCGCCGACCGCCACGGCTTCACCGCGGTGTGGACTCCGGAGCGCCACTTCCACCGCTTCGGCGGCCTCTACCCGAATCCGGCCGTGACGGGCGCGGCGTTGGCCGCGGTCACCGAGCGGATCCGGATCCGCGCGGGCAGCGTCGTCTCCCCACTGCACCACCCGGCTCGGATCGTCGAGGACTGGTCGGTGGTCGACAACCTGTCAGGCGGCCGGGTGGGCGTCTCGTTCGCCTCGGGTTGGCACCCGGCGGATTTCGTGCTCCGCCCCGACGCCTATGCCGTCCGGAAGGACCGGCTGGTCGAGACGCTCCAGACGGTGCGTGGCCTCTGGCGGGGCGAGCCGCTCTCGGTGACGGACGGTGAGGGAACGCCGACCGAGATCACCGTCTTTCCGCCGCCGGTGACACGTGAGCTGCCCTGCTGGCTGACCACGGGCGGGAGTGCCGACAGCTTCAGGACCGCGGGCCGGCTCGGGGTCGGGGTGCTGACTCACCTGCTCGGCCAGGACGTGGACGAGTTGGCTGCCAAGATCGCTCTGTACCGTGAGGCGTTGCCGGCTGAGGCCGGCCCCGGCCATGTGGTCCTGATGCTGCACGCTTTCCTGGGAGACGATCGTCAAGCCGTTCGGGAGACCGTGTACGAGCCGCTGTGCGGCTACCTCACCTCCTCGTTCGACCTGATCGCCGGTTCGCTGGCCGGCCGCAGCGGTGCTCTCGACCCCAGGACGATGCGTGCGTCCGACATCGCCTACCTGGTGGAACGGGGCTTCGACCGGTTCTTCGACACCAGTGGGCTCTTCGGCACGGTGGAACAGGCCCGCCCGCTGGTCGAGCGCCTCGCCGCCGCCGGGGTCGACGAGCTGGCCTGCCTCATCGACTTCGGTGTCCGGCCCGACGCGGTACTGGAGAGCCTGGGCCACCTGGACCGGCTGCGCGCGTCGTCGGCGTGACCGGATGCCGGTCCGCCCGGCTTGAACTGGTGTCATAGATCTACGGGGGAAGGGCTCGAAATGGGTCACGAGGGCTTTGTGCGCGCCTTTCAGCGGCACGCACGGGAGATACCGGAGACGCCGGCCGTCATCCACGCGCGCGAGACCGCAGACGGGCTGGTCGAGGACAGCCTGACGTACGGCAGGCTGGACCACGAGGCGCGGCTGGTGGCGACGGCGCTGCGTAAGGACCTCGCGCCCGGCGACCGGGTGCTGCTGCTCCACCCCGAAGGCCTGGAGTTCGCCCGGACGTTCATCGGCTGCCTCTACGCGGGCCTCGTCCCGGTGGTGGCCCCGCCGCACGGGCGCAACCCGGCGCAGCGGGCGCGCACGGAGCAGATCATCCGGGACGCGGGCTGCGCACTGCTGCTCGCCCCGGCGGACGAACGGGCCGTCCTCCTGGACTGGCTGGACACCGTCGGCCTCCACGAGGTCGCCGTCGGTGCCACCGACTCCGCCTGGTTCGACGGCGGTGTCGTCGAGCCCGCGGCCTTCCCGGTGCCGGAAGCCGAGCACACGGCCTTCCTCCAGTACACCTCCGGCTCCACCTCGGCCCCGCGCGGCGTCGTCGTCTCGCACGGCAACGTGGCGCACAACGCCCGCCAGCTGATCGAGCTCTTCGGCTGGACCGCCGACATGCGCTTCTGCAGTTGGCTGCCGATGTTCCATGACATGGGTCTGATCCAGGGCCTGCTGACGCCGCTCGTCCTCGGTGCGACGACGGTGCACTTCGCCCCGGCCGTCTTCCTGAAGCGCCCTTGTCGCTGGCTGGAACTGATCTCCCGGCACCGTGCCGCGGTGTCCGCCGCACCCAACTTCGCCTATGAGCTGTGTGCGCGCCGGGTCACCGACGACCAGCTGACGGGCCTGGACCTGTCGAGCTGGCAGGTCGCCGGCAACGGTTCCGAGCCGATCGACTGGATCACCCTGGAGCGCTTCGCCGAGCGGTTCGCCTCCGTCGGCTTCCGGGCCTCCGCGTTCGCCACCGGCTACGGGCTCGCGGAGAGCACCCTGGCCGTCACCGGCACGCCGCTGGACGAGGCTCCCGTCGGTGCTGTGGTGGACCGCTCCGCTCTCTCCACGGGCACGCTCCGACCCGCCGAACCGGGCCGGCCGGACGTGCGGCTGGTCAGCAGCGGCAGGGTCGGCGACTACGAGCTGCGGATCGTCGACCCGGCCACGGGTGAGACGCTTCCCGACGGATCGGTCGGCGAGATCTGGATCCGCGGCGGCAGCGTGGCCCAGGGCTACTGGCGCAAGCCCGAGGAAACCGCGCGGGTCTTCCACGCCACGGCGGCCGACGGCACCGGACCGTTCCTGCGCACCGGGGACCTGGGCGCGCTGCTCGACGACCGGCTCTACGTCACCGGGCGGCTCAAGGACACCATCGTTCTCAACGGGCGCAACATCTATCCGCACGACATCGAGCGGATGATGAGCTCGCTCGATCCCGCGTTCGGCGGCCTGCCGGCGGCGGCCTTCGCCGTCCAGGGCGGACGGTTCGAGGAGATCGCCGTGGTGCAGGAACTCCGCGTCGGGGTCCACGGCGAGGAGGAGCTCCGTGCTCTGGTCCGCCGTACCAAGGCGGTGCTCGGCGCCGACCTGGGAGTACCGGTCGGCAGCGTGGCACTGGTCGAGACCGGCCAGGTGCCGCGCACCACCAGCGGAAAGATCCAGCGGGTGCGCGCCCGGGAGCTCCTGCTGGGCGGCGGGCTGAAGGTCGTCCACGAGGAACTCTCGCGGGACGTGGCGGGGCTGTGCCGGGCCCGCGCCGCCGAGTCGGTGTGAGGCGGCCGTGGACCACCCGTCCCGTCGGCTCGCCGAGCGACTGGAGCAGCGCCTCGGTGACCCGAACGACGAGCGACGCCCGTTCTCGCTGGCAGCCGCGCTGCGCCTGGACGCGAGCGACGAATTCCCCGCCGCTCCCTGCCGCGAGCTGGACGCCGTCGGCCTGAGCGACTACTACGTACCGGCGCGCCACGGCGGCCGACTGCGCAGCTTCGAAGAGCTGATGACGACCCTTCGGGTGGCGGCCCGGCGGGACCTCACCACCGCGCTGGTCCACCACGCCACCTTCCTCGGTGCCGCACCGG
Organism: Kitasatospora sp. NPDC097643; assembly: GCF_040302625.1. Taxonomy (NCBI): domain Bacteria; kingdom Bacillati; phylum Actinomycetota; class Actinomycetes; order Kitasatosporales; family Streptomycetaceae; genus Kitasatospora; species Kitasatospora sp. NPDC097643. The sequence goes on along the minus strand of NZ_JBEOSA010000093.1, from coordinate 2,144 downwards.
TCTGGATCGGCGGCGCACCGGAGACGGCTGCGAGGCTCGCCGGGCGGGTGCGGGACGGAGACGTCGTCGCCTTCGCCGTCACCGAGGCCGACCACGGCAGCGACCTGCTGGCCGGAACCACGTGCGCGACCGCCACGGCGGGCGGCTATCGCCTCGACGGGGAGAAGTGGCTGATCAACAACGCCACCCGGAGCAGGCTGGTCTGCGTCCTCGCCCGCACCGATCCGGCCGGCGGCGCCCGCGGCTTCAGCCTCTTCCTGGTCGACAAGCAGGAGTTGGCCGACGGGGAGTACGCCTGCCTGCCTGCGGTACGGACGGTCGGGGTGCGCGGTGCCGACATCAGCGGTATCCGCTTCACCGGTGCCGAGGTGCCCCGAGCGGCGCTGATCGGCGACCTGGGCGCGGGCCTGGAGATCACCCTGAAGTCCTTCCAGCTCACCCGCACCCTGTGCGCGGGTTTCACGCTGGGTGCGGCCGACCGGGGGCTGCGGCTGGCCATGGCCCGGGCCGAACGGCTGGGGCAGACCGGGCAGCCGGACGTCCGGCGGGTCCTGGCCGAGGCCTACGCGGATCTGCTGACCGCCGAAACGGTCGGCCTGCTGGCGGTGCGCTCCGCCCATACGCTGCCGGACGAGCTGTCGGTCACCGCCGCGGTCACCAAGCACCTGGTGCCGATGCTCGGGGACGGCCTGCTCGGCGCGCTCGGGCGGCTCGGCGGCGGCTGGGTCGACGGCCCGGATCAGGACGTGTTCGAGAAGGTCGAGCGGGACCACCGGATCATCGGCATCTTCGACGGCAGCAGCGCGGTCAACCTCGCCTCCCTCGTCAACCAGTTCGGCTTCCTGAGCCGCGCTTACCGGCGCGGCGTCGCGGGGGGCGTCGCGGGAGGCGTCCTCGCGGGGGCCGAACTGTCCACTCCGGTACCGGACTTCGAACCGGATCGGCTGGAGCTGGTGTCCCGCAACGGCTCCAGCGTGCTGAACCACCTGCCGGCCGCGCTGGACCGTCTGACCCGGCGAGCAGGCCCGGGATCGGAGCTGTCCCGCCGCGCGGCGCAGCTGCGGTCGGCCGTCGACGAGGTGCACGATGCCATGGGCGCCCACCGGCCCACCCCTCGCGACGTACCGGCCACGGCCTTCGCCCTGGCCGAGCGCTACGCGCTCTGCTTCGCGGCCGCCGCCTGTGTCCAGGTCTGGCTCGCCAACCCCGCGGCCGCCGACGGGTGGCTCGAAGGTGTCCTCGGCCGCCTCGTCCAGCGGCTGGGAGCGCCGTCGCAGGACGATCCCGGAAGTGCCGTGGACCGCCTGTTCCCGCTGCTGGAACGCCAGTACCGCGAGCACCTGCTGTTCTCCCCGTTCCCCGCCCGTCTCGCCGAAGGCTCCGCATGACCGCGCCCGACTCGACAGACCAGGTCGTCGCAGAGCTCCACGCCCGCCTCGGCGATCCCACCGATCACGAGAACCCGCTCGGCACGGCAGCCGTGCTCGCGGCGGACGAGGCGGGAGTGCCGCTGCGGGCCGGAGAACTCCTGCTCCGGGAGCGCGGGTTCGCCGCCGAGCTGGTGCCGACGGCCGACGGTGGCCGGTTCCACCGGGTCGGCCGGACGGCCGCGCTGGTGCGGGCGCTGGCCCGCCGTGACCCGGCCCTCGCACTCGACTTCGGTCTGGCGGGATTCGCCGCGCTCTGGCCGCTGTGGGCGACCGGCCACGGTGATCAGCGGCGTCGGGCCGCTGACACCCTGCTGGCCGGGCGGCGGATCCACGCCGGCGGCCCCGGCACACTGACGCTCAGCCGGTCCGGTGGACGACTCCTGCTGGACGGCCGGGCGCCGGTCGACGGCGACCCGAGGGACGCCGGCGGGCTGTTGCTGCGCGCCGCAGCGGACGGAACGGAGCGCCTGCTGCTGCTCGATCCGACCACGCTCCCGGCGGAGCGCTACGCTGCCGAACCACCCGCTCTCCGCCGGCCCCGGGCACCACGCCCCGGTGCGGTCGTGTTCCGGCACTGCCCGGTCCCCGACGCCGGGACGGCGCAGGTGGCGCCGCCGGACGTCCGGGGTTCGAGTCCCTGGCGGCGCACAGACAGTGGGGAGCCTCTCGCAGCAGCGAGGGGCTCCTCAATTTTTTGCCCTCCGACGTCCGATT
>NZ_JBEOSA010000092.1:0-28316 GCF_040302625.1 Kitasatospora sp. NPDC097643 | reverse complement strand
GGCCACCCGTACGGGTGGCCGGCCTCGCTGCCGGGCGCCTGCGGTGTACCGGGCCCACCCCGGTGGGGGTGGGCCGTTCACCGGCCCCGAGACCGCGTCGTGCGCGGCTGAGTCTGCTGCCGTGCCCCCGAGTAGGACGGCTGCGGTGACGGCAGGGGGTACGGCCCCGCCGACAGCGGGGCGTGACCGCCTCCGGTCGGGGTCAGCTTTCGGCGAGGATGTGGGACAGCTCCCGGTCGAGGTCGAAGTGACGGTGTTCGGTGCCGGGGGGCACCGCGGCGTCCGTCCGCTTGAGGAACGACTCAAGCGCCCGGGCCGGGGCCTCCAGCAGGGCTTCTCCTTCCGGAGAGCTCAGCGCGATGCAGACCACCCCTTGCCCGTGGCTGCGCGACGGCCACACCCGGACGTCGCCGGTACCGGTGGGTCGGTGCAGCCCCTCCGCAAGGAGATCTCGGGCGAACACCCACTCCACGGTCTCGTCGGCGCCCGTGTGGAACGTGGCGTGCACGGCGTAGGGGTCGGCGGTGTCGTAGCGCAGGCCCGCGGGGACGGGCAGTGAGGACTCGCTGGACACGATGAGGCGCAGGTGCAGCTCGCAGCTGACCGTGGTGTTCATAAGCGCCATGGCCTTTCGCTCAGTGTGCGCTCGGGGAATCGCACGTCGGCGAACGGACCATCCCACCCCCAAGACCGATGTAAACCCCTCTGTCCCGATTCGAGCGCGAGTCGTACCCCTGACGGCGCATTGCGGAATCACCGCGGAGCGGCCGGGCCCGGCATTACCGGGCCACTTCTTGGTTAGTTTCCTGGCATGACTGTGCGAAACGACAAGACGAGCGGGAACACGGGAACGGGTGAAGCCGTCAGGCCGGAGGGCACGGAGGGCACGGAGGGTGTGGACGGCGCGGACCACCGGGAGGACGCGGGGGCCGACGGCGGCCGGGCGGTCGGGTCGCGGGCGCCGGCCTTCGTCCGGCGCTCCCGGCCGCTGCACCTGACCTGGCAGGTGGTGATCTTCCTGGCCGGCCTCGCCGTGGTCGCGCTCGGCGTGATCATGCTGCCGCTGCCCGGACCCGGCTGGGTGGTCATCTTCCTGGGCATGGGGATCTGGGCCACCGAGTTCGCCTGGGCCCAGTCGGTACTGCGCTGGACCCGCCGCAAGGTCGCCGAGGCCGCCCGGCGGGCCCTGGACCCGCGGGTGCGCCGGCGCAACCTGACCCTCACCGCGGTCGGCCTCGCCGTGATCGCCGGACTCGGCGGCTGGTACCTGGCCCGCTACGGCCTGGCCGTCCCCTGGACGGCGGACGGCAGCTGAGCCGGCCGGGGGAGCCGGGGTCGGCCGGGAGAGTGTTCGGAGCACCCTCCGGGATGCGGTAATGTTTTCCCTGCACCCGGGCGATTAGCTCAGCGGGAGAGCACTTCGTTCACACCGAAGGGGTCACTGGTTCGATCCCAGTATCGCCCACCGGAATGCATTGTGATATGTGAGGCCCAGCCGATTATCGGCTGGGCCTCACATGTATTTCCGGAATCCGCCGAAAGGGCCACCCGGAATCCGCCTGAGCCTCAGTCATCTTCCGTGCGGAGCGCGAGTTCTGCAGATGCGTCGGGCCCACCCCGGAAGGGGCGAGTTGTACGGCACCCCCCAAATGGTGCTACAGTTCTTCTCGTTGCCCGGGCGATTAGCTCAGCGGGAGAGCACTTCGTTCACACCGAAGGGGTCACTGGTTCGATCCCAGTATCGCCCACCCGGACAGCACGCAGGCCCTGACCAGGAAACCGGTCAGGGCCTGCGGCGTACCCGGGCCCGGTGCGCCGCCCGACGTGCGCCGCTACGCCGCCGCCTCGCAGCCGTGCGCCGGCTCCAGCCGACGGCCGCAACCGCAGCGGGCCGGCCGCAACGGCCAGGACAGGTCCACCCGCTCCGGCGTCCCGGACCGGTCGAACCAGCTCTGCAGCCCCCGCGCCTGCGCCGCGTGCCAGACCGCCTGCCGCAGGTGCAGCTCCGCCGCCGTCAGCCCGCCCAGCGCCGCCGGGTAGCGGGCCCCGATCGTCCGGGTCAGCGCCAGCGCGGCCGTCGCGTCCGCCACCGCGTCGTGCGCCCCGGTCAGCTCCACGCCGTAGTGCGCGCACAGGTCGGTCAGCGTCCGGCGGCCCTTGCGGTAGCGGTCCACGTGCTTGTCCAGCACCCGGGGATCCAGCACCAGCAGCCCCGCCGGGCCCAGCGCCTCGGCCAGCGTGAGCCCGTGGTGGCGGCGCAACTCCCGGTCCAGCAGCGTCAGGTCGTACGGCGCGTTCATCACCACCACCGGCCGCCCGGCCAGCGCCTGGGCCGCCAGCGCGCGGGTGACCTCCGCCACCACCGAGCGGGCCGGGCGGCCGTGCGCCCGCACGTGCTCGTCGGTGATGCCGTGCACCGCGCGGGCGCCGTCCGGGATCGGCACCCCCGGATCGGCGAGCCAGGCGGAGGTCTGCACGGGGGCGCCCGGGGCGAGTTGGACGACCAGGGCGGCCGAGACGATCCGGTCGGACTCCACGTCCACGCCGGTGGTCTCGGTGTCGAAGGAGGCGAGTGGTCCGGTGTACCAGTGCTGCTGCATGACGGCCCCTCAGGCGAGCGATCCGCGCCCGGTGATACACCAGGTTGATACCCGGTTCTGACGCCCCTTCAACCCGTTTGGCCCAGCCCCGACCGGGGATCCTGCCTCATGGGCCTGTCGCCGAACTCCCGCCTGCCGCCCTGCGGGCGGACGACGGGAGTTCGACGACAGGCCCACGAGCGTTGCGTTCGAAGCCGAGCCGGGGGAGGCCACGGGGCGATGGCGCTGACACAGCCGCAGCCCGAGGGCGGGGCGGCGACCGTACTGCGGGGGAACCTCGCGGTCACGGCCTGCATGGAGACCCTTCAGGTCGGCTACCTGCATGCGGTGGCCGCGGCCGCCGGGTGCTCGCTCTCCCAGCCGTTCCCGGACAACGGCATCGACTGGCAGGTCAGCCACGGCTCCCGGGCGCACGACGTGGACGACGAGGTCACCATCAAGATCCAGCTCAAGGCCACCCAGCAGATCGCGCCCGAGCCGGCCGGGCCGCACTTCAGCTTCACCCTGGACAACGACCACCTGCGCAAACTGGCCCGGGCCCGGGTCGCCGTCCCCCGCATCCTGGTCGTGATGCTGCTGCCGCGCCGGGTCGACCACTGGCTCCGGGCCCGCCCGGACGCGCTGGAGCTGCGGCACTGCTGCTACTGGGTCAACCTGGCCGGCCACCCGGTCACCGGGCAGCGGCGAACCAATGTCCGGGTGCCGACCGCCAAGGTCTTCGACGACCGCGCGCTCTGCGACATCATGGCCCGGGTCGGCGCGGGCGGCAGCCCGTGACCGCCCGGCCCCGGCAGCGAGGAGTCCCGATGACACCGCCGCACGCGCCGGGCGAGCCGGCCCAGGCCCTGCCCGACCCGGCCGCCGTCGACCCGGCGGTGCTCGCCACCCTGCTCGCCCGGCACGGCTGGGTCCGCCGCGGCGGACCCGCCGCCCGGTACGGCCGCTGGACGCCGCCCGACGACGAAAGCGGCACCAGCCTGCTCGTCCCGGCCGGGGACGGCTTCGACGACGCCGTCGACCTGCTCGCCGACGCCGTCACCGCACTCTCCCGCTCGCCCAGCCCCTCCGCCCGCTCCATCCTGCTCGCCCTCGCCGTCCCCGGCGACGAACTGCGCTGGCGGCGCGAACTGCCCGGCCCCGCCGCCACCGCCGGCTGGGACGACGCCGAGCGGCTCCAGGCGGCGGCCCGCGCCATGCTCGCCGCCGGGGCCAAGGCCGGACGGATCACGGCCGCCTACTTCGGCGCCCGACTGGACGCCCTCGCCGGAGACTTCCTCGACCGCGTCCTGGTCGTCGACCAGGGCGCCGGCCTCACCGCCTACACCCCCGCCCCCGAGGGCCGGGCCGCCGTGACCACCCTGGTCCGCGCCCTGGAGGCGCTGCGCGACGCCGTCGACTACCGCCGGGTCAGCGGCGGGCCCGAGGCCTTCGAGAACGCCGTCCAGGCCGGGGTCAGCCGCGAGCTCGTGCAGTCCGTCGAGGACCTGGTCCGCGGCGCGACCGCGGCCCGGCTCACCGTCGCCTGGTCGGCCTCCGCCGGAACCCCGGGCGGCTTCGGCGACCGGCGGATCGTCCTCGACTTCTCACCCGGCGACCTGCCCGCCCTCGCGGAGGCCGCCGACCTGCTGGAACGCATCGAGCCCGCTGTCGCCGTCACCGTGGTCGGCGTGGTCGTCCGCCTCAAGCGCGCGAACCCGGCCGGACCGGGCACCGTACGGCTGCGGGTCCTCGGCGGGGCCGAGGTCCGCGAGCTCAAGCTCCGCCTGCCCGACCCCGACTACCGCCTCGCCGCCGAGGCCCACCTCGCGGGCCTGCCGGTCCGGGTCGCCGGCCGGCTGGAACGCCGCGGCGGCTTCCGCCGGCTCACCCAGCCGCACGGCCTGGAACTCTGCGGCTGGGAGGACGCCGAGCGCGAGCGACTGCTGAAGTCGCTGGGAGAAGGGTTCGGGGAAAGAGGAGAAGGGGCGTAGGTGCGCGGTGGGGTGGACGCTCTCGGTACCATCGTCACGCGCAGCGCTGTGTTGCGTCCTCTGAAATCCAGCACGTCAGGAGAGACCGGTGACGGACGTCCGGGTAATCATCAGCCGCGAACCCGATCGGGAAGAGCGCGTGGTGACGACGGGCACTACGGCCGCCGAGCTCTTCGCCGACGACCGCTCGATCATCGCCGCCCGCGTCGGCGGCCAGCTCAAGGACCTCGCCTACGCCGTCCAGGACGGCGACGAGGTCGAGCCGGTCGCGATCGACAGCAAGGACGGCCTCGACATCCTGCGCCACTCCACCGCGCACGTCATGGCCCAGGCCGTGCAGCAGCTCTACCCCGAGGCCAAGCTCGGCATCGGCCCGCCGGTCAAGGACGGCTTCTACTACGACTTCGACGTCGAGAAGCCCTTCCACCCCGATGACCTCAAGGCCATCGAGAAGCGCATGCAGGAGATCATCAAGCGCGGGCAGAAGTTCTCCCGCCGCGTGGTCACCGACGAGTCCGCCCGCGAGGAGCTGGCCGCCGAGCCGTACAAGCTGGAGCTGATCGGCCTCAAGGGCTCCGCCGCCACCGCCGGCGAGGGCGCCGACGTCGAGGTCGGCGCCGGCGAGCTCACCATCTACGACAACCTGGACGCCAAGACCGGCGAGCAGTGCTGGGGCGACCTCTGCCGCGGCCCGCACCTGCCCAGCACCCGGCACATCCCGGCGTTCAAGCTGATGCGCAACGCGGCCGCCTACTGGCGCGGCAGCGAGAAGAACCCGATGCTCCAGCGCATCTACGGCACCGCGTGGCCGACCAAGGACGAGCTGAAGGCCCACCTCGACTTCCTCGTCGAGGCCGAGAAGCGCGACCACCGCAAGCTCGGCAACGAGCTCGACCTCTTCTCCATCCCCGAGGAGATCGGCTCCGGCCTCGCCGTCTTCCACCCCAAGGGCGGCATCATCCGCCGCGCCATGGAGGACTACTCGCGCAAGCGGCACGAGGAAGAGGGCTACGAGTTCGTCTACACCCCGCACGCCACCAAGGGGAAGCTCTTCGAGAAGAGCGGCCACCTCGACTGGTACGCGGACGGTATGTACCCGCCCATGCAGCTCGACGAGGGCGTCGACTACTACCTCAAGCCGATGAACTGCCCGATGCACAACCTGATCTTCGACGCGCGCGGCCGCTCGTACCGTGAACTGCCGCTGCGCCTCTTCGAGTTCGGGACGGTGTACCGGTACGAGAAGTCCGGCGTGGTGCACGGCCTGACCCGCGCCCGCGGCTTCACGCAGGACGACGCGCACATCTACTGCACCCGTGAGCAGATGGCGGACGAGCTCGACTCGACGCTGACCTTCGTGCTCAACCTGCTCCGCGACTACGGTCTGACCGACTTCTACCTGGAGCTGTCGACCAAGGACCCGGTCAAGTACGTCGGGTCGGACGAGACCTGGGAGGAGGCCACCCGCGTCCTGGCGGCCGTGGCCGAGAAGCAGGGGCTGCCGCTGGTCCCGGACCCGGGTGGCGCGGCCTTCTACGGCCCGAAGATCTCGGTCCAGGCGCGGGACGCCATCGGGCGCACGTGGCAAATGAGCACGATTCAGTTGGACTTCAACCTCCCCGAGCGTTTTGATCTTGAGTACACGGCGGCGGACGGCTCGCGTCAGAGGCCGGTCATGATCCACCGCGCGCTGTTCGGCAGCATCGAGCGGTTCTTCGCGGTGCTGCTGGAGCACTACGCCGGTGCCATGCCGCCGTGGCTGGCCCCGGTCACCGTGACCGGTATCCCGATCACCGACGAGCACGTGCCGTACCTGCTGGAGGTCGCGGCCGAGCTCAAGAAGCACGGGATCCGGGTCGAGGTGGACACCTCGGACGACCGCATGCAGAAGAAGATCAGGAACGCGCAGCGCAGCAAGGTTCCGTTCATGCTGATCGCCGGCAACGACGACGTCGAAGCGGGCGCGGTTTCCTTCCGCTACCGCAACGGCGAGCAGAAGAACGGCGTTCCCCGTGACCAGGCGATCGCCGAGATCGTTGATGCTGTGGCGCGGCGTATCCAGGTGTGACGTGTTCCCCGCCATAGCGGGGGTGATCCGGACGCCATCGGCCGGACCTGGCAGATGACGACGTCGGCCCCGCCCAGGCGGGGGTGCGCGGGGCAGGCTCTCCATGAGTCTGCCCCGCGCGGCTTTGCAAGCACCGTCGGGCGAATATGCTGATCAGCATGACGACTGAGCCGGAACTGCAGCGGGGCGTCGGTGAGCCGGACGGCTTCCGCCGCCTGTGGACCCCCCATCGGATGGCGTACATCCAGGGTGAGAACAAGCCCACCGGCCCGGCTCCGGACGACGGTTGTCCGTTCTGCTCGATCCCGTCGCTGAGCGACGAGGACGGGCTGGTCGTCGCCCGGGGGAGCGCCGTGTTCGCGGTGCTGAACCTGTACCCGTACAACGGCGGGCACTTGATGGTGGTCCCGTACCGGCACGTGGCGGACTACACCGACCTGGACGAGGCGGAGACCGCCGAGCTGGCCGACTTCACCAAGAAGGCGATGACGGCACTGCGGGCGGCCTCGGGGGCGCACGGGTTCAACATCGGGATGAACCAGGGTGCGGCGGCCGGTGCCGGGATCGCGGCGCACCTGCACCAGCACGTGGTGCCGCGCTGGGGCGGGGACACCAACTTCATGCCGGTGGTGGGCCACACCAAGGTGCTGCCGCAGCTGCTGGCGGACACCCGGAAGATGCTGGCCGAGGCCTGGCCGCAGGCTTGATCCGCACGCGCAGGGGCCCGTCACCGGATGCACGGTGACGGGCCCCTGCGGCGTTCGTCGGCGGGCTCAGCCCGCGTCGAACTGGTCGACCTTGTACGGGCGGCTGCCCTGGGCCTCGGACTTGATGATCGAGGCGCGGTTCTTGAAGAAGCGGTCGGCGTCCAGGTCGTGCTCCTGGAGGAACTCCAGGGTGGCGGTGTGCACCGCGTTGAGCACCGGGACGGAGGCGTTGAGCGCGTTGTCGACCATGGACCGGTTGTCCCAGGCCCGTTGCGCCCAGACGTGCCGGAGGCCGAAGGGCTCGGGCAGGCCGAGCCCGCCGCCGAGCCAGCCGAGCAGGCCGGGAATCCGGTAGAAGGGGGCGCGGACGGCCTGGCGGACCACCTCGTCGTTGTCGATCAGGGGGAGCTTGACGGTGCGCTCCTCCCAGAACTTGACGGTCTTGGCGACCGTCTTCTCCTTGTCCTTCGGCTTGTCGTGGAAGACGCCCTTGAGCGGGCCCAGCGCGTAGCCGGCGACGGAGATGTTGAGGACGTTGGCGAGCAGGGTCACGGTGATCGTGAACGTGATGATCAGCTTGCCGTCGTGGGTGATGAACTGGGTGGCCAGGTAGTGCCGGGGGCCGCCGGGGAAGGTCTGCTTGTCGCCGATGCTCTGGACGGCGTAGTCGCGCATGCGGTCGCCCTCCATGTCGGCGCCGCCGGGCCGGCTGATCTCGTCGGCGCCCTCGCCGATGTCGAAGACGACCCACTGCTTGATGGCGACGTTGGGGATGCCGCTGTTGGCGACGTGGCTGATGCCGAGGCCCTTGAGGTGGGCGGAGATCCGGCGGACCAGGTCCCAGGGGTGGAACGCGCGGAAGTCGGCGTGGCCCTCGGCGGGGTGCAGGGTGTCGGCCATGCGCCACTCGCCCCAGCGCCGGCCGGTGCCGAGGATGCCCTTGGCGCCGGCGTAGTGCTGGATGTTGGTCTCCTGCTCGGAGTCGAGGCGGCCGAGTCGGTCGCGCAGCTCGTTGGCCTTCTTGTCGAGGTCGTCCCGGGGGACGGCCTTGGCGACGGTGGCGGCGACGGCGTTGCCCTCGACGAGGTCCAGCCAGCGGGCGCGCAGGTCGAGGGCGGAGCGCAGGACGATCCGGCGGGCCAGGTACCAGCCGATGACCGGGGCGAGCATCACGATGCGCAGGTAGACGCCGAGGACGCCGGCGGCCGGGGGGCGCAGGGCGAGCAGGACGGCGAGGGCGGCGGCCGCGGCGAGTGCGATGCCGCCGTAGACGGCGGAGTTGCGCGGGTTGTCGCGCTTGAGCCAGGCGCGCAGTTGGAAGGCGCCGAGCCAGAGCAGGGTGCCGGGGAGGAAGAGCAGGCCGGTGACCACGGTGACGGTGGTGAGCTGTCGGTCGCGGGCGTGGCGCAGTTCCTCGGCGGCGAGGCAGTGTTCGACGACCTGGCGGCTGTCGACGCCGAAGGACGGCACCAGGGGTTTGCGGTCGCCGCCGAGGGTGCGGGAGATCACGGCCTTGCTGAACGCCTCGCCGAGGTTGGGGCGGAAGAGCGCGAAGCGGCCCTTCTTGGCGGTGGCGTCGGCGACGGTGTCGACGAAGGCGGTGACCTCGCCGTCGCGGTAAGCGGCCGAGGAGAGCGCCAGACTGACGGCGGTCTGTGGGCCGGTGTCGGTCCGGGGTATCTGCGCACCCGGGGTCATGTCGAGTGTGGTCACGGTGGCGTCCCCTCCTCCCCTTGTCAGCGGCAGGTTACCGTGCCGTGGCGGTGCCGCGTCGATGATCGTCTGAAGTACCGTCACCTAGGGCCTGTCCGGTGGATCTTGCCGGGCCCGCGACGCCAGGGCACGCGCCTCGCGGCGTTGTCGTCGGTCGCCGATGCTCCGCATGGACTCCCTCCTCCGCCTTGCGATGCACGCACCCTGACGCCGCGGTCTGATCCGACAAGATCCACCGGACAGGCCCCAGAGCCGTACGCGGCCTGAGAGGCATGATGCCCAGGTTCGGGCAGGTCGATACCCGGCGCACGGTGGCGCGTTGGGGTGGTGCACGATGGCTGTGCGGGTGCGTGCGAGCGCCCCGTTCGGGTGGACGAAGGGGTTGAAGTGAAGGATCCGGTGCTGGTCTTCGACGGGGACTGCGCGTTCTGTTCGTCGTGTGCGCGGTGGGCGGAGCGGTATCTGCGGCAGACGCTGGCCTCGGGCGGTTGGGAGGCGGTGCCGTTCCAGTTCGCGGATCTGGCGGCGTTGGACGCGCTGGCGGGCGGGCTGGGCGAGGTGGACGCCGAGCGGGCGGAGCGCGAGGTGCTGTGGGTGACGCCGGCGGGCCGGGTGTACGGCGGTGCGCAGGCGGTGGCGCGGCTGCTGATGCGGTCGGGCGGGGTGTGGGCGTACCTGGGTGGGGTGTTGACCTTGGCGCCGGTGCGGCCGGTGGCGGGCGTGGTGTACCGCTGGGTGGCGCGCAACCGGCACCGGATGCCGGGGGGTACGGCGGCGTGCGCGCTGCCGAACCGTGCGGTGGCCCGCCCGTAGGGAGGGCTCAGTCGTTGTAGCGGTCGGCGACGGCGGCGGGCATGGGTTCGTGGCGCAGGTAGGCGCGGCTGAACTCGGCGGTGCCGTGGGTGAGGGAGCGCAGGTCGACCGGGTAGCGGACGAGTTCGAGTTCGGGGACCTCGGCGCGCAGCAGGGTGAGGCCGGGGCCGCCGGTCTCGGTCCCGAGGACGCGGCCGCGGCGGGCGGAGAGGTCGCCGAGGACGGCGCCGAGGTAGTCGTCGGGCAGCAGGACGCTGACGGCGGCGACGGGTTCGAGCAGGCGGACGACGGCGTGTTCGGCGGCGTCGCGCAGGGCGAGGGCGGCGGCGTTCTGGAAGGACGCGTCGGAGGAGTCGACGGAGTGCGCCTTGCCGTCGGTGAGGGTGACCCGGATGTCGACGAGCGGGTGGCCGGTGGCGACGCCCTTGGCGAGTTGGGCGCGGACGCCCTTCTCGACGGAGGGGATGAAGTGTTTGGGGACGGCGCCGCCGACGACGCGTTCCTGGAACTCGAAGCCCGAGCCGGCCGGTAGCGGTTCGACCTCCAGGTCGCAGATGGCGTACTGGCCGTGGCCGCCGGACTGTTTGACGAGGCGGCCGTGGCCGGCGGCGGCGGTGCCGAAGGTCTCGCGGAGGGCGACCTTGGGTTCGACGGTGTCGACGTGGACGCCGTGGCGGGTGCGGAGGCGGTCGAGGACGACCTCGGCGTGGGCTTCGCCGGTGCACCAGAGGACCAGTTGGTGGGTGTCGGGGTTCTGTTCGAGGCGCAGGGCCGGGTCCTCGGCGGTGAGCCGGGCGAGGGCCTGGGAGAGCTTGTCGTCGTCGGCCTTGCTGTGGGCCTCGATGGCGATCGGGAGCAGGGGTTCGGGGAGGGTCCAGCCGTCGAGGTCGACGGGGTGGCCGGGGTCGTGGACGGTGTCGCCGGCGCGGGCGGTGGTGAGTTTGGCGGCGCAGACGAGGTCGCCGGCGACGGCGTGCGGGACGGGTCGCTGGAGTTTGCCGAAGGGGCTGGTGAGGGCGGTGACGCGTTCGTCGCCGTTCTGGTCGGCGGTGTGGGCGGGCCCGGCGAGGTGGATCCTGGTGTCGGGGCGCAGGGTGCCGGCGTAGAGGCGCAGCAGGCTGATCCGGCCGACGTAGGCGTCGCCGGTGACGCGGACGACCTGGGCGGCGAGCGGGGCGTCGGGGTCGCAGTCGGGGGCGGGGCGGGTGCGTTCGGTGGGGTCGGGGAAGGTGTGGGCGATGAGGTCGAGGAGTTCGGCGGCGCCGAGGCCGTTCTCGCTGGTGGGGACGGCGGGGTGGAGGGCGCAGCTGAGGACTTCGCGGCGCATGCCGGCTTCGAGGGCGTCGGCGTCGAGGGTGTCGCCGGCGAGGTAGCGCTCCATGAGGGTGTCGTCCTGGCCGGAGATGGCCTCGACGAGGCTGTCGTGGGCGGGGCCGGTGTCGGGGAGCGGGGTGGCGTTGCCGTAGGTGTCGCCGGTGATCAGGTCGACGCTGCCGTCGGGTCGGCCGTCGTGGAGGACGGGCAGGAAGAGCGGGCGCAGGGTGTCCGGGCCGAGGTCGAAGGCGTCGTGGCAGGTGGTGAGGATGTCGTCGAAGTCGGTGCGGGCGAGGTCGAGTTTGGCGACGGCGACGGCGCGCGGGATGCCTTCGGCGGCGCATTCGCGCCAGAGGGCGCGGGTGGGGGCGGTGACCGGGTCGGTGGCGGAGACGACGAAGACGGCGGCGTCGGCGGCGTGCAGGGCGGCGCGCAGGTCGGCGGTGAAGTCGGGGTGGCCGGGCGGGTCGATCAGGTTGATCTTGACGCCCTTCCATTCGAGCGGGAGCAGCGAGAGCTGGACGGAGCGCTGCTGGTGGTGCTCGATGTCCTCGTGGTCGGAGACGGTGGTGCCGTCGGCGACCCGGCCGGCCCGGCCGGTGGCGCCGGCGGCGAGGGCGAGGGATTCGGCGAGGGTGGTCTTGCCCACACCGCTGCCGCCGATGAGGGCGACGTTGCGCAGATCTCGGGGGCCGGTGACGGCGGGTGCCTGGCCGGCTCGTGCTGTGCTGCGGTCGGGCATCGGGGTCTCCTCCCGTGGCGCCGAGGCTGACTTTGAAAGTCTAGGGTCGGGTCGTGCGCCCCCGCGTGTCGTGGGGGGAACGTCCCGCGTGTCGTTCGTGCGGGAGGTGACCGTGCGTGTGTGCGGGGTGGCCGGGGGGTCGTCGGGCGGTGTGTGCGACGGGGCGTGTCGTCGGCGTGGCTACGATGGGTGCGCCGGACGGGCTGATCCGCCCGGCCGTCTGCCGCGCGTGTTGCGCCAGGCGGGTACCAGGGAGATCGGAGCGGTCGGGAAGGCCATGCTCAACAAATACGCGCGTGCCTTCTTCACACGTGTTCTGACCCCGTTCGCCGCGTTCCTGATCCGGCTGGGCGTGAGCCCGGACGCCGTGACGCTGATCGGTACCGCCGGTTCGGTGGCCGGTGCGCTGGTGTTCTTCCCGCGCGGGGAGTTCTTCTGGGGCACCATCACGATCACGCTGTTCATCTTCTCGGACCTGGTGGACGGGAACATGGCCCGCCAGCTGGGCCGGAGCACCAAGTGGGGGGCGTTCCTCGACTCCACGCTGGACCGGGTGGCGGACGCGGCGATCTTCGGCGGTCTGGCCATGTGGTACGCGGGCGGGGGGAACGACAACCTGCTCTGCGCGGTGGCGATCTTCTGTCTGGCGAGCGGTCTGGTGGTGTCGTACACCAAGGCCCGGGCGGAGAGCCAGGGGCTGCCGTGCGACGTGTCGGGGTTGGTGGAGCGGGCCGAACGGCTGGTGGCCAGCCTGGTGGCGGCCGGGATCTCGGGTCTGCACGCCTTCGGGGTGCCGTACGTGGAGTGGCTGTTGCCGGTGGCGCTGTGGCTGGTGGCCGCGGGCAGCCTGGTGACGGTGTTCCAGCGGATGCTGACCGTGCGCCGGGAGGCGTTCGAGGCCGACCGAGCGGCGGCCGGGAGCTGATGGGGGGCGTCCTGCGGTGACGGACCGACTGGTGTACTGGGCGTACGCGCTGGGCTGGGCGGTGCTGAAGCACCTGCCGGAGCGGGTGGCGCGGGGCCTGTTCGACCGGCTGGCGGACTACGCGTGGCGCCGGCGCGGCAAGCGGGTGCTCCAGCTGGAGGCGAACCTGCGCCGGGTCCGTCCGGAGCTGGACGAGGCGGGGCTGCGGGCGCTGTCCCGGGCCGGGATGCGTTCGTACCTGCGGTACTGGATGGAGTCGTTCCGGCTGCCGGTGTGGAGCCGGGAGCGGGTGGCGCGGGACGTCCAGGTGGCGGGCTTCGGGCACCTGCGGGAGGCCTTGGAGTCGGGGCGCGGCGCGGTGATAGCGCTGCCGCACATGGGCAACTGGGACCTCGCGGGCACCTGGGTCGCGCAGTTGGGGTACCCGTTCACCACGGTCGCGGAGCGGCTGAAGCCGGAGCGGCTGTTCGACCGCTTCGTGGCGTTCCGGGAGGGTCAGGGCATGGAGGTCCTGGCGTTGACCGGTGGCGGGGTGAACGTGATCGGCACCTTGGCGCGGCGGCTGCGTGAGGGTCGGCTGGTCTGCCTGGTGGGGGACCGAGACCTGTCCGAGGCGGGCATCGAGGTGTCCTTCTTCGGTGAGGCGACCCGGATGCCGGCCGGTCCGGCGGCGCTGTGCCAGCGCACCGGGGCGGCGCTGCTGCCGGTGACGCTCTGGTACGACGGCCCGGTGCTGCGGGCGGTGATCCACCCGGAGGTCGCGGTGCCCGAGGAGGGCGACCGCAAGGCCCGGACGCTGGCGATGACGCAGGCGATGGCGGACCTGTGGGAGCAGGGGATCCGCGAGCACCCCGAGGACTGGCACATGCTGCAACGGTTCTGGCTCGCCGACCTGCCGGCCCGTGAGACGGTGGGAGCGGCGGCCGCGCCGCGCCCCGAGGCGGCCCCGGAGCCGGCCGCCGAGCCCGCGGCTGAGGCCTCCGGGTCCTGAATCCCGGCCCGTACGGTCGGCCCGCACACCTGAAGGAGCTAGAGGAACCCGTGAAGATCGGCATCGTCTGCCCGTACGACTGGGACGTCCCCGGTGGGGTGCAGTTCCACATCCGGGACCTGGCCGAGCACCTGATCGGCCTGGGCCACCAGGTGTCGGTGCTGG
This sequence comes from Kitasatospora sp. NPDC097643, assembly GCF_040302625.1. Lineage (NCBI taxonomy): Bacteria > Bacillati > Actinomycetota > Actinomycetes > Kitasatosporales > Streptomycetaceae > Kitasatospora > Kitasatospora sp. NPDC097643. Next base: position 14,308 of record NZ_JBEOSA010000092.1, on the reverse strand, counting down.
CGCCGGCCGAGGACGACGAGGCGCTGCCGCCGTACGTGGTCTCGGCCGGGCGGGCGGTGGCGGTGCCGTACAACGGGTCGGTGGCGCGGCTGAGCTTCGGCATCCTGTCGGCGGCGCGGGTGCGGCGGTGGCTGCACGAGGGGCGGTTCGACATCCTGCACGTGCACGAGCCGGCCTCGCCGAGCCTGTCGATGCTGGCCGCCTGGTCGGCGTCCGGGCCGATGGTGGGGACGTTCCACACCTCGAACCCGCGCTCGCGCGCGATGATCGCGGCCTCGCCGATCCTTCAGCCCGGCCTGGAGAAGATGCGGGCCCGGATCGCGGTGTCGGAGTACGCCCGACGCACGCTGGTGGAGCACCTGGGCGGGGACGCCGTGGTGATCCCCAACGGCGTGGACGTCGGCTTCTTCGCCGACGCCGAGCCGGACGAGCGCTGGACCGGCGGTGCGGCGGCCGGGGAGCCGGGCACGATCGGCTTCATCGGCCGGATCAACGAGCCGCGCAAGGGCCTGCCGACGCTGCTGGCGGCGCTGCCGAAGATCCTCGCCGAGCGGCCGGGGGTGCGGCTGCTGGTGGCGGGCAAGGGCGACGAGGAGGAGGCCGTCGCGGGCCTGGCGCCGGAGGTCCGTGCGCAGGTCGAGTTCCTCGGCATGGTGAGCGACCGGGACAAGGCCCGGCTGCTGCGCAGCGTGGACCTGTACGTGGCGCCGAACACCGGCGGCGAGAGCTTCGGGATCATCCTGGTCGAGGCGATGTCGGCGGGTGCGCCGGTGCTGGCCAGCGACCTGGACGCGTTCAAGCAGGTGCTGGACGGCGGGGACGCGGGCGAGCTGTTCCCGGTGGAGGACGCGGACGCGCTGGCGCGCACGGCGCTGCGGCTGCTGGGCGATCCGGCCCGGCTGGAGGAGCTGCGCAAGGCGGCCTCGCGGCACGTGCGGCGGTTCGACTGGTCGACCGTCGGCGCGGACATCCTGGCGGTGTACGAGACGGTGACGGCGGGGGCCGCGGCGGTGGTCGCGGAGGACGTGCGCGGCGGTCGGCGCGGGCTCTTCGGGCTGGCCCGGGACTGACACCGGGGGCCGGTCCGGGGCTGATCCGGGACCGGTCCTGTACGCCGGTTCGGGATCGATCGCGGGCGGCCGGGCGTTAGGGTCGAGCGACGACCGTGACAGCTGATTCGTGGGGGCAAGCGATGCCGCAGATTTCCGTGGACTACTCGTCGAGCCTGGCCGGTACCTTCGACCGCCGGGAGCTGGGCCTGGCGATCAACCGGCTGGCCGAGGAAACCATCGACGCGAAGCCGGAGTCCTGCAAGACCGTGTTCCGTCCGAGCGAGGAGCTCGTGGTGGGGACGGTCGGGGCCGGGGACGCCCAGGTGTTCGTCGAGTTCCAGATGTTCCCCGGTCGCGCGCCGGAGGCGAAGGCCGCGCTGCGGGACGGCGTGCTGGCGGTGGTGGCGCAGCACGTGCGGCCGCCGGCGGGGCACCGGCTGTTCACCGCGGTGAACATCGCCGAGATCGATCGGGAGGGGTACCGCAACGCCACCGTCGAGGGGTGAGCCGGTGACACCCGGTAGCGTTGCGCCCCGTGACTACCTGGATCTGGGCCGGCGTGGCCGTGGTGCTGTTCGGCATGTACCTGAGTTGGACGGCGGGCAGGCTGGACCGGCTGCACGCCCGGATCGACGCCGCCCGTGCGGCGTTGGACGCGCAGCTGGTCCGCCGGGCCTCGGTGGCGATGGAGCTGGCCACGTCCTCGCTGCTGGACCCGGCGGCCTCGCTGCTGCTGCTGGACGCGGCGCACGCGGCTCGGCAGGCCGAGGACGAGCAGCGTGAGGTGGCGGAGAGCCAGCTGAGCCTGGCGCTGCGGGCGGTGTTCGCGGAGCCGGAGCAGGTCGCGGCGCTGGTGGCCGAGCCGGGGGGCGAGGAGGCGGTGAAGGACCTGACCGCCGCGGTGCGCCGGGTGCCGATGGCCCGCCGGTTCCACAACGACGCGGTGCGGGCGGCCCGGGCGGTGCGCGAGCACCGGCTGGTGCGGTATTTCCGGCTGGCCGGGCGGGCGCCGTTCCCGCTGGCGTTCGAGATGGACGACGCTCCGCCGCCCGCTCTCACGCCCGAGGGAGCACCCGCCTAGGCTTGGCTCGGATACGGCCCGTTTGTCGCATCCCGTCGTCCGGGCTGGACTTGGTGGCGCATGGAGAGGCCCCATTTTCCGCCTACCATAGGGCGATAGCACTGGTTCATCATCGAGTGAGGTCTCACGTGTCCAGCACCCCCACCACCGCAGACCAGCCGCAGATCGGCACCGCCCGGGTGAAGCGCGGCATGGCCGAGCAGCTCAAGGGCGGTGTGATCATGGACGTGGTCAACGCCGAGCAGGCGAAGATCGCCGAGGACGCCGGCGCGGTGGCCGTCATGGCCCTGGAGCGGGTCCCCGCCGACATTCGCAAGGACGGCGGCGTGGCCCGCATGTCCGACCCGAACATGATCGAGGAGATCATCGACGCGGTCTCCATCCCGGTGATGGCCAAGTCCCGCATCGGGCACTTCGTCGAGGCCCAGGTGCTCCAGTCGCTGGGCGTCGACTACATCGACGAGTCCGAGGTGCTCACCCCGGCCGACGAGGTCAACCACTCCGACAAGTGGGCCTTCACCACCCCCTTCGTCTGTGGCGCCACCAACCTGGGCGAGGCCCTGCGCCGCATCGCCGAGGGCGCGGCCATGATCCGCTCGAAGGGCGAGGCCGGCACCGGCAACGTCGTCGAGGCGGTCCGCCACCTGCGCCAGATCAAGAACGAGATCGGCCACCTGCGCGCCCTGGACCACAACGAGCTGTACGCCGCCGCCAAGGAGCTGCGCGCTCCGTACGAGCTGGTCAAGGAGGTCGCCGAGCTCGGCAAGCTGCCGGTCGTGCTGTTCTCCGCCGGTGGCGTCGCCACCCCGGCCGACGCCGCGCTGATGCGCCAGCTGGGCGCCGAGGGCGTCTTCGTCGGCTCCGGCATCTTCAAGTCGGGCGACCCGGCCAAGCGCGCCGCCGCCATCGTGAAGGCCACCACCTTCTTCGACGACCCGAAGATCATCGCGGACGCCTCCCGCAACCTCGGCGAGGCCATGGTCGGCATCAACTGCGACACCCTGCCGGAGACCGAGCGCTACGCCAACCGCGGCTGGTAGTCCGCCCCGTTTTCCTGTGCCGGCCCGCCGCGCAGCCTTGGCGCGCGGCGGGCCGCGCCACGTACTTCCGTAGATCGATCGAACGAGGTTGAAGACCGTGAGCACTCCAGTCATCGGCGTCCTCGCCCTGCAGGGCGACGTCCGCGAGCACCTGGTCGCGCTGGCCGAGGCCGACGCGCTCGCCCGCCCGGTGCGCCGTGCCGAGGAGCTGGCCGAGGTCGACGCGCTGGTGATCCCCGGCGGGGAGTCCACCACCATGTCCAAGCTCGCGCTGCTGTTCGGCGTGATGGACCCGCTGCGCGAGCGGGTCGCCGCCGGCATGCCGGTGTACGGCACCTGCGCGGGCATGATCATGCTGGCCGACAAGATCCTCGACGGCCGGGAGGACCAGGAGACCGTCGGCGGCATCGACATGACCGTGCGCCGCAACGCCTTCGGCCGGCAGAACGAGTCCTTCGAGTCCGGGATCGCCTTCAAGGGGATGGACGACGCGCCGGTGCACGGCGTGTTCATCCGCGCCCCCTGGGTCGAGGCGGTCGGCGCGGGCGTCGAGGTGCTGGCCGAGCTGCCCGCGGCGGACGGCCCGGAGAGCCGGATCGTGGCGGTCCGTCAGGGAAACCTGCTGGCCACGTCGTTCCACCCGGAGCTGACCGGTGACCACCGGGTGCACGCGTACTTCGTGCGGATGGTCGAGGAGCACCTCGCGGTCGCCGCACGCTGACCGTGTGCGCCTTACCGGTGACGACACCGGTAAGATCTCATCTGTTTCACTTCCCTTTGGCGACGTAAAGGAGCTGGCGATGTCCGGCCACTCTAAGTGGGCTACCACCAAGCACAAGAAGGCCGTGATCGACGCCAAGCGCGGCAAGCTCTTCGCCAAGATGATCAAGAACATCGAGGTGGCGGCGCGCACCGGCGGTCCCGACCCGGCGGGCAACCCGACCCTCTACGACGCCATCCAGAAGGCGAAGAAGAGCTCCGTCCCGATCGACAACATCAACCGCGCCGTCAAGCGCGGCGGTGGCCTGGAGGCCGGCGGTGCCGACTACCAGACGATCATGTACGAGGGCTACGGCCCGAACGGTGTCGCCGTCCTGATCGAGTGCCTCACCGACAACCGCAACCGCGCCGCCTCCGACGTGCGCGTCGCGATGACCCGCAACGGCGGCTCGATGGCCGACCCGGGCTCGGTGTCGTACCTGTTCACCCGCAAGGGCGTCGTCATCGTCCCCAAGGCCGACGGCGTGGACGAGGACAAGCTCTTCGAGGTCGTCCTCGACCAGGAGCCCGAGGAGATCAACGACCTCGGCGACTCCTTCGAGATCGTCTCCGAGGCGTCCAAGATGGTCGCCGTCCGCACCGCCCTGGTGGACGCCGGCGTCGACTACGACTCGGCCGAGGCCAACTTCCTCCCGAGCATGCAGGTCGAGCTGGACGTCGACGGCGCCCGCAAGATCCTCAAGCTGATCGACGCGCTGGAGGACAGCGACGACGTGCAGAACGTCTTCGCCAACTTCGACATCTCCGACGAGGTCGGTGCGCAGCTCGACGCCGAGTGATCGTTCTCACTCCCCGGCCCGGTGGTCCCACGACCGCCGGGCCGGTGTCTTTGGCGGCACTGTCCGACCCGGGCGGTAGCCTTCGCAGGTCGGAGACGACGCAGGTCGGAGACGGAAGGCGGGGCGTGACGTGCGGGTACTGGGCGTGGACCCGGGGCTGACCAGGTGCGGGGTCGGCGTGGTCGACGGCGCGCCGGGGCGGCCGCTGCGGATGGCCGGGGTCGGCGTGGTGCGCACTCCCGCCGAGGCGGAGATCGGGCAGCGGCTGCTGCTGGTCGAGCAGGGCATCGAGGCCTGGCTGGACGAGCACCGGCCCGACCTGGTGGCCGTCGAGCGGGTCTTCGCCCAGCACAACGTCCGGACGGTGATGGGCACCGCCCAGGCCAGCGCGGTGGCGATGCTCTGCGCGACCAGGCGCGGGATACCCGTCACCCTGCACACCCCCAGCGAGGTCAAGGCCGCCGTCACCGGCTCCGGCCGGGCCGACAAGGCCCAGGTCACGGCCATGGTGCAGCGCCTGCTGCGGCTCGACGCCCCGCCCAAACCGGCCGACGCCGCGGACGCGCTGGCGCTGGCCATCTGCCACATCTGGCGCGGCGGCGCGACGAACCGCATCGAGGCGGCCGTCCGGGCGGCCCGCGCCACCTCCCCGAAAGCCCCCCTTCCTCTGAAAGGCCGTAGCCGGTGATCGCCTTCGTGCAAGGGCCCGTGGCGGCCATCTCCGCCGGACTCGCCGTGGTCGAGGTGGGCGGGGTCGGCATGGCCGTGCAGTGCACGCCGAACACGCTGGCCGGTCTGCGGCTGGGTGAGCCGGTCAGGCTCGCGACCTCGCTGGTGGTCCGGGAGGACTCGCTGACCCTGTTCGGCTTCGCGGACGACGACGAGCGCGCGGTCTTCGAGATCCTCCAGGCGGCGCCGGGCGTCGGACCGAAGCTGGCGCAGGCGATCCTCGGCGTGCACAGCCCGGACGCGCTGCGGGCCGCGGTGGCGAACGGCGACGAGAAGGCACTGGTCGCCGTCCCCGGCATCGGCAAGGCCAAGGCGGCCAAGCTGCTGCTGGAGTACAAGAACAAGCTGGGCGCCCCGCACGGCAGCGTTCCGGCGCAGAAGCCGATCGCCGCCGGTCCGGCGCCCTGGAGCGAGCAACTGCACTCCGCGCTGGTCGGCCTCGGCTACGCGCCCCGCGAGGCGGACGAGGCGGTGGCCGCCGTCACCCTGGAGGCGGAGGCACAGGCCGTGCCGGACGTCGGCGCGCTGCTCCGACTCGCGCTGCGCAGCCTCAACCGCTCCCGCTGAAGCCACCTGACGATCTGTCCGTTTGTCGACTTTGGAGCCCTATCCGATGAGTCCGTACGACAGTCCGTACGACAGCTCGTACGACGCCGACCCGGCCGACCGGCTGGTCACGGCCGCCGCCGACGGCGAGGACCAGGCGGTCGAGGCGGCGCTGCGCCCCAAGCTGCTGGACGAGTTCATCGGTCAGGAGCGGGTCCGCGAGCAGCTGTCGCTGGTGCTCCAGGCCGCCCGCAAGCGCGGCAGCGCGCCCGACCACGTGCTGCTCAGCGGCCCGCCCGGGCTGGGCAAGACCACCCTGTCGATGATCATCGCGGCCGAGCTGGGCGCCCCGATCCGGATCACCTCCGGCCCGGCCATCCAGCACGCGGGGGACCTCGCGGCGATCCTCTCCTCGCTCACCGAGGGGGAGGTGCTCTTCCTCGACGAGATCCACCGGATGTCCCGGCCGGCCGAGGAGATGCTGTACATGGCGATGGAGGACTTCCGGGTCGACGTGATCGTCGGCAAGGGCCCGGGCGCCACCGCCATCCCGCTGGAGCTGCCGCCCTTCACCCTGGTCGGCGCCACCACCCGGGCCGGTCTGCTGCCGCCCCCGCTACGGGACCGCTTCGGCTTCACCGGCCACATGGAGTTCTACGCCCCGGCCGAGCTCCAGCGGGTGGTGCGGCGCTCGGCCGCGCTGCTGGACGTGGAGATCGACCCGGCCGGCGCCGCCGAGATCGCCGGGCGCTCGCGCGGCACCCCGCGCATCGCCAACCGGCTGCTGCGCCGGGTCCGCGACTACGCCCAGGTCCGCCACGACGGCGTGGTCACCAGCGGGATCGCGGCCCAGGCGCTGGACGTCTACGAGGTGGACGCCCGTGGTCTGGACCGGCTGGACCGGGCGGTGCTGGACGCGCTGCTGCGGCTGTTCGGCGGCGGGCCGGTCGGTTTGTCGACACTGGCGGTCGCGGTGGGGGAGGAGGCCGAGACGGTCGAGGAGGTGGCCGAGCCGTTCCTGGTCCGGGAGGGCCTGCTGGCCCGCACCCCGCGCGGCCGGATCGCCACCGCCGCCGCCTGGCAGCACCTCGGGCTGACCCCGCCGGTCCAGACCGCCCGGGGGGCCGCCGTGCCCGCGCAGCCGGAGCTGTTCCGGGCCGAGGAGGGCTGAACGTTCTTCCAGATGCGTGGGCCGATCGGGTGAGGGGCGGGTTCCGGTTCGCTCCTCGGACGCCGGTACCACAGAGTGCGGCGGAGCCGGGGGCGAAGTCCGGGGAAACTGTGCAGGCCGAGGCTCGCCACTTTCGGCGGCAGGATGCGATGCTTGGCGTTGTCCGATCAGTTCGGGGTCGCCTAGACTCCGCCGGACCGCCCCTCTCACCTGACGGGCCGACCAATACCACACAGGCCGCCGGCCGGCGGCCCGTAAAGGACCCTGGCTGCAGTGAACCTCATCATCCTTCTCCTCCCGATCATCGCGATCGTGCTCATGTTCCGGTCGCAGAAGAAGCGCCAGTCGCAGATGCAGCAGATGCAGACCGCGCTGGAGCCGGGGGCCGGAGTGCGCACCATCGGTGGCCTGTACGCCCAGGTGAAGGCGGTCAACGACGAGACCGTCGAGCTGGAGATCGCGCCCGGCGTGGTCACCCACTTCACCAAGAGCGCGATCGCGGCCGTCCTGGACCCGCAGGAGTACGACGCGATCATCAACGGCCGCCCCGCCGATGACGAGCTGCCCGAGCCGGACGCCGAGGACGCCGAGGCCGAGCCGGTCGAGGACAAGCCGCTGACGCTCACCAAGGACAGCGCCGAGAAGGGCGATGCCGAGGGCGGGGCTCCCGCGAGCAAGTAGTACGGTCGGGCTTCCGCCCGGCTGCGCGGCGAAGTGCCGCGAGCCCACAGGACCTCAGGGCCGCAGAACCTCCATGCCCCCGTTCCGCCACGAGCAGGACGGGGGTCCGGGCGGGGAGGTGGCATGGACAGGGAGAAACGAGCAAGGTGGCAACACCCAAGTCGCGCCCGCGCGACGGCTACCCAGGGCGGGCGCTGGCCCTCATCCTGGTCGTCACCGTCGGACTGGTCGCCCTCATGTTCGGGACGGGCAACACCAAGCCCCGGCTCGGAATCGACCTCGCCGGCGGCACCAGCATCACGCTGACCGCGAAGTCGACCGACCCCAAGGCGATCAACAAGTCCAACATGGACATCGCCACCGGGATCATCGAGCGCCGTGTCAACGGAATGGGTGTCTCCGAGGCGGAGGTCCAGACCCAGGGTGAGAACACGATCATCGTGAACATCCCCAAGGGCGGTGACCGGCAGAACGCGGCCGAGCAGGTGGGTACCACCGCGAAGCTGTTCTTCCGTCCGGTCCTCGCGGTGGCGCCCAGCGGTTACACGCCGCCCGCGCCCACCTCCTCCCCGTCGACGGCCCCGAGCGGCACCCCGGGTGCCACCGGTACCCCGACCGCGACCGGTACCCCGAGCGCCACCGGCACCCCGAGCGCCACCGGCACTCCGAGCAGCCACGCGACCGCCGCGGCCTCCGGCACGCCCAGCGCGAGCGCCAGCGCCACCAAGCAGGGCCGCGCGGTCGGCGAGGCGCTGGCCGCCGACGCCAGCCCGAGCGCCGCCGCCACCGCCCCGAGCGCCCCCGCCTCCGGCGCGCCGTCCGCTGGCGCCACCGGTGCCCCGAGCGCCCCGGCCACCCCGCCGAGCGCGGCCGACGTCAGCGCCGCGCTGACCCAGGGCACCGTGCCGCCGGAGCTCCAGGCCGCCTTCGCCCAGCTCGACTGCTCCAAGCCCGAGGTCCGCAACAACCAGTCCGGCCCCGAGGACAAGGCCGTCGTCGCCTGCTCGCAGAAGCCCGAGAACGGCTACTACGAGAAGCTGGCCCTCGGCCCCGCCGCCGTGAAGGGCTCGGACGTCTCCAAGGCCCAGGCCACCCTCGACACCCAGACCGGTGCCGGCTGGCAGGTCCAGCTCCAGTTCAACGGCACCGGCACCGACGCCTTCGCCAAGGTCACCGGCCAGATCTCGGCCCTGACCCCGCCGACCAACCAGTTCGCGATCGTCCTGGACAACCAGGTGGTCTCGCACCCGCAGGTCAACGGCCCGATCCCGGGCGGCAGCGCGGTCATCTCCGGCCGCTTCTCCCAGGCCGAGGCGCAGGACCTCTCCAACGTGCTGAGCTACGGCGCCCTGCCGCTGGAGTTCGCCAAGAGCGACATCACCACCGTCTCCCCGGCGCTCGGCAGCGACCAGCTCAAGGCCGGTCTGGTCGCCGGTGCGATCGGCATGCTGCTGGTGGTCGCCTACTCGCTGGTCTACTACCGCGGCCTCGGCCTGGTCTCGATCGCCGGTCTGGTCGTCTCGGCGGCCCTGACCTACTCGATCATGAGCCTGCTGGGCGGCGGGATCGGCTTCGCGCTGAACCTGCCGGCGGTCTGCGGTGCGATCGTCGCGATCGGTATCACCGCCGACTCCTTCATCGTCTACTTCGAGCGCATCCGCGACGAGGTCCGCGAGGGCGCCCCGCTGCGTCCGGCGGTCCAGCGGGCCTGGCCGCGCGCCCGGCGCACCATCCTGGTGTCGGACTTCGTGTCCTTCCTCTGTGCCGCCGTGCTCTACGTGGTCTCGGTCGGCAAGGTCCAGGGCTTCGCGTTCACCCTGGGTCTGACCACCGCGCTCGACGTCGTGGTGATCTTCCTCTTCACCAAGCCGCTGATCACGCTGCTGGCCCGCCGCAAGTTCTTCAGCGACGGCCACCCGTGGTCCGGTCTGGACCCGAAGCGGCTGGGCGCCCGCCCGCCGCTGCGCAGCAGCCGTCGCCGTAGCTCCTCCTCTGCCGCCGTGAAGGAGGCCTGACACCGTGTCACGCTTCTCCAATCTGGGCCACCGGCTCTACCAGGGCGAGGTCAGCTTCGACTTCGTCGGGCGCCGTAAGCTCTGGTACTCCATCTCCGGCGTGATCGTCCTGGTCGCCGCGATCGGCCTGGCCATGGGCCTGCACCTGGGCATCGAGTTCAAGGGCGGCTCGGTCTACACCGTGACCAAGCCGGGGCTCACCGTCTCGCAGGCGCAGGACGCGGCCGACAAGATCGTCTCCTCGCACCCGCTGGTGCAGTCGACCGACAACGGCAAGATCCGCATCCAGGTCAGCACCGAGGAGAAGGCGAGCTCGGACGAGATCCGCTCCAAGCTCTCCGAGAACCTGAAGGTGCCGCTGGAGACCGTCGACGCCCAGGTGATCGGCCCCAGCTGGGGCAAGCAGATCTCCAACAAGGCGCTCACCGGTCTGATCATCTTCATGATCCTGGTCACGGCCTACCTGGCGATCGCCTTCGAGTGGCGGATGGCGGTGGCCGCCCTGGTCGCCCTCATCCACGACCTCATGATCACCATCGGGGTCTACGCCCTGGTGGGCTTCGAGGTCACCCCCGGTACGGTGATCGGCTTCCTGACGATCCTCGGGTACTCGCTCTACGACACGGTCGTCGTCTTCGACACCGTGAAGGAGAACACCAAGGGGCTCACCAAGCAGAACAAGCTCACCTACAGCGAGGCGGCCAACGCGGGCCTCAACCAGACCCTGGTGCGTTCGCTGAACACCACCGTGGTCGCCCTGCTGCCGGTCGCCGCGCTGCTGTTCATCGGTGGCGGCTTCCTGGGCGCCGGCACCCTGAACGACATCTCGCTCGCGCTGTTCATCGGTCTCGCGGCCGGTGCCTACTCCTCGATCTGCGTCGCCACCCCGCTGCTGGCGCAGCTCAAGGAGGAGCAGCCGGAGATGAAGGCGCTGCGCAAGCGGGTCCTCCAGCACCGCGCCGCGGCCGCCGCCAAGGCCGATGCCGCCCCCGAGGGTGAGGAGATCGCGGACGAGGACCTGCCGGCGGGTATGGTCGGTCAGCGCGGCCGGTCGGCCGGCACCACGCGTGCCAAGGGCCGTCCGTCCACCAAGCGCTGAGCCGACCCCGACCCTGAGGACACCACCGTGACCACCGCCGACACCGCACTGGCCGAGCTGCTGAACAGCCGGATCCGGGACGTCCCGGACTACCCGAAGCCGGGCGTGCTGTTCAAGGACATCGCGCCGCTGCTGGCCGACGCCGAGGCCTTCGGCGCCCTGACCCGGGCGCTGGCGGACCGGGCGAAGGAGCTCGGGGCGACCAAGGTGGTGGGCCTGGAGGCGCGCGGCTTCGTGCTGGCGGCCCCGGCGGCCGTCGCGGCCGGGCTCGGCTTCGTGCCGATCCGCAAGGCGGGCAAGCTGCCCGGCGAGGTGTTCCGGCGCTCGTACGAGCTGGAGTACGGCTCGGCGACGCTGGAGGTGCAGTGCGACGCCTTCGCGCCCGGTGAGCGGGTGCTGGTGGTGGACGACGTGCTGGCCACCGGCGGGACCATCGGTGCCTCGCTGGACCTGGTCAAGGAGGCCGGTGCCGAGCTGGCGGGCGTCGTGGTGCTGATGGAGCTGGGCTTCCTGGACGGCCGCGAGCGGCTGGCCGCGCACCTGGGCGACGCCCCGCTGGAGACGCTGGTCACGGTCTGAGGGCCGGAGCGAGGAGCGGCGGTCGGATCCATCCGACCGCCGCTCTTCGTCGTTCCCGGACGCCGTCGGAGCCGGGCCGCTGAACACCGGGCGGCCGGGCTCGGTACCATGAAGATTCATCCCCTCCCGGTTGTGCCAGGCGGCGCGGTCCGTGTGAGGGGCCGGCCCGGTGCCCCGAGGAGTGTCCTTGCCCGACGAGGTTGTGCCCACGGCCGCATCGGCCGCCCCCGAAAACCGTCCCACGCCCTCGGGGGCCACCCCGGCACGCCCGGCGCCGACCTCCTCGCGATCGCTCACCCCCTCCGGGCGGTCCGCCAGCCCCGGCGGCATGCGCGCCCGGCTGGCCCGCCTCGGCGGCCAGCGCTCCAGCGTGCTCAACCCCGTGCTGGAGCCGCTGTTCCGCTCGATCCGGGCGAACGACCCGAAGGCCGACCCGGCCCTGCTGCGGGACATCGAGCGGGCCTACGCGGTCGCCGAGAAGTGGCACCGGGGGCAGAAGCGCAAGAGCGGCGACCCGTACATCACCCACCCGCTGGCGGTGGCCACCATCCTGGCCGAGCTCGGCATGGACGCCCCGACCCTGATGGCCGGGCTGCTGCACGACACCGTCGAGGACACCGACTACGGCCTGGAGACCCTGCGCAAGGACTTCGGCGACTCGGTGGCCCTGCTGGTCGACGGCGTCACCAAGCTGGACCGGGTCAAGTTCGGCGAGGCGGCGCAGGCCGAGACCGTCCGCAAGATGGTCGTCGCGATGGCCAAGGACCCGCGCGTCCTGGTGATCAAGCTCGCCGACCGGCTGCACAACATGCGCACCATGCGCTACCTCAAGCGGGAGAAGCAGGAGAAGAAGGCCCGCGAGACGCTGGAGATCTACGCCCCGCTGGCGCACCGGCTGGGCATGAACACCATCAAGTGGGAGCTGGAGGACCTCGCCTTCGCGATCCTCTACCCCAAGATGTACGACGAGATCGTCCGGCTGGTCGCCGAGCGCGCCCCCAAGCGGGACGAGTACCTGGCGACCGTCATCGACCAGGTCCAGGGGGACCTGCGCGGCGCTCGGATCACCGCCTCCGTCACCGGCCGGCCGAAGCACTACTACTCGGTCTACCAGAAGATGATCGTCCGGGGCCGGGACTTCGCCGAGATCTACGACCTGGTGGGCATCCGGGTCCTGGTCGACACCGTCCGCGACTGCTACGCGGCGCTGGGCACCATCCACGCGCGGTGGAACCCGGTGCCGGGGCGGTTCAAGGACTACATCGCGATGCCCAAGTTCAACATGTACCAGTCGCTGCACACCACGGTGATCGGTCCCGGCGGCAAGCCCGTCGAACTCCAGATCCGCACCTTCGACATGCACCGCCGGGCCGAGTACGGCATCGCGGCGCACTGGAAGTACAAGCAGCGCGCGGTGGCCGGCTCGTCCAAGGTCCGCACCGACACCCCGACCCAGACCCGCAAGGACGACAAGGCCGGCGCCGTCAACGAGATGGCCTGGCTGCGGCAGCTGCTGGACTGGCAGAAGGAGACCGCCGACCCGGGCGAGTTCCTGGAGTCGCTCCGCTTCGACCTGGCCAGCAACGAGGTCTTCGTCTTCACGCCCAAGGGCGACGTGATAGCCCTGCCGGCCGGCGCGACCCCGGTGGACTTCGCCTTCGCCGTCCACACCGAGGTCGGGTACCGGACCATAGGGGCCCGGGTGAACGGGCGGCTGGTGCCGCTGGAGTCGACCCTGGAGAACGGCGACTCGGTCGAGGTGTTCACCTCCAAGGCGGAGAACGCCGGGCCGTCCCGGGACTGGCTGGGCTTCGTCAAGTCGCCGCGCGCCCGCAACAAGATCCGCGCCTGGTTCTCCAAGGAGCGCCGCGAGGAGGCGATCGAGCACGGCAAGGAGGCGATCGTCCGGGCGATGCGCAAGCAGGGCCTGCCGATCCAGCGGATCCTGACCGGCGACTCGCTGGTCACCCTGGCCCACGAGATGCGCTACCCCGACATCTCCTCGCTCTACGCCGCGATCGGCGAGGGGCACGTCGCCGCGCAGAACATCGTCCAGAAGCTGGTGCAGGCGCTCGGCGGCGAGGAGGGCGCCACCGAGGACCTGGCCGAGACCGCCACCCCGACCCACGACCGCCGGGCGGTGCGCCGCCGGGCCAAGGGCGACCCGGGCGTGATCGTCAAGGGCGTCGAGGACGTCTGGGTCAAGCTCTCCCGCTGCTGCACCCCGGTGCCGGGCGACCCGATCGTCGGCTTCGTGACCCGCGGCAACGGCGTCTCGGTGCACCGTGCCGACTGCGTCAACGTCGACGCGCTGAGCCAGCAGCCGGAGCGGATCATCGACGTCGAGTGGGCCGCCACCCAGTCCTCGGTCTTCCTGGTGGCGATCCAGGTCGAGGCGCTGGACCGCTCCCGGCTGCTCTCGGACGTCACCCGGGTGCTCTCCGACCAGCACGTCAACATCCTGTCGGCGGCGGTGCAGACCTCCCGCGACCGGGTCGCGATGAGCCGCTTCACCTTCGAGATGGGCGACCCCAAGCACCTCGGCCACGTGCTCAAGGCGGTGCGCGGCGTCGAGGGAGTGTACGACGTCTACCGGGTCACCTCGGCCCGCAAGTGACGAGCGCCTGAGGACGAGCGCATGAGGAAGGCCCCCGGGGACGTCTTGAGTTCTAGTGGTCGTTGCAACACCCCAGTTCAAGGGGTGCAATGTTCAAGATCCGGGAGAACCGGACGGTGGCTCAAGGCCGGAAGGTCCT
>NZ_JBEOSA010000091.1:0-30646 GCF_040302625.1 Kitasatospora sp. NPDC097643 | reverse complement strand
ATATCTGGCGTTGACTTTTGGCACGCTGTTGAGTTCTCAAGGAACGGACACTTCCTTCGGACCGCCTTCCAGCGGGCCCTCCGGGCGCTTCGTTCGTGTTTCCAGCTTAGCAGATGTTTTCCGCTCCGTTTGCCGGGGCTTTTCGCATCTGAAATCTGGTGTTAACCGTCGTCTTGCGGCGACTCGACCAACCGTAGCGGATCGTCGGCCCGAGTGCGAATCGTGGCGCACCGGGTGTCACCCGGACGGCGGCATGATTTGTTGCTCTCGCGAGCATATACAGCAATGGTCCCGATTCGCCAAGATGCCTGTAGAGTGCGGCGCATCGGCCAGAGGACTAGACCACTGGCGGGTCGGTGAGACGCCCGCCGACGGGGTCGGCGGGGCATGGCTCTACGGCCGGGAATGTCAGCGTATGTCCGAAGTTGACATGATTTAGGCTTCAGCCGATGGTCCAGCCGCTGCTCGCGGCCGCTCGCTGTTCTGCGCACTTGGGAGGCACAACCATGACCACTGTGACGTCGCCGCTGACCGGGAAGGTCGTCGGGCTCGCCAATGTGCCGGACCCGGTGTTCGCCGGCGCGATGGTCGGGCCGGGCACCGCGATCGACCCGGTGCGTCGGCCGACCGAGGCCGTCGCACCGCTGGACGGGGTCGTCGTCTCCATGCACCCGCACGCGTTCGTGGTCGTCGACGCGGACGGGCACGGGGTGCTCACCCACCTCGGGATCGACACCGTGCAGCTGAACGGCGAGGGCTTCGAGCTGCTGGTGAACAAGGGCGACACGGTGACCCGCGGTCAGGCGGTCATCAAGTGGGACCCGGCTGCGGTGGAGGCCGCCGGCAAGTCGCCGATCTCGCCGATCGTGGCGCTGGAGGCGGCTGCGGACGCGCTGGGCGACCTGCGCGAGGACGGGGACGCCGCCGTCGGCGACGCCCTCTTCAACTGGAGCTGACCCCTCCTACCCACACTCCCGCCCGGTGGCAGTCGCCGGGGCGGCCCGGCACTCAGCGGAGATAGCGGAGAAAGACGATGGAGAAGACGCTGCGCGGCGTGGGTGTGAGCCACGGGGTCGCGATCGGTCAGGTGCGGCACATGGGGACGGCGGTGCTGGAGCCCCCGACCACCCAGATCCCGACCGAGGACGCCCCGCGGGAGCAGGCCCGGGCCCAGGCGGCCGTCGACGCGGTCGCGGCGGACCTGATCGCCCGCGGCAACCTGGCGGGCGGCGAGGCGCAGGCCGTGCTGGAGGCCCAGGCGCTGATGGCGCAGGACCCGGAGCTGGCCGCCGACGTGTCCCGCCGGATCGCCGTCGGCAGCAGCGCCGAGCGCGGTGTGTACGACGCCTTCGCCGCCTACCGCGCGCTGCTCGCATCCGCCGGGGAGTACCTGGCCGGCCGGGTCGCCGACCTGGACGACGTGCGCAACCGGATCGTGGCCCGGCTGATGGGCGTGCCGATGCCGGGCGTGCCGGACAGCGACGAGCCGTACGTGCTGTTCGCGCGGGACCTGGCGCCGGCCGACACCGCGCTGCTGGACCCGACGCTGGTGCTCGGCTTCGTGACCGAGGAGGGCGGGCCGACCAGCCACAGCGCCATCCTGGCGCGGGCGATGGGCGTGCCGGCCGTGGTCGCGCTGCCGGGTGCGACCGAGGTGGCCGAGGGCACCGTCGTCGCCGTGGACGGCAGCTCGGGTGACGTGCTGCTGGAGCCCACCCAGGAGAAGCAGGACGAGCTGCGGGCCGTCGCCGCCGAGCGCAAGGCCGCGCTGGCCGCCTCCTCCGGCCCGGGGCAGACCTCGGACGGGCACCGGGTGCCGCTGCTGGCCAACGTCGGCGGGCCGGCGGACGTGCCGGCCGCGGTGGCGGCCGGGGCCGAGGGCGTCGGTCTGTTCCGCACCGAGTTCCTGTTCCTGGACGACTCGGCCAAGGCGCCGAGCGAGGAGAAGCAGGTCGAGGCGTACCGCAAGGTGCTGGAGGCGTTCCCGGAGGGCCGGGTCGTGGTCCGGGCGCTGGACGCGGGCGCGGACAAGCCGCTGGACTTCCTCACCCCGGCCGACGAGCCGAACCCGGCGCTGGGGGTGCGCGGTCTGCGCACGCTGCTGGAGAACCCCGAGGTCATGCAGACGCAGCTGCGCGCGCTGGCCAAGGCCGCCGACGGACTGCCGGTGCACCTCGAGGTGATGGCGCCGATGGTGGCCGACCGCAGGGACGCCAAGGACTTCGCGGACGCGTGTCGCCAGGCCGGACTGGACGCCAAGTTCGGCGCGATGGTGGAGATCCCCTCCGCCGCGCTGCGGGCCCGGGCGATCCTCCAGGAGGTGGAGTTCCTGTCGCTGGGGACCAACGACCTCGCGCAGTACACCTTCGCGGCGGACCGTCAGGTCGGCGCGCTGGCCCGGTTGCAGGACCCGTGGCAGCCGGCGCTGCTGGACCTGGTGGCGGCGGCCGCCGAGGCGGCGCAGGCCACCGGGAAGAGCTGTGGCGTCTGCGGCGAGGCCGCGGCCGACCCGCTGCTGGCCGTGGTGCTGACCGGTCTGGGCGTCACCAGCCTGTCGATGGGCGCGGCGTCGATCCCCTACGTGCGCAGCACGCTCGCCAAGTACACGCTGGCGCAGTGCCGTCGGGCGGCCGAGGCGGCCCGGGCGACGGACAGTGCCGAGGAGGCGCGGGCCGCGGCGCAGCAGGTGCTGTCGGGCGAGTAGCCGAGGACGTGAGAAGAGGGGCGCTCCCACCGGTGTGGTGGGGGCGCCCCTTCGGCGTGTTCGGTCGGGCGGGCGTCAGGCCTGGGCGGCGCGGTCGCGGCGGAGCTGCTCGAAGAAGCGCAGGTGCTCGATGTTGTCGACCGAGCCTGGGTTGACGGCCTGCTCCAGCGGGGTGCCGGAGAGGATGCGCTTGACCGGGACCTCGATGCGCTTGCCGGTGAGGGTGTGCGGCAGGCCGCGGACGGTGATGACCTCGTCCGGGACGTGGCGCGGGGAGAGCTCGGTGCGCAGCGAGCTGCGGATCCGGCCGATCAGGTCGTCGTCGAGCTCGGCGCCGGGGGCGAGGACGACGAAGAGCGGCATCCAGTAGCCGCCGTCGGGCTCCTCCAGGCCGATGACCAGGGACTCGGCGATCTCGGGGAGGCGTTCGACGACCTCGTAGATGTCGGAGGAGCCCATCCGGACGCCCTGGCGGTTGAGCGTGGAGTCGGAGCGGCCGTGGATGACGACGGTGCCCCGCGAGGTGACGGTGATCCAGTCGCCGTGGCGCCAGATGCCGGGGTACATGTCGAAGTAGCTGTCGTGGTACCGGGTGCCCTCGGGGTCGTTCCAGAAGCCGGTGGGCATGGACGGGATGGGCTTGACGACGACGAGTTCGCCGACGGCGTCGGTGAGCGGCCGGCCCTGGACGTCCCAGGACTCGACGGCGGCGCCGAGGCAGGGGGCCTGGATCTCGCCGAGGTAGACCGGGAGGGTGGGGACGCCGCCGACGAAGCAGGAGCAGACGTCGGTGCCGCCGCTGACCGAGGCGAGCCAGACGTCGTGCTTGACCTCGTCGTAGATCCAGCGGAAGCCGTCGGGCGGCAGCGGGGAGCCGGTGGTGCCGATGCAGCGGACGGCGGAGAGGTCGAGGTCGCGGCCGGGGTGGAGGTCGGCCTTGCGGCTGGCGATCACGTAGGCGGCGGAGGTGCCGAGGACGGTGGCGCGGGTGCGGGCGGCGACCGACCAGAGGGCGCCGGTGTCGGGATGGCCGGGGCTGCCGTCGTAGGTGACGATCGTGGACCCGACGAGGAGGCCGGCGAGGAGGAAGTTCCACATCATCCAGCCGGTGGAGGTGTACCAGAGGAAGCGGTCCTCGGGGCCGAGGTCCAGGTGGAGACCGGCCTGCTTGAGGTGTTCGAGCAGGATGCCGCCCTGGCTCTGGACGATGGCCTTGGGCAGGCCGGTGGTGCCGGAGGAGTAGAGGACCCAGAGCGGGTGGTCGAAGGGGACGTAGTGGAAGACCGGCTCGACGTCGTCGGCGACCAGGTCGTCCCAGTGCAGGGCGCCCTCGGGGGCGGGGGCGCCGAGCAGCGGGACGTGGACGACGGTGCGCAGGGTGGGGAGTTCGCGGCGCAGTTCGGCGACGACCTCGGTGCGGTCGTGGTCCTTGCCGCCGTAGTGGTAGCCGTCGATGGCGAAGAGGACGGCGGGCTCGATCTGCTGGAGGCGGTCGAGGACGCTGCGGGCGCCGAAGTCGGGGGCGCAGCTGGTCCAGACGGCGCCGACGGCGGCGGTGGCGAGGAGGGCGACGGCGGCCTGCGGGATGTTGGGCAGGTAGGCGCTGACGCGGTCGCCGGGGCCGATGCCCTGGGCCCGCAGGGCGGCGGCCAGGGAGCCGACCTGGCGGCGAAGTTCGGCCCAGCTGAGGACGGCCGGTTGCTCGGTGGTCTCGTCGAGGTGGAGGATGGCCGGCTTGTCGGCGTTGGCCGGGTCCTCGGCGTACCGGAGGGCCTGCTCGGCGTAGTTGAGCTTGGTGCCGGGGAACCAGCGGGCGCCGGGCATGGTGGCGTCGGCGAGGACCCCGATCGGCTCGGTGGTGCAGGCGTCGGTGACCAGCTTGACGTCGAACCACTCGGTGACGGCGGTCCAGAAGCGGTCGAGGTCCTCGACGGACCAGGCGTGCAGGTCGGCGTAGCGCTGCTCGGCCTGGTGGTCGTCCTCGGCCGGGGCCAGCGGGGCGGCCGGGGCGCCGTGGTGTTCGGCGGCCCAGGCCTGGAAGGCCACCAGGCTGGTGGCGGCGGCGCGGGCGGGGTCGGGGCGCCAGAGCGGCTGGTCCTGGGGTGGGGTGCTCACGGTGGTGGTCTCTCCCGGCCGGTGGTGGGGACGGGAGTGCTTGTGGCAGGCCCGTCCGGTTGGGCTGTCGGTGCAGACCATGCCATGTGAGCGGCCGCTGCGCCAGGGTCTCCCGGCCGCGTGCCGGGCTGGTCAGCGGTGGGCGAAATCGCCGTTGAACCAGGCCTGGGAGACGCGGGTGTGGAAGTCCCAGACGAGCGGGGTGTCGGGGGTGGCCAGCTGCCAGCCCTCGGTCTCCTCGGTGGGGCGGGAGGGCGGGAGGTCGGCGAGCGGGCGGGCCGGGAGCAGCCCGCAGACGAAGACGAAGCGGCCGTGCGGGTCGGAGTCGAGGGCGGCCAGGGTGACGTCTGCGGCGTCGGCCTGGATGCCGGTCTCCTCGCGCAGTTCGCGGACGCAGGCCTGCTGCCAGCTCTCGCCGAAGTCCATGTAGCCGCCGGGGAGAGCGAGTTCCCCGTAGCCGGGTTCGATGGTGCGGCGGATGACGACCAGGGCCGGGTCGGCGTCGGGCCGGGTGACGGGCAGGACGGTGATGGCGACGGGCAGCGGGTTGCGGTAGCTGATCTCGGCGCAGCCGGGGCAGGTGCGGGGCCAGCTCCGGGTGCCGGCCGGGTAGGGCGTACCGCAGAAGTGGCAGTGGGAGTTGGGCCGGTTGAGCGTGCCGGTCGGGTCGTCTGTGGTCATGGCCGGATGGTAGCCGGGCCCGCCGGGGCGGTGGGGGGCGGTCAGTGGATCTCGGTCTCGCGGGCGGGGCGGAGCAGTGCCGGGTGCAGGAGGCGGGCGTCGCCGGCGTGGTAGGTGCGGGCGCGCGGGCCGCCGCGGGCGCCACCGCGCTCGGTGGTGGTGCCGGTGCTCTCGACGAAGCCGGGGACGGAGAGGACCTTGCGGTGGAAGTTGCCCGGGTGGAGCTTTTCGTCCCAGACGGCCTCGTAGACGGCGCGCAGGTCGGGGATGGTGAAGTCGTGGGGCAGGAAGGCGGTGGCGAGCGGGCTGTACTCGAGCTTGGCCCGGACCCGGTCGAGGCCGTCGGCGAGGATCCGGGCGTGGTCGAAGGCGAGCGGGGTGCGGCAGGGGCCGGTGTGCCCGTCGACGCCACCCCCGTGGGTGTCGGCGGGCACACCGGCGGTCTGGGAGCGGTCGCAGGGCCGCTGGGGCAGGTCGAGGTCGGCGACGGGGTGCCAGGCGGCGCCCGCGGCGTCGGACCCGGCCTGCGGGTCGGGCAGGTCGGGGGCGAAGGCGAGGTAGGCGACCGAGACGACGTGCATGCGCGGGTCGCGGTGCGGGGCGCCGTAGGTGCCGAGCTGTTCGAGGTGGATGCGGCAGAACGCGGCCTCGACCTCGGAGGTGCCCAACAGGCCCGTCTCCTCGGCGAGTTCGCGCGCGGCGGCCTCGTCGAGGCTCTCCTCGCCGGCGCGCAGGAAGCCGCCGGGCAGGGCCCAGCAGCCCTGGTAGGGCGGGGCGCCGCGCTCGACCAGCAGCACGTGCAGGCTGCCCTGGCGCAGGGTCAGGGCGACCACGTCGACCGTGACGGCGACCGGGGTGTAGGCGCGTGGGTCGTAGGAGGCGAGCCACTCCTGCTCGCTCTCGGGCCCGGCCGGGGGCTGGGGGTCCGGGGCGTCCGCGGCCATCGCCGGCTCCTTTCCGCGCTCGCTGCCGTCCGGGTCGCCGTGGGGGCTGCTCGTCCGGGTTTGTCGTACAAAGTGCTGTCGTTCTCGGGCTGAGCACAACGTAAGCGAGTGCGTTCCCCGGCGGCAAATGGTTTTCCGGGCCGGCGGGGGCGCCCTGCTTCTAGGCTGTGACCAGGAACGACCGCGCCCCAGGAGGTCCCCATGCCCACTGCTGCCCGTCCGCCGGACTTCGCCGCGGCGCTGGCGGCCGGCCCGCTGGTGCTGGACGGCGGGATGTCGAACCAGCTGGTGGCGGCCGGGCACGACCTGTCGGACGCGCTCTGGTCCGCGCGGCTGCTGGCGGACGCGCCGGAGGCGGTGGTCGAGGCGCACCGGGCGTACTTCGCGGCGGGGGCCGAGGTCGCGATCACCGCGAGCTACCAGGCGAGCTTCGAGGGCTTCGCGCGGCGCGGGGTGGGCCGGGCGGAGGCGGCGCGGCTGCTGGCGCGCAGCGTGGAGCTGGCCCGGGAGGCGGCGCGGGCCGAGCCGGGCGGGCGGCGCCGCTGGGTGGCGGCCTCGGTGGGCCCGTACGGGGCGGTGCTGGCGGACGGTTCGGAGTACCGGGGCCGGTACGGGCTGAGCACGGCGGAGCTGGTGGCGTTCCACCGGCCGCGGCTGGAGGTGCTGGCGTCGGCCGGGCCGGACGTGCTGGCGCTGGAGACGGTGCCGGACGCGGACGAGGCGCGGGCGCTGCTGGAGGTGGTGCGCGGGCTGGGGGTGCCGGCCTGGCTGTCGTACAGCGTGGCGGGCGACCGGACCCGGGCCGGGCAGCCGTTGGCGGAGGCGTTCGCGCTGGCGGCGGAGGCGGACGAGGTGCTGGCAGTGGGCGTGAACTGCTGCACCCCGCAGGACGCCGACCGGGCGGTGGCGCTGGCCGCCGGGGTGACCGGCAAACCGGTGGTGGTGTACCCGAACAGCGGGGAGCGGTGGGACGCCGGGCAGCGGGACTGGCGGGGCGAGCCGACCTTCCGTTCGGCCCGGGTGGGCGGCTGGCTGGCGGACGGGGCGCGGCTGGTGGGCGGCTGCTGCCGGGTCGGGCCGGACGGGATCGCCGCGCTGGCGGCGGAGGTCGCGGTCCGCCGAGGACAGCTGGGCGGGACCGGGGACTGAGGGGCGCTCCGGCCCGGACGCGCGCCGACCCGGCGACGGGTTTCCGAGGGGGAAGGTGCACGGACGGCCGGTGGCCTGGCAGACTCGTGCCGTTATCACTGTGGTCGACAATGTCGACCGCCTGTCAGCGCGGAGGTACCCATGCCCGGCCCGATCCAGTCGCTCTCCCGGGCCGCCGCGATCATGCGCCTGCTGGCCGGCGGTGAGCGCCGCCTGGGCCTGTCGGAGGTCGCGACGGCGCTGGACCTCGCCAAGGGCACCGCGCACGGCATCCTGCGCACCCTTCAGCAGGAGGGGTTCGTCGAGCAGGACCCGGAGAGCGGCAAGTACCAGCTGGGCGCCGAACTGCTGCGGCTGGGCCAGAGCTACCTGGACGTGCACGAGCTGCGCGCGCGGGCGCTGGTGTGGGCGGACGACCTGGCCCGGGCGGCCGGCGAGACCGTCTACCTGGGGGTGCTGCACCAGCAGGGCGTGCTGATCGTGCACCACGTGTTCCGCCCGGACGACACCCGGCAGGTCCTGGAGGTCGGCTCGATGCAGCCGCTGCACAGCACCGCGCTGGGCAAGGTGCTGGTGGCCTACGACCCGGTCGCCCGTGGGGAGTTGGGCGACGGGCCGTACGAGTCGTACACCGTGCGGACGCTGACCGAGGCGGGCGACGTGGACGCCGAGTGCGCGCTGATCCGCGAGCGCGGCTGGGCCGACTCGATCGAGGAGACCTGGGAGGGCGTGGCCTCGATCGGCGCGCTGATCCAGGACCGGCGGCGCAACCCGGTGGGCGCCGTGTGCATCAGCGGCCCGGTGGAGCGGGTCTGCGAGGACGGCTTCGTGCGGCCCTCGCTGGTGGCCTCGGTGCGCAGCGCGGCGCGGGCGATCTCCCGCGACCTGGGCGCCGGGCGGTTCTAGCCGATTCACCCGACCGCGGACGGCGGTCACTTCGTCACGCTGAGGCGCGGACAGGCGGGAGGCCTGTCCGCGCCTTGGCGTTTTGCCCTGTTTTGGCGGGCTCCGCTGGGTAACTTCGAGGCAAGGGTCACAGCTGCGTAACCCCGCCTTGACGTGGGGGCGACCGGGGGAGGAAGCTTCCGCATGACGGTCGACATTGTCGAACGATGGCCGCGAAGATCGCTCCCACGATGCGCTCACCCGCACAGCGATCAGCCGGCCAGCCCGCCCCCACCCGCAACCTCCGGGCCATATGGACAAGGGAGTCTTTGTGTCCGCGTTCTCCAACGGCGACGTCTTCGTCGGCGAAACCCTCGGCACCGCCGCCCTGATACTCCTCGGCGGCGGCGTCTGCGCCGCCGTGACCCTCAAGAAGTCGAAGGCCGTCAACGCCGGTTGGCTGGCGATCACCTTCGGCTGGGGCTTCGCGGTCCTGATCGCCGCCTACATGTCCGGCTCCAAGTCCGGCGCCCACCTCAACCCGGCCGTCACCGTCGCCCTCGCCGTCAAGAGCGGCGACTGGAGCCAGGTGCCGCTCTACCTCGGCTCCCAGATGCTCGGCGCGATGATCGGCGCCGTCCTGGTCTGGGCCACCTACCTCGGCCAGTTCCAGGCCAACGAGGAGCCCACCCTGGGCATCTTCTCGACCGGTCCCGAGATCCGGAACCCGATCCAGAACGTGCTCACCGAGGTCATCGGCACCTTCGTGCTCTGCATGGCGATCCTCACCCTCAGCCCGGACCTCAAGGCCATGGGCACCCTGATCGTCGCCTTCACCGTCGTCGGCATCGGCCTGTCGCTCGGCGGTCCCACCGGCTACGCGATCAACCCGGCCCGTGACCTCGGCCCGCGCATCGTGCACTCGCTGCTGCCGATCCCGAACAAGGGCGGCTCCGACTGGTCCTACGCCTGGGTGCCGGTCGTCGGCCCGCTGATCGGCGGCGCGCTCGCCGGTGGCGTCTACAACGCCCTCTTCTAAAGCCCGGGTTCGAACCCCCGCGAACCCGGGGACTGACCAGGAACCGAGTCAGGCCCACCCACCCGATACCTCCTTCCCGAGCCGAGGACCCTCCATGACCACCACTGGCAACTACATCGCCGCGATCGACCAGGGCACCACCTCCAGCCGCTGCATCATCTTCGGCGCCGACGGCCGGATCGTCTCCGTCGACCAGCAGGAGCACCGGCAGATCTTCCCCCAGCCCGGCTACGTCGAGCACGACGCCGCCGAGATCTGGACCCGGGTGCAGTCGGTCGTGCGCGGTGCGCTGGAGAAGGCCGGTCTGACCAAGGACGACATCCGCGCGATCGGCATCACCAACCAGCGCGAGACCACCGTCCTGTGGGACAGGAACACCGGTGAGCCGGTGCACAACGCGCTGGTCTGGCAGGACACCCGCACCGAGGCGCTCTGCCGCGAGCTGGGCCGCAACGTCGGCCAGGACCGCTTCCGCCGCGAGACCGGCCTCCCGCTGGCCAGCTACTTCGCCGGCCCGAAGATCCGCTGGCTGCTGGACAACGTCGAGGGCCTGCGCGAGCGCGCCGAGGCCGGCGACATCCTGTTCGGCACCATGGACACCTGGGTGATCTGGAACCTCACCGGCGGCGTCAACGGCGGCAAGCACGTCACCGACGTCACCAACGCCAGCCGCACCATGCTGATGAACCTCAACACGCTGGCGTGGGACGAGAAGATCGCCGACTCGATGGGCGTGCCGCTGGCCGTCCTCCCGGAGATCCGCTCCTCCGCCGAGGTCTACGGCGAGGCCGTCGGCGACCTGGCCGGCGTCCCGGTCGCCGCCGCGCTCGGCGACCAGCAGGCCGCGCTGTTCGGCCAGACCTGCTTCGACGAGGGCGAGGCCAAGTCCACCTACGGCACCGGCACCTTCCTGCTGCTCAACACCGGCGAGAAGATCGTCAACTCGTACCACGGCCTGCTGACCACCGTCGGCTACCGGATCGGCGACCAGAAGCCGGTCTACGCCCTGGAAGGCTCGATCGCCGTCACCGGCTCGCTCGTCCAGTGGCTGCGCGACCAGCTCGGCATCATCTCCACCGCCGCCGAGATCGAGACCCTCGCCAACACCGTCGAGGACAACGGCGGCGCCTACTTCGTCCCGGCCTTCTCCGGCCTGTTCGCCCCGTACTGGCGCTCCGACGCCCGCGGTGTGATCGCCGGTCTGACCCGGTACGTCACCAAGGGCCACCTGGCCCGGGCCGTCCTGGAGGCCACCGCCTGGCAGACCCGCGAGGTCGTCGACGCCATGCAGAAGGACTCCGGGGTCGAGCTCACCGCCCTCAAGGTCGACGGCGGCATGACCAGCAACAACCTGCTCATGCAGAACATCGCCGACGTCCTGGACGCCCCGGTCGAGCGCCCGTACGTGGCCGAGACCACCGCCCTCGGCGCCGCCTACGCGGCCGGTCTCGCCGTCGGCTTCTGGAACGACCTCGACACCCTGCGGGCCAACTGGCACCGCGCCGCCGAGTGGACCCCCCGCATGGACGAGGCCACCCGGGAGCGCGAGTACAAGAAGTGGCTCAAGGCCGTGGAGCGCACCATGGGCTGGGTGGAGGAGGACGAGAACAACTGACCGACAAGCCGGTCGGGGCCCTGCGGCCCCGGCCGGCCGCCCGCTGTCCGAACAGCTGGTGTCACCGGTTTCACCGGCCCGCCGCACCGGGCCGACCGGCCCCGCCACCGGGGCCACAACGCACACGAGAGGAGTAACGGCGCCGCCCGACCACGCGCGCCGTACACAACCACCATGGCAACCATCCCGACCCTGGGCGCCGAGCGCACCGCCGGCCGCACCGCCTCCCGCGCCGAGACCCGTGAGCTGCTCGGCAAGGCGACCTACGACCTGCTGGTGATCGGGGGCGGCATCCTCGGCACGGCCGTCGCCTGGACCGCCTCCCAGGCCGGCCTGAAGGTCGCCATGGTCGACGGCGGCGACTTCGCCGGCGCCACCTCCAGCGCGTCCTCCAAGCTCGTCCACGGCGGCCTGCGCTACCTGCAGACCGGCGCCGTCAAGCTCGTCGCCGAGAACCACAAGGAACGCCGCGCCCTCGCCACCGATGTCGCGCCGCACCTGGTCAACCCGCTGACCTTCTTCGTCCCGGTCTACAAGGGCGGCCCGCACAGCGCCCCCAAGCTCGGCGCCGGCGTCTTCCTGTACTCCGCGCTGTCCGCCTTCCGCGACGGCATGGGCCGGGTCTCCACCGCCGCCCACGCCGCCCAGCAGGTGCCCGCGCTGCGCACCGAGGGCCTGCGCTCGGTGGCCGTCTACGGCGACCACCAGATGAACGACTCGCGCGTCGCCGTGATGACCGTGCGCGCCGCCGTCGACGCCGGCGCCGTCGTGCTCAACCACGCCGAGGTCACCGGCCTGCGCTTCACCGGCGGCCGGGTCACCGGCGCCGAGGTGCGCGACCGCCTGGACGGCACCGAGTTCGGCGTCAACGCCCGCCTGGTGCTCAACGCCACCGGCCCGTGGGTCGACCACCTGCGCCGGATGGAGGACGCCGGCGCCGCGCCGTCGATCCGCCTCTCCAAGGGCGCCCACGTCGTCGTCAAGCGCCGCGCCCCGTGGCGCGCCGCGCTGACCATCCCGATCGACAAGTACCGCGTCTCCTTCGCCATCCCGTGGGAGGACCACGTCCTGCTCGGCACCACCGACGAGGAGTACACCGGCGACCCGAAGGACGTCCGGGCCACCGACGCGGACATCGACCAGATCATGGGCGAGGCCGCGCACGCCATCCGCGACGAGCACCTCGACCGCAGCCTGATCACCTACGCCTTCGCCGGCCTGCGGGTGCTGCCCGGCGGCCCGGGCGACACCGCCGCCGCCAAGCGCGAGACGGTCGTCACCGAGGGCAAGGGCGGCATGCTGTCCGTCGCCGGCGGCAAGTGGACCACCTACCGGCACATCGGCCGCACCGTCCTGGAGAAGCTGGCCCACGTGCCCGGCACCTCCCTCGGCGAGGACATGTCCCCGATCGCCCCGACCGTGCCGCTGCCCGGCGTCGGCGCCCCGAACGCCGTCGCGCACCGGCTGCTGATCGACCGCGAGCCGGGCAACCGGATGGAGCCGCTGGTCGCCAAGCACCTGGCCAGCCACTACGGCACCCTGTCCTTCGAGATCGCCCGCCTGATCGACGAGAACCCCGAGCTCGGCCGCCCGATCCACGAGGACGGTCCGGACGTCTGGGCGCAGGTCGCCTACGCGGCCGACAACGAGTGGGCGTACACCGCGGACGACGTGCTGCGCCGCCGCACCACGATGACGGTGCGCGGGCTCGACACCCCGGAGATCCGGGACGAGGTGGACGCCTTCCTGGCGAAGCGCGCCGGTAAGTGACGGCTGTGACGGTCGCACACCTCTGAGTGATGCTCCGCTGAACCCCCGTGGGCCCCGCGGGGGTTTTGCCGTCCCCGGTTCTGTGCTGTGCTGGAAGGACCCGCACCCCGGGAGAGCACCATGCGCACCGTCCAGCACCCCGCCGTCGAAGGCCGACCGCTGCGGACGGGGGTGCTGATGCCCGCCCGCGACCTCGCCGTCGCGTGGTCGCTGATCGCCCTGATCGCCGTGCTGGCCTGGCTGTTCACCGTCGGGCAGGCGCTCGACATGGGCGTGGAGCCGGGCACCATGGGCATGGCGCTGCCGCTGTTCCTGCTGCTCTGGGTGGCCATGATGGCGGCCATGATGCTGCCCTCCGTCGCCCCGGTGGCGGTGACCTGGGCCAAGGGCATCGCCCGTCAGTCCACCGGCGCGGTACGGGCGGTGCGCACCACCGGGTTCCTCGGCGGGTACCTGCTGGTCTGGGGCGCGTTCGGGCTGCTCGCGTACGGCGGGCTGGCGCTCACCGGCCACCTGGTCGACGACCACCCGGACGCCGGGCACTGGATCGGGGCCGCCGCGTACGCGCTCGCCGGGCTCTACCAGCTCGGCCCGCTCAAGTACGTCTGCCTGCGGCACTGCCGCAGCCCGATGGCCCAGCTGATGCACTACGCCGGCTACCGCCCGCCGCTGCGGGACCTGCGGGTCGGGCTGCACCACGGCGCGTACTGCCTGGGCTGCTGCTGGGCGCTGATGCTCGCGCTGGTGCCGCTCGGCGTGATGAACGTGGCGGCGATGGCCGGGCTGGCCGTGCTGATCTTCCTGGAGAAGCTGTGGCGGTACGGGCCGCAGCTGGCACGGGTGGCCGGGATCGCGTTCCTGGCACTGGCGGTGGTGTCGCTGTTCCAGGGCTGGCCGCTGCCGGGGCTGCAACCGAGCGGGGACATGGGGATGTGACAGGGGATGCGGAGGGGGCGGCCCGGCTGTCGGCCCGGCCGCCCCGACGGTGACTCAAGCGGGTCACTCACGCGGCTCACTCACACGCGTGGGCTCACACCCGCCCCTTGGTAGCTCCCGCCTCCCGCTCGCTGCTGAAGACGAAGTCGTGTCAGATGAGCAGGCTGAGCGGCATGATCAGGGCGATCGCAACGACCGAGATCACGGTCTCCATCACCGACCAGGACTTCAGGGTCTGCCCGACGCTCATCCCGAAGTACTCCTTCACCAGCCAGAAACCGGCGTCGTTGACGTGCGAGAAGAACAGCGAGCCGGCGCCGATCGCGAGCACCAGCAGGGCCGCGTGGGTCGAGGACATGGTGGCAGCGAGCGGGGCGACGATGCCCGCCGCGGTGATCGTGGCGACCGTCGCCGAGCCGGTCGCCAGACGGATCAGCACGGCGATCAGCCAGCCCAGCAGCAGCGCCGAGATGTGCCACTTGCTCGACCACTCGCTGACCGCGTTGCCGACGCCGACGTCGATCAGGGTCTGCTTGAAGCCGCCGCCCGCGCCGACGATGAAGACGATGCCGGCGATCGGGCCGAGCGAGCGGCCGACCGTGTCGGAGATCCGGGCCTTGTCGAAGCCGGCCGCCCGGCCGAGCGTCAGCATGCCCAGCAGGGTCGCCGCGAGCAGGGCGATCAGCGGCGAGCCGATGAAGTCGAAGACCCGCTGGCCGAGCGCCTTCGGGTCGTCGATCACGACGTCGGCGAGCGCCTTGCCGAGCATCAGCACGACCGGCAGCAGGATGGTCACCAGGACGGCGCCGAAGGACGGGGTGCGCTCGTGCCCGGCCGTCTCCTCGGGGGCGGTGGCCGCCGGGATCTCCAGCGGGCCGACCCAGCGCTCGGCGAGCCGGGCGAACAGCGGACCGGCCACGATCAGGGTCGGGACGGCGATCAGCAGGCCGAGCGCCAGGGTCACCCCGAGGTCGGCCTTCAGCGCGTCGACCGCCACCAGCGGGCCCGGGTGCGGGGGCACCAGGCCGTGCAGCACCGAGAGGCCGGCCAGTGCCGGGATGCCGATCCGGATCAGCGGCACGTTGCCGCGGCGGGCCACCAGCAGCACGATCGGGATCAGCAGGACGACGCCGACCTCGAAGAACAGCGGCAGGCCGAGCACCGCCGCGATCAGCGCCATCGCCCAGGGCAGCGCCTTGTTGCCGGTACGGGCCAGCACGGTGTCCGCGATGATGTTGGCGCCGCCGGAGTCGGCGAGCAGCTTGCCGAGCATCGCGCCCAGCCCGATCAGCAGGCCGACGCCGGCCACGGTGGCGCCGAAGCCGGTCGAGAAGCTGGTCAGCAGCTTGTCGAACGGGGCGCCGGCGACGGCGGCCAGCAGGCCGGAGCCGAGGGTGAGGGCGAGGAAGGGGTGCAGCTTCAGCCGGGTGATCAGCAGGACGATCGCACCGATGCTGAGCAGGACCGCGACCAGCAGCTGGGAGTCGCTGCCGGTGTGCGGCAGGGCCGGTGGGGCGGCCGCGAGGAGGGTGGGGGACATTACGCCAGGTCTCCATTGACCGGCCGCAGCAGCGCCGCGGCCATCTCGACGAGTTCTTCGGGGGACGGGCCGACGTCCAGGACGGCGCCGCGCTCGTCCGCGCCCAGGGGTTCCAGGGCGGCGTACTGCGAATCGAGCAGCGACGGCGGCATGAAGTGGCCGGTGCGGTGGGCGAGCCGGTCCTCGACCAGCTCGTGACCACCGCTGAGGTGCAGGAAGAAGGCACCGGGGCAGGCCGCGCGCAGGGTGTCGCGGTAGCGGTGCTTCAGCGCCGAGCAGGTGACCACACCGCCGGTGCCGGCCTCGGCCCGTTCCCCCAGCCAGGCGCCGACGGCCCGCAGCCAGGGGGCGCGGTCCTCGTCGTCCAGCGGGATCCCGGCCGACATCTTGGCGATGTTGGCGGCGGGGTGGAAGTCGTCCGCCTCGGCGAAGGGGAGGTCGAGGCGAGCGGCCAGCAGGCGGGCCAGGGTGGTCTTGCCGACACCGGAGACGCCCATCACCACGACCGTGGGAGGGGCTGCCGGGAGGTCGTGGTTCTCGACGCTGAGAGCCATGGGTGGTGCTCCTTCGTTGCCTGGCCGCCACTATCGCCCTAAAGATATGACGTATTCAAGTGCCGGAAACCAAATCGTCATACTTTTGCGGCCGGGGGCCGCGGCGGCGAGAGGTGACGGCGTCGGCCGTGGGGCCGCCGTCTAGGCTGGGCGGATGGAGATCCAGGGGCTGCCCGGCCGACTGCTTGACGAACTCGGGCCGGCGATCGCGTCCGGCGAGATCCCCGAGGGCGCGGTGCTGCGCGGGGAGGAGCTGGAGGGGCGGTTCGGGGTGTCCCGGACGGTGGTCCGGGAGGCGGTGCGGATCCTGGAGGGGATGCGCATGGTGGCGTCCCGGCGGCGGGTCGGGATCACCGTGCAGCCGAAGTCCCTGTGGGACGTCTTCGACCCGATGGTGATCCGCTGGCGGCTGGCCGGCGCGGACCGCCCGGCCCAGTTGCGCTCGCTCGGCTCACTGCGGGTGGCCGTCGAACCGGCCGCGGCCGCGCTCGCCGCGGTGCACGCGAGCGATGACGACCGGCGTGAACTGAGCGCACTGGCCGTCGAGTTGACGGTGTCGGCGCGGGCGGCCGACCTGGCCACCTTCCTCCGGCACGACATCGCCTTCCACGCCACCGTGCTGCGGGCCTCCGGCAACGAGATGTTCGCGCACCTCGGCGACACCGTCGGGGCGGTGCTCACCGGCCGGACCGAGTACCATCTGATGCCCCATCAGCCGGAGCCGTACGCGATCCGGCTGCACCGCGAGGTCGCGGAGGCGGTCTGCGCGGGCGACGCCGACCGGGCCGAACAGGCGATGCGGACCATCGTCACCGGCGCGCTGGCGGAGCTGAACCAGCAGCTGGGCTGACGGCTCACGGACCCACGGCTGACGGCTCCACGGGCTGGCGACTCCAGGACTGACGGCTCCACAAACCGGGCTGGATCACACGATTTGGCGTCAGTTCGGTGAATTCGGACGCATGGTCCGCCTCCGGTGGGGCAGAGTTCGCACCGGGGGCGCATTTCGCGTGCGCCCGTCCCGTGTCCGCCGCCGTCGTCGCGCCTGGGGGTCGCTCGATGTCCGTGCCACGCCGCCGTCGCCGCCTGCCCGACGAGGTGCGCGCCGCCGCCGTCCGGGCCGTGCTCTGCCTGTCCTTCACCCTGGTCGGGGTGGTGGTGGCGACGCTGGCCTCGTACGCGGGGAGTTGGCTGATGACGCCCGCGCTGATGGCGATGGGGCTCGGGGTGTTCGGCACCATGTGGTGCCTGCTGGAGATCCTGATCTCGCGCCAGGTCGCCGCGCAGCGGCTGCGGGCGGCCGAGGAGGCGGCCGCCCGGACGGCGGGCGCGTGGACGGCGGGCGCGTGGCCGGCGCCGGTGCGGCCCGCGCCGGGCCCCTCGCCCGCCCTGCCGCCGCTCCCCCGCCCCGGCGGGCCGCCGCGCCCGCAGCCGCGGATGCCCACCGCATAGGGCCGGGTTCAGCTCTCGGGGACGGCCCGGTAGTGGGTGGTGAGCCGGCGGTCGCCGTCCAGGACGTGGAAGGCGAGCATCGGCGGCTGGTCGAAGGAGATGCCCCGCCCGCCCTCGCAGGGCAGCGTGACGGTGGAGACCACGCCCGGCGCGACCAGCACCGGCAGCCCGGCGAAGGTGGTGGCGGCGCCGGTGTGGGAGTGGCCGCAGAGCAGCGCGGCCACCCGGGGGTGCCGGCGCAGGACCCGGGCCAGGCCTGCCTCGCCGAACTGGCGGACCCGGTCGACGGTGGGGATGTGCAGTTCGACCGGCGGGTGGTGGAAGGCGACCAGCGCCGGCAGGTCGGTGCGGCCGCCCGCGAGCCTGGCGTCCAGCCAGTCCAGCGTCTCCTCGTCGAGCCGGCCGTCGTCCCGGCCCGGTATCGACGAGTCGAGCATCAGCACGTCCGCGCCCGGCAGTTGGTGCAGCCGGTTGATCGGCCCCTCCCCCGGGACCTCGCCGAGCAGCACCTCCCGGTACGGCGCCCGGCGGTCGTGGTTGCCGGGGCAGGTGAGCACCGGGTGCCGGGAGGCCAGCACCTTGGCGACCTGCTCGTACTCGCCGGGCAGGCCGTGGTCGGCGAGGTCGCCGGTGACCAGCACCGCGTCGAGCGGGCCGGGCAGGGCGTTGAGGTACGCCATCACCTGCCCGGCCCGCCGCCGGGCGCGCCTACCGCCGTCCCGGCGGTGCTCCTGGCCGAGGTGGATGTCACTGAGGTGAGCGATCGTCAGCATGCCCGCCACGCTAGCCAGTTCAGGGTTGCACCGGTACCTCGGCGGGGCGCTTGAACATCCGGGTGGCGGTGATCTCGCCGTGGATCGCCGGGCCGTCCGGGTCCTGCGGGGCGGGCAGGCCCGGCCGCAGGTGCTCCTCCACCGAGATGTACTTGAGGCCGGCCCGCAGATCGGCGTCGTTGCGCAGCCGGATCACCAGCGGGAACTCGGCCAGCGCGGTGGTGTCGAACAGGCCGGTGGTGTAGATCAGTTGGACGCCGAGGGCGTCGGCCACGGCCCGCTGGAGCTCCAGCAGGTAGGTGGCGTTGGCGCGGCCGATCGGGTTGTCCAGGAACAGCGTGCCGGCGTGCCGCAGCTGGGACTGGCCGCGGTCGTTGGCGCGCAGCGCCGCCATGGTGCAGTAGAGCGCGATGGCGGCGGTGAGCAGCTGGCCGCCGGAGAAGACGTCGGACATCTGGCCGACGCCGACCCGCTCGGCGCGCAGCACCGCGTCCGGCTTGAGGATCTCGACGCTGACGCCCTTGGGGCCGATCGCGGCGGCGACCCCGCGCAGCAGCAGGGACATGCCGTCGCGGCGCAGGTCGCTGTTCTTCTTGACGGCGGCCCGGGTCGCCTCGTCGATCACCTCGCCCAGGCGCTCGACCAGGGTGGCGTGGTC
The DNA here is from genome assembly GCF_040302625.1 of Kitasatospora sp. NPDC097643. Classification (NCBI taxonomy): domain Bacteria; kingdom Bacillati; phylum Actinomycetota; class Actinomycetes; order Kitasatosporales; family Streptomycetaceae; genus Kitasatospora; species Kitasatospora sp. NPDC097643. The sequence continues at coordinate 11,831 of NZ_JBEOSA010000091.1, read as the reverse complement.
CGGGTCCTCGAAGCGGATCCGCAGGAACTCCTGGCCGGACCACTCCCCCAGGCCCTCGGGCAGCCGCGACAGCCGCTGGGCGGCGCGCAGCGTGGTGAGCGAGGACTCCACCAGGCCGCGCAGCCGGTCGACGATCGAGCCGCGGTTCTTCTCCAACTGGGCGAGTTCGTCGGTGAGCACGCGCAGCCGGGGGGCGAAGGCGGCGGCCCAGGCGGCGGCGTGCTCGGGCAGCGCGGAGGCGGGCAGCTCGCGGATCTGCTGGCGGGCCGGGGTACGGACGGCCTCGTAGCGGGCGGCGTTGGCGTGCCGGACCAGGGCGTCGGAGGCGTCGCGGACGGCGAGTTCGGCGGAGGACAGCTCGCCGGCCGCGGTGCGCAGGGTGCGGCGGGCCTCGGTGGCGGCGGTCCGGGCGTCCGGCAGCGAGCCGAGGTAGGGCTCGACCGGCTGGCCGTCGTCCTCCGGGTGCTCGCGCAGGCCGTCGCGGAGCTGGCCGGCCAGTTCGTCGAACGCGGCGGCGGCGGACTGCGCGGAGTCGAAGGTGCGCTGGAGGTCGGTCAGCGCAGTGCGGGCGGCGTCCAGGGCCTCGCGGCGTTCGGCGAGCCGGCTGGTGGCGGTGCGCAGCAGGGCCTGGGCGTGCTCGGGGTCGGTGGGGACGAGGTCCTCGGGCAGCTCGGTGTGGGCCTCGCCGTCGGCGGGGGCGGAGCGTTCGGCCTCGCCGCGCAGGCGGCCGAGCTGCTCGCTGGCGGCGGCGGAGCGGGCCTCGATGGTGGCGACCAGCTCCTCGGCGCGGGCGGCGGCGGCCTGGCGGGCGGGGCCGTCGGCGCCGTCGGGGCTGGAGAGCAGCTCCTCGGCGCGGGTGCGCACCTTGTTGGTGAGGCGGTCGAGTTCGGCCGCGGCGGCGGCCTCGTCGCCCTCGGCGCGGGCCTGCTCGGCGCGCAGGTCGGCGCCGACGCCGACCTTCTCGTACAGCTGGGAGGCGGCGCGATAGGCCTCGCGCAGGGCGGGCAGGGCGGCGGGCGCGGTCTCGGCGGGCTCGTCGGACTGCTCGGCGGCCGGGATCTCGGCGCGTTCGGCGCGGAGGGCGCGCGCGGTGCGGCGGGCGTCGTCGGCGGCGCGCTGGGCGGCGCGGCGGTCCTCGTCGCAGGTGCGGGCGCGTTCGGCGCGGACGGCCTGGCGGCGGTCGCACTCGGCGGCGTCCTCGGTGAGTTCGCGCTGGCGGCGGGCCCAGGTGGCGCGTTCGCGCAGCCGGAAGGCGAGGCCGGAGAGGGCGTCGGCGCGGCGGCGGGCGCGCTGGGCGGCCTCGCGGTGCTCCTCGTGGGCGGAGGCGGCGGCGGCGTGGTCGGTCTCGGCCTCGTCGTGCTCGGCGCGCAGGGTGGTGAGGGTGGCGGCGGCCTGCTCGGCGTGCGCGCGGGCGGCCTCGGCGGCGGCGGCGAGTTCGGCGAGGGTGCCGGGCGGGCAGGACGCGTGCCAGGAGGCCAGGCGGGCGGCGAGGGCCCGGTCGGCGCCGAGGCGGGCGGCGAGTTCGCGGATGTGCTCCTCGCGGGCGGCGGCCCGGGCGCGCAGTTCGCGGCGCTCGTCGTCGGCGGCGGACTCGTCGTGCATGGCCGGGTTCGGCGGCACCAGGAAGAAGGCCGGCTCGTCGGTGATCGGCGCGATCAGCGCGGCGGCGGCGCCGACCGCGACGGTGGAGCGGGGCAGCAGGGCGGCGGACTGCAGGGCCTCGCGGGCCCGCTCCAGCGAGCCCGCGTCGGTGACGACCACGCCGTCGACGAGTTCGGGCCGGGCGGCGAGGATCGCCTCGTGGTCGGCCGGGTCGACCGACTGGGCGAGGTAGCGCCAGCCGGGCAGGGCGGGGATGCCGTGCTCGCCGAGGAACTCGACGGTGGCCAGGACGTCCGGGCCGGGCGGCAGCAGCCCGCCGTCACCGAGGGCGGCGAGGATGCGGGAGTCGTCGGCGGCGGCGGTGCGCAGGTCGAAGAGGGTGCGCTCGGCGGTGGCGATGGACTCGTCGAGGAGTTCGCGCAGGTACTCGGCGTTGCGGTCGAGGACGGCGGGGGTGAGGAAGCCGGCGCCCTCCTCGGCGCCCTCTTGGTACGGCGTCAGGGAGAGCAGGTCGGCGAGCCGCGGCTCGGTGGCGAGCAGGGCGGCGGTGCGCTGCTCGGCGGCGAGCGCCCGGCCGGCGGCCTTGCGGGCGTCCCCGGCGCGTTCGGCGGCGAGTTCGGCGCGGCCGGTGGCGGCGGAGGTCTCGCGCAGCCGGGCCGCGCAGGCCTCGGCCGCGGTACGGGCCTGGGCGAGCGCGGCGCTGGCGGCCTGCTCGACGTCGGCGGCGTGCAGCGCGGCCCGGGCGGGGTCGACGTCGCCGTCGGAGTCGATGAAGCCGGCCTGGACGGCGGCCTCGGTCTCCTGCTCGACCTCGGCGAGGCGCTGGCGCAGGTGCTCGGCCTCGCTGCGGGCCTTCTGGGCGGCGGTGGCGGCCTCGGTGGCGTCGGACTGGGCCTTGGCGCCGTCCTCCTGGAGCTCGCCGGCGCGCTCCTCCTCGGTGTCGGCGCGGGCCTCGGCGGCCGCGGCGGCGGCCTCCAGGGCGCGGGCGAGGGCGGTGGCGGCGCGGGCGCGGGCGGCGAGCGCGGGGGCGGCGTCCAGCTCGGCCTCGCGGATGGCGGCGGCGACCCGGGCGACCCGGTCGGCGGCGGCGCGCTGGCGCAGTACCGCCTCGGCGGCCTGCCAGGCGGAGTGCAGGGTGCGGGCGTCGATGAGTTCGCGGCGCAGCGCGGCGGCGTCGGCGGTGGCGGCGGCCAGGCCCAGGGTGGCGTGCCGGTGGGTGAGTTCGGCGGTGATCAGGGTGTGCCGTGTGCGGTCGGCCTCGGCGGCGGTGACGGCGCTCGCGGCGGCGGCGACCTCGATCGCGAGGTCCTGGGCACGGTCGCGTTCGGCGGCGGCGCGGGAGGTGAGGGCGTGGGCGAGGCGGCGGGAGCGGCGCTCGGCGGTGCGGTGGGCCTCGCGGACGCTCTCGCGGGCGCCGGTGGCCTCGACGATGCGTTCCAGCAGGTCCAGGGAGCCCGCGGTGAAGTCGCGTTCGGCGGTGAGTTCGGCGCGGCGGCCGAGCTTGGCGGCGAAGCCGTGGACGAGGTCGGCAAGGCCGTCGGTGTCGCGGGTGTCGGTGACGGCGCGCAGCAGCAGGTCGGTGAAGTCGCTGTCGTGCTTGACCGCGAAGAGGCCGGCGGCCTCGCCCTCGTCGGCGTTCATCTCGCGCTGGTAGCGGAAGAGTTCGGGGTCGAGGCCGAGTTCGCCGAGGTGTTCGGTCCAGCGGTCGTGGCCGTCCTCGAAGACCAGGTCGAGGTGGGGGTGGGCCTTGCCGGCCTCGGTGAGGGCGTCGCGGAAGCCCTTCATGGTGCGGCGGCGGCCGCGGGCCTTCTGGTCGCCGGCCAGGCTGACCCGCTCGGCGACCGGCAGCGAGTCCAGGGTGAGGCCGGGGCCGGGGCGGAAGGAGTACCAGGTCTCGGCGAACTTGCGCGGGTCGGAGGAGACCTGGCGGCCGCGCCACTCGCTGACCTTGCCGACCACGATCAGCTCGCCGGTGACGGTGTGCTGCCACTCCAGGGCGACGTGGCCGCAGTCGTCGGCGAGCAGGAACTTGCGCAGCACGCCGGAGCTGGCGCCGCCGAGGGTGTTGCGGTGGCCGGGAAGCATCACCGAGAAGATCAGCTTGAGCAGGACGGACTTGCCGCCGCCGTTCTCCAGGAAGAGCACGCCGGCCGGGGCCGGGCGGCGGACCGGGCCCTCGGTGTCCTCGCCGAACAGGCCGATCTGCTGCGGCGCCGGGTCGGCGACCGGCTCGCCGACGCCGCGCAGGTCGAGCACCGTGTCGGCGTAGCGGGCGCCGGCCGGTCCGATCGAGTAGAGGCGGACCCGGTTGAGCTCGTACATGTGCGGCGGTTCTCCGTGGCTTCCGTGACGGGGGGTTGGTCAGAGCGAGTGGAACGGCAGGCCGGCGTCGGCGACCAGCTCGTCGCCGGTGTCCGGGGGCAGCAGGCTGGCGGTGCCGTCGGACACCGGGACGACGCCGAGGTCGAGCAGTTCGGCCATCGCGGCGCTGCCGGCCAGGTCGCGGACCTGGAGCTGGTAGCGGGCGGTGGTGCGGTAGGTGCCGCCGGAGTCGTCGGAGACCTTCTGCAGGAAGCCGGAGTCGACCAGGAACAGCACCGCCTTGGCGACGATGCCGATGGTGGAGCCGGACAGCCGGCGGGCGTCCTTGGTGGCGCCGGTGGCGGTGCGCCGGGCCCAGACCCGCCAGGCGGCCTCCAGGCCGGGGGCGTCGGACTGCGGGTCGGTGTTGTCGCCGGCGGCGTCGGCCTGCTCCTCCAGACGGCGGCAGGCCTGGCGGACGAAGGAGTCGACGCCGTTGACGGTGATCCGGCCGAGGTAGCCGTCGTCGGCGAGGTCCTCGGGGCGGGGGAAGGCCATCGCGGCGACGGCGAGGTGGGCCAGGCCGTGCAGGAAGCGGTCGGTGGACTCGGAGGCGGCGCGGCGCGAGTAGTCGCCCATCCGGACGGCGAACAGCGAGTCCTCGGCGGCGGCGACGGCCATGCCGGCCCGCGGGGAGACCTCCAGGACGACCAGGCCCATGCCGGTGGCGACGGCGTCGGCGAGCCGGGCGAACGGCGGGTCCTCGCGGTGGCGGCGGACGAGTTCGGCGTACTCGGCGTCGCGGGCGGGGAGCAGCTTGGCCTGGAGGCCGAAGGAGACCAGCCGGGCGGCGTCGGCGACATCGGCCGGGGTGATCGGCGCGGGGGCCGCGGGTTCGGTCTCGGCCGCCCAGGACGTGTCGTGGTGGGTCGTCACGGGCGGTGCTCCTCGGGGCTGTTGCGGGGTGATCTGGCGGTACGGGTGGGGCTGGTGGCGGGTCGGGGTCGGGCCCCGTCGGCCGGGTGGTGCCGGTGCTGGGTCGGGGTCGGGCCCCGTCAGCCGGCGTCCTTGCGGTCGGCGGCCATGCCGACCGCGTCGAGCAGGGCGCTGCCGACGATCAGGTCGGCGCCGCCGAACTCCGGGTCGCGCAGCGGGGTGCCGTCGTCCACGGCGAACAGCAGGCGCTCCTCGCCCTGCCGGTAGGCGGTGCCGACCGGCGGGCTGGCGGCGTGGACGGCCAGCAGGGCGACCAGGTAGGGCAGGTCCGGGTCCTGTTTGCGGGCCTCGGCGAGCAGGCCGGAGAGCCGGCGCGGGGCGTCGGCGGGCAGGTCGAGCAGGACCAGGGCGGCCTCCAGCTGGGCTTCGGAGAAGCGGCTGTCGTCCGGGGTGGCGACCAGGTCCGGGTCGGGCAGCTCGGCGCCGAGGTGCTCGCGCTCGACGGGCGGGGTGAGCAGCAGGTCGACCAGGTCGGCGACCCGGACGGAGGCGGGGGTGCGCAGACCGGCGCCGCGGGCGAAGAAGGCGTCGGTGGGGCGGACGGCCTGCTCGACCGGCAGTCGCAGCACCGGGGCGAGCAGCTGCCCGTACAGGTCGACACCGCTGCGGGCGCCGGGGGTGGCGAAGGCCTGCCGGTCCTGCTCGGCGCGGAACAGCGGGCCGGCCTCCAGCAGGCGGGTCTGCAGCTTGGTGTGGCGGCGGATGCAGTCCTTGACGATGTCGAGCAGCTCGGCGGCGCGGCGCTTGTGCTCGGCCCCTTCGGCGGTGTGCGGCTCGGCCTCGTCGCGGGCCTTGCGGATGTTGGTGAGAATCGCGTTCTCGTGCCGGTAGCGGTCGGCGATGTGGTCCAGCGCCTCGTCGATGAGGTCGGGGATGGTGCGCATCCAGTCGACCGCGCGGACGTTGCGACGGGTGGCGTCCAGGGCGCGGCGCAGCGTCTCGGCGTACTGGACGGTGCGGTAGCGGGCCTGCTCGGCGGCGAGCTGGGCGTCGGCCAGGCGGCCGCGGCGGATCAGCACCTCCAGCTTGACCTCGGCGGCGATCTGGGCCGAGGTGACGTCGGTGTCGAGCGCGCCGACCAGGACGTTGACCGCCTCGTCGGTGGTGCGCAGGTAGACGCCGCCGTCGGGGCCGGGGACCTCCTCGATCAGCTTGAAGTCGTAGTCGCGCCGGACGTACGCGCCGTCCGCGCCGAAGGTGCCGTAGACGGCGCGGAAGCCGCGGTCCACGCTGCCGACGTTGATCAGCGACTCCAGCACCCAGCGGGCGACCCGCTCGTGCTCGGCGGCGGGGCGGCCGACCGCCTGGGCGGCGACCCGGGGCAGCAGCCGGGCGAGCACTATCTCGCGGTCGGCCCCGGTGTCGAAGTCCATGTGCAGGGTGACCAGGTCGATCGCGGCGAGGCCGACCTCGGCCATCGCGTAGCCGCCGTACTCGCCGGCCAGGTTGACCTTGCGGCTGTCCAGGTCGTGCAGCGGGGCGGTGCAGGCCAGCGCCTTGAGCCGGCGGGCCAGGCCCTCGTCGGCGGCGGGGCCGGGCGCGGGCCGTACGGCGGCGGGCCCGGCGGGCGGCCGGAGGCCGTGCTCGGTGGGCGGGTCTGCGATGGCGGTCACGGTGGACAAGATTAGAGGTTCGCACCGACATCGACCGAAACGAGCCTTGCGGGTGGGCGGAGCGGCAGGCCAGTGGCGGTGCGCGGAGCCGATTCAGAACGGGATTCCGCCATTCCCGAACCGGCATTCGAGAAAAGCGTGAGGGCGGCGCGGTAGTTCGGTGATGATCGACCCATGATCACCCGACTGGCAAAAGCGGGCCTCGCCGCCGCGCTGTCCGTGACCACCCTCGCAGCCGGGGCCGCCGGTGCCACGGCAGCCACGGCCGCCACGGCCACCGCCGCATCGAGCTCGGCACAGCACGTGACCGTCTCCCTGAACGGCTACCTCCCCAGTACGACCCCGCCCGGCCCCGGCCAGTTCTCGGTCGGCTGGACCTCCGCCGGCACCCAGGACCTCACCGGGCCGACCCACATCACCGTCGACCTGCCGCCGGGGCTGACCACCGACGGCGCGATGTTCTACTCCACGCCGTACGACTACACCTTCACCGAGACCGTCTCCCCCGACGGCCGCCACCTGGAGGCCGTCCTCGTCGCCACCCGGACGCCCGGCCGCTACGAGTTCATGAAGCTGAAGGTGTACGGCAACGGCACCCAGCAGTCGACCGGCCGGATCGTCGCGACGGTGGGCAACCCCAACGACACCGACCCGACCGGGCACATCGCCGTCGCCACCCTGGACGGGAGCACGCCCGCTCCGGTCGTCCAGGCGCCGCCGGCCGTCGCCGGTCTGGACACCGCGACCGGCCCGGGCGCGGGCGGCACCGCGGTGACCGTCAGCGGAAGCAACCTGACCCACGGCATGGTGCTGGTCGGCGGCGTCCCGGCGCCCGGCAGCTGCACCGACACCGCGTGCACGGTCACCACGCCCGGCGGCTCGGGCAGCGCGCCCGTCAGCGTGGTGACACCCGGCGGCACGGCCGCGGCGCCGGTCACCTTCGACTACACCGGCGCCGCTCCCCCGGCGCCGCCCGCGCCCGTGGTCACCTCCCTGACCACCACCGGCGGCCCGGCCGCCGGCGGCACGCAGACGTACGTCATCGGCACCAACCTGACGTACGGGACGGTGACGTTCGGTGGTGTGCCGGGCCTGCACACCTCCTGCGGCCCGAAGTTCTGCTCGGTGACCGCGCCGCCGGCCGCCGGCCCCGGCCCGGTGAGCGTCGTGGTGACGACGGCGGGCGGGACCAGCGCGCCGGTGACGTACACGTACACCGCGTAGCCGCCCGCTCCGATGCCCGGGCCCCCGAGGGTGCCCGGGCATCGGTGCGTCCCGGGGCCTCCCCGATCGAGTTGAACACGTTCAAAAGGTGGGTCTAGAGTCGGTCCCGCAGAGACGGGACAAGGCCCCGCCTCCTCTTCGGCATGGAGGTTCGCGACATGGACGGCGACTCGACGGTCATCCTCCGGAAGGTCCGACGGTGGCTCCGGATCTTCGTGGTCTGCCTGGTGCTGAGCGGCCTGACCGCCTTTCCGCTGGAGACCGAGACCCGGTGGCTGGCGGAGCTCGCGTCCGGACCGGCGGCGCCGCTGACCGACCATTTCCCCGCCGTGCTGGAGTGGACCGAGCGGATCCGCACGGGCGTCACCGAGACCAATGCGCGCTACCCCTTCCTGGCCTACGGCACCGACTGGCTCGCCTTCGCGCACCTGGTGATCGCGGCCGCGTTCTGGGGGCCGATCAAGGACCCGGTGCGCAACATCTGGGTGATCCGCTGGGCCGTCCTGGCGTGCGGCGCGATCATCCCGCTGGCGCTGGTCTGCGGGCCGATCCGGGGGATCCCGCTCTACTGGCGGTTTGTCGACATGTCGTTCGGGGTCATTGGGGTGATCCCCCTGCTGATCGTGCTCCGGGCGCTGCGGCCGCTGGAACGTTCCGCCCGGCAGGCACCGGCCACCGCCTGATACCGGGCGGGACTCGGATGGTCGAAGGGCACTGCTTGGGGGCGCGCGGCAGAGGGGCGCGCGCCCCCGGGCGGTCCGGCCTCCGGGTCACGAACACCGGCCTTCACGGACAGGCCCTACCATCTGGCTCAACAGCTGCTGGGAGGCGGACGGGCGTGGCCGATGCGGTGATCGATCTCAATGCGGACCTCGGTGAGGGGTTCGGACGCTGGACGCTGACCGACGACGAGGCGCTGCTGTCCGTGGTGACCAGCGCCAACGTCGCCTGCGGCTTCCACGCGGGGGATCCGTCGACCATGCGCCGGGTCTGCGCGCTGGCCGCCGAACGCGGCGTCCGGATCGGCGCCCAGGTCTCCTACCAGGACCTCGCGGGCTTCGGGCGCCGCGCGATGGACGTCCCCCCGGAGGAGCTCGCCGACGAGATCGCCTACCAGATCGGCGCCCTCCAGGTGTTCGCCCGCGCCGCCGGCTCCCGGGTCTCCTACGTCAAGCCGCACGGCGCCCTCTACAACCGAGTGGTCACCGACTCCGAACAGGCCGAGGCGGTCGTCGCCGGCGTGCTGCGGGCCGGGGCGGTCTGCGACGGGCCGCTGCCCGTGCTCGGCCTGCCCGGCTCCCGGCTGCTCGAGGTCGCCGAGGGCGTCGGGCTGCCCGTCGTCACCGAGGCGTTCGCCGACCGCGCGTACACCTGGACCGGCACCCTCGTCCCGCGCCGCGACCCGGGCGCCGTGGTGCACGACCCCGAATCGGTGATCACCCGCGCCGTCGGCATCGCCCGGGACCGCGCGCTGGAGGCGGTCGGCGGCGAGCGGATCGCCGTCGAGGCCCGCTCCCTGTGCGTCCACGGCGACACCCCCGGCGCCGCCCAGCTCGCCTGGCGGATCCGCGGCGCCCTCGCCTCCGCCGGCGTCCGGGTGGAGGCCTTCACGTGACGTCCGGCGCCACCGGCGGGGAGACCGGCGGCACCGGCGGAGCACCGGGCGTCACCGTCCGGCGCGTCGGCGAGCGCGCGCTACTGGTCGAACTCGCCGACGCCCCCGCGGTCACCGCGCTCTACGCCCGGCTGCGGGCGGAGCAGGCGGCGGGCACGCTCGGCGGGGTCGAGGAGATCGTCCCGGCCGCGCGCACGGTGCTGCTGGACGGCGTCACCGACCTGACCGCCCTGGCCGCGCGGCTGCGCACCGCCCCGGCGGCCGCGGTCGCGCCGACGACCGGGCCGCTCGTCGAGGTCCCGACCGTGTACGACGGCACCGACCTCGGTGAGGTCGCGGCGCTGTGGGGGGTGTCCGAGGAAGCGGCCGTGCGGATCCACACCGGGCCCGAGTACGCGGTGGCGTTCTGCGGCTTCGCCCCCGGCTTCGGCTACCTCAGCGGCCTGCCGCCGCAGTACGAGGTGCCGCGCCGGACCACCCCGCGCAGCGCCGTCCCGGCCGGCTCGGTCGCCCTGGCCGGCCCGTACACCGGCGTCTACCCGCGCTCCTCCCCCGGCGGCTGGCAGCTGCTCGGGCGGACGGCGCTCGCGCTCTGGGACACCGGGCGCGAGCCGGCCGCACTGCTGGCGCCGGGGGTGCGGGTCCGGTTCACGGCGGTACGGGGCTGACGGGGGCGACGGGGCTGACGGGGTTGGCGGGACGGGTCGAGGCGCGGACGGCACGACGGGAAGACGGGGCCGGTGCGTGAGCTGCTGGTGGTGCGGCCGGGGCCGCTGACCAGCGTTCAGGACCTCGGGCGGCGGCGCGGCGTCGCCCACCTCGGAGTGCCCAGGGCCGGAGCGCTTGACGAACCGGCGCTGCGGGCGAACCGGCTGGTCGGCAACGGCCCGGGGGTCCGAGGCACCTCGGCGAGGCCGGCGGGACCTCAACGGGCATTGCGCGCGCTCCTCTTCGATTTCGGTCAGGCCTGGTCGGCGAGCGCGACGGCGGCCGCCGCGGCGAAGCCCTCGGGGTTGTCGAGCATGATGTTGTGCCCACTGTCCGGGACGGCCGCCAGGTGCACGCCCGCGGCGCGGAGCCCGTCGGCGCCCTCGGGTTCGCCGTCGGCTTCGGGGTGCAGGAAGGTGCGCGGGAGGTCGAGGTCGAGCAGCAGCTCGCGCACGGTCGGAACGGTGCCGCGGGCCAGGTTGACGGCGCTGCGGTGCAGCGCCTCGGGGCCGGCCAGGCGCATCGTGGCCCACCAGAACGGACCGACCCACTCGGCGACCTGCTCCCGCCCGCCGGCCAGGAACTCCGCCTCGGTGAAGGTCGCGATGCCGCTGCTGCCGGGGCGCCGGGCGGGGGTGACCGGGTCCAGGTTGGAGTCCACCAGCAGAAGCCTCGCCACCAGCTGCGGGTGCCGGTGGGCGAGGACGACGGCGACCGCGCCGCCCATGCTGTGGCCGACCACCTCGACGCCGGACAGGCCCTCGGCGGTGAGGGCGGCGGCGACCGCGTCGGCGTGCTCCTCCAGGGAGTACCCGAAGTCGACGGGCCGGTCGCTGATGCCGAAGCCCAGCAGGTCGAGCAGCAGCGAGCGCCGCCCGGCGAGCAGCGGGTGCGCGGCGGCCGCGGCGAAGTAGACCGGCGAGGTGGCGCCGAGGCCGTGCAGGTAGAGCCGGGCGGGTTCGGCGCCGGGCAGTTCGATCCAGCGGATCAGGTCGCCGTTCGGGGTGACGGGGGCGTGGCGCATCACGGAACTCCTCGGGTGCGGAACCGGGCGGAACACGGAAGACCATACATCGGCATCGAGGTATAGCAACACCGATATATCTCACCACCGACATACCCACGTACCGAGGGACGGGTCTGGGAGAGTGAACCCATGCTGAAGCTCGCGATCCTCGGATTCCTCCACGACCGACCCCTGCACGGCTACGAGCTGCGCCGCCACCTCGCCGCGCTCACCGGCCACGTCCGCCCGATCAGCGACGGCACGCTCTATCCCGCGATCAAGCGCCTGGAGACCGACGGACTGCTCGTCCGGGAGACCGAACCCGGCACCACCGCCGCGCCCCGGCACACCCTGCACCTCACCGCGGCCGGCCGGACGGCCCTGCTCGACCGCCTGCGCGACCCCGAGCCGCTCGACATCAGCGACGAGAACCGGTGGTTCACCCTGCTCGCCTTCCTCCGCCACCTCGACGACCCCACCGCCCAGGCCGCCGTCCTGCGCCGCCGGCTGGCCTTCCTCGCCGAACCGGCGAGCTTCTTCTACGACGGCGACCGGCCGATCGGTGCCGAGGAGTTCACCGACCCCTTCCGGCGCGGGCTGCTGCTGATCGCCCGCGCCACCACGGAGGCCGAACGCGCCTGGCTGGACGCGACGCTGGCCGAGCTCGGCGGATAGCAGCACGCAGGGGACGCGCGAAGGCCGCGGCCGGGGCCGGGGGGGGTGGCGGGAGCGGCCCGGGCCGGGGCGCGGGGCGGGGGGGGGGCGC
>NZ_JBEOSA010000090.1:0-30833 GCF_040302625.1 Kitasatospora sp. NPDC097643 | reverse complement strand
CACACCCGCCAACCGGGCGAAGATCCGCCCGTCCAGCACCTCCGGCAGGTCGACCAGGCCACCCCAACGCTCCGGATGCTCCAAGGCCACCACCCGGCCCAGACCCCACACCTGCGCCTGCACCGGATCCGCCACCCGCTCCGAACGACCCGTGGCCACCGCACCCCGCGTCACACACCACAACGGCGCATCGACACCGGCATCGCCCAGCGCCTGGACGAGCAGGGTGGTGAGCAGCAGGCCGGTCGACACGCCGTCGGTCCGGCGCTCGTCGAGGGCGAGCAGCGACAGGACGCCTGCGACGGCTGCGCCGTCGGCGACGCGCTGTCCGAGGAGTTCGGTCAGACCCGAACGGTCGGTGCGGGCGGCGTCCAGCTCGATCGGGCGAACGTCCACGCCGCGCTCGGTGAGGGCCTGCACCGTGCCGAGCACGGCGGTGTCCTCGGCCGAGCCGGCCGGGACGGCGAGCAGCCAGACGCCGGCGGTCAGCGCGGTGGCGGCCTCGCCGATCGGCTTCCAGGTGGCGCGGTAGCGCCAGGCGTCGGTGGTGGCCTGCTCGCGGGTCCGGCGGCGCCAGGCGGAGAGGGCCGGGAGCACCGAGCTGAGGGGCTGGTCGCCGCTGAGGTCGAGGGTGCTGGAGAGCGCGTCGAGGTCGCCGGTGTCGACGGCTTCCCAGAAGCGGGCGTCGACGGCGTCGACCGCGGCCGCGGCGGGCGCGGGGGCGGCCAGGTTCTCCAGCCAGTACCACTGGCGCTGGAAGGCGTAGGTGGGCAGGTCGACGCGCTGGTTGCCGCGGCCGGCGAAGACGGCAGGCCAGTCGACGGCGGTCCCGCGCAGGTGCAGCAGGGTGAGGGCGGTGGTGAGGGTGCGGGTCTCCGGGCGTCCGGCGCGCAGGGCCGGGGTGAAGAGGGCGTCCTCGGTGACGCAGTCCTGGCCCATCCCGGAGAGCACCCCGTCGGGGCCCAGTTCCAGGTAGGTGCGGACGCCCCGGCCATCGAGGACGGAGACGGCGTCGGCGAAGCGGACGGCCTCGCGGACGTGCCGCACCCAGTACTCGGGGTCGGTCAGCTCGGTCGAGGCGAGTGCGCCGGTGAGGGTGGAGACGATCGGAATCCGCGGGAATTCGTAGGTGATCTCCTCGGCGACGGCGCGGAAGTCGTCCAGCATGCCGTCCATCAGCGGGGAGTGGAAGGCGTGGCTGACGGTCAGGCGCTTGGTGCGGCGGCCCGCCAGGCCGGCGACCACGGCCTGGACGGCGTCCTCGGCACCGGAGATCACCACGGAGGTCGGGCCGTTGACCGCGGCGATGCCGACGCCCTCGGTCAGCAGCGGCAGCACCTCCTCCTCGGTGGCCTGCACCGCGACCATCGCACCGCCGCGCGGCAGCGCCTGCATCAGCCGGCCGCGCGCGGCGACCAGCCGGGCCGCGTCCGCGAGCGAGAACACCCCGGCGACGTGGGCCGCGGCCAGCTCGCCGATCGAGTGGCCGGCCAGGTAGTCCGGGCGGACCCCCCAGGACTCGAGGAGGCGGAACAGCGCCACCTCGACGGCGAACAGCGCCGGCTGGGTGCAGCCGGTCTCGCCGATCAGTGCCTCGTCAGCGATCGCCTCGCGCAGCGGGCGGTCCAGGTGGCGGTCGAGCTCGGTGCAGACCGCGTCGAAGGCCGCCGCGAAGGCGGGGTGGGCGGCCGTCAGCTCCGCGGCCATGCCGGCCCGCTGGCTGCCCTGCCCGGTGAACAGGAAGGCGGTGCGGCCGGCGGTGACGGTGCCCTGCAGGACGTCGGCGTTCGACTCGCCGGCGGCCAGGGCCGCGAGGCCCGCCAGCAGGTCGGCGCGGCCCTCGGCGATGACGGCGGCCCGGTGCTCCAGGGCGGCGCGGCCGGTGGCGAGCGAGAGGGCGATGTCGCCGTCGGTCGCCTCCGCGGGCGTGCCGGCGGTGCGGTCCAGGTGGGTCAGCAGGGCGCGGGCCTGCTCGCGCAGCGCGTCCTCGCTCTTCGCGGAGAGCACCCACGGCTGGACGGCCGGGGCCTGGTCGGCGGGCTTCCGGGTGCGGACGGCGGCCGGGGCCTGCTCCACGATGGTGTGGGCGTTGGTGCCGCTGAAGCCGAACGAGGAGATGCCGGCGCGGCGCGGACGGCCGGTCTCCGGCCAGGGGCGGGCCTCGGTGAGCAGTTCGACCGCGCCGGACGCCCAGTCGACGTTGGGCGAGGGCTCGTCGAGGTGGAGGCTCTGCGGCAGCGTCCCGTGCTGCATCGCCATGACCATCTTGATGATGCCGGCGACGCCGGCGGCGGCCTGGGTGTGGCCGATGTTGGACTTGAGGGAGCCGAGCCAGAGCGGCCGGTCGTCGGTGTGGTCCTGGCCGTAGGTGGCGAGCAGGGCCTGGGCCTCGATCGGGTCGCCGAGGGTGGTGCCGGTGCCGTGCGCCTCGACGGCGTCCACGTCGGCGGCGGTCAGGCCGGCGTCGGCGAGGGCCTGGCGGATCACCCGCTGCTGGGAGGGGCCGTTGGGGGCGGTGAGGCCGTTGGAGGCACCGTCCTGGTTGATCGCCGAGCCGCGGACGACCGCCAGCACCGGGTGGCCGTTGCGCTGCGCGTCGGAGAGCCGCTCGACGAGGAGCATGCCCGCGCCCTCGGACCAGCTGGTGCCGTCGGCGGCGGCGGAGAAGGACTTGGAGCGGCCGTCCCGGGCGAGGCCGCGCTGGCGGCTGAAGTCGACGAACGCCTCGGGCGTGGCCATGACGGTGACACCGCCGGCCAGGGCCATCGTGCACTCGCCCTGGCGTAGCGCCTGGACGGCGAGGTGCAGCGCGACCAGCGAGGAGGAGCAGGCGGTGTCGACGGTGACGGCCGGCCCTTCGAGGCCGAAGGTGTAGGAGACGCGGCCGGAGGCGATGCTGCCGGAGGTGCCGGTGCCGAGGTAGCCCTCGACGCCCTCGGGGACGGCGCCGAGCCGGGTCGCGTAGTCGTGGTACATGACGCCGGCGAAGACGCCGGTGCGGCTGCCGCGCAGCGTCGCCGGGTCGATGCCGGCCCGCTCGAACGCCTCCCAGGAGGTCTCCAGCAGCAGGCGCTGCTGCGGGTCCATGGCGAGCGCCTCGCGCGGCGAGATCCCGAAGAACGCGGCGTCGAACAGGCCGGCGCCGTGCAGGAAGCCGCCCTGGTCGGCGTACGAGGTGCCGGGGTGGTCCGGGTCGGGGTCGAAGAGGTGGTCGAGGTCCCAGCCGCGGCCGGACGGGAACGCGGAGACGGCGTCGACGCCGCCGGTGACGAGCTGCCACAGCTCCTCGGGCGAGGAGACGCCGCCGGGGTAGCGGCAGGCCATGCCGACGATGGCGATCGGCTCGTCGTCGCGGCGGGCGGGGGCGGCCGCGGGAAGGGCGGGCTGTTCCGCGGCGCCGGCGATCTCGGTGCGCAGGTGGGCGGCGAGCGCGGCGGGGGTCGGGTGGTCGAAGATCAGCGTGGGCGGCAGGCGCAGCCCGGTGGCGGCGTGCAGCTCGTTGCGCAGTTCGACGGAGGTCAGCGAGTCGAAGCCGAGCTCGTTGAAGGCCCGGTCGGCGTCGATGGTGTCGGAGGACGCGTGGCCGAGCACGGCGGCGACCCGCACGCGCAGCAGTTCGAGGAGTTCGCGGTCGAGTTCGGCGTCGGAGAGGCCGGCCAGGCGGCGCATCAGGTCCGTGCCGCCGGAGCGGCCGGCGCGGGCGGTCCGCCGGGTGGGTGTGCGGACGAGGCCGCGCAGCTGGGCGGGGAGGGTGCCGGCGGCGGCCTGGGCGCGCAGCGCGGCGAGGTCCAGGCGCATCGGGACGAGCACCGGTTCGGCGGTCGCGGTGGCGGTGTCGAAGAGGGCGAGGCCCTCGTCGTCGGCGAGGCCGGTCAGGCCGCTGCGGGCGAGGCGCTGCAGGTCGGCGCTGTCGAGACCGGCGGCCATCCCGCCGTCGGCCCACGGGCCCCAGGCGAGGGAGGTGGCGGGCAGGCCGGTGGCGCGACGGTGCTCGGCGAGGGCGTCGAGGACGGCGTTGGCGGCCGCGTAGTTGGCCTGGCCGAGGCCGCCGAGCACACCGGCGTTGGAGGAGAAGAGGACGAAGGCGGTGAGCGGCTGGTCGGCGGTCAGCTCGTGGAGGTGGAGGGCGGCGTCGGCCTTGGGCCGCAGGACGGTGTCGAGGCGCTCGGGGGTGAGGGCGTCGAGGACGCCGTCGTCGAGGACGCCCGCAGTGTGGACGACGCCGGTGAGCCGGTGTCCGGCGAGTGCGGCGGCGAGGGCTGCGCGGTCGGAGACGTCGCAGGCGGTGACGGTGGCCTCGGCGCCGTGCTCGGCGAGGTCGGCGAGGAGTTCGGCGGTGCCGGGGGCGTCGGCGCCGCGGCGGGAGAGCAGCAGCAGGCTGCGGACGCCGTGCTCGGCCGCCAGGTGGCGGGCGACCAGGGTGCCGAGGGCACCGGAGGCGCCGGTGACCACGACGGTGCCGTCGGGGCCGAACGCGGGGGCGGCGCCGGCCCCGGCCGGGTCGGCGGCGCTACGCGCCCGGGCGAGCCGGGGGACGTGCACCGCGCCCTCGCGGACCGCGAGTTCGGGTTCGCCGGAGGCGAGGGCCCCGGCCAGGACCTCGCCGGGGACGCCGTGCGCGTCGAGGTCCAGCAGGACGAGCCGGTCGGGGTGCTCCAGCTGGGCGGAGCGGATCAGGCCGCGGACGGCGGCGCGGGCGAGGGCGCCGGGGCCGTCGGCCGTGCCGCCGGTCGTGAGGACGAGGCGGGCGGAGCCGAGGCGGTCGTCGGCGAGCCACTGTCGGGTCGCGTCGAGTGCCCGGTGCAGGGCGGCGCGGAGGGCGGCCGGGTCGTCCGGCTGCTCGGCGTCGACGGGGCCGACGGGCAGGAACACCGCGTCGGGGGCGGTGCGGCCGGCCTCGACGGCGGCGGTGAGGGCGGCCGGGTCGGGGTACCGCTCGGCACCGAGGGCGGCGAGCTCGGGGGTGGCGGCGCCGAGGACGGCCCAGCGCCCGGTGGTGGCGGCGGAGACCGGCAGGGCCGTCCACTCGACACGGAACAGTGCGTCGCTGCGGGCGGCGCGGGCGGCGTCGAGCTGCTCGGCGGAGATCTCGCGCAGTGCCAGGGACCGCACCGACAGGACGGGCTGCCCGGTGGCGTCGGCCGCTTCCAGGGCGACCTCGCCGCGGCCGAGGACGGTGGCGCGCAGGCGCAGCGCGGTGGCGCCGGCGGCGTGCAGGGTGACGCCGTGCCAGGAGAACGGCAGGCCGCCGCGGACGGCGTCGTCGGCGGTGTCCGCGCCGAGGGCGTGCAGGGCGGCGTCGAGCAGGGCGGGGTGCAGGCCGTAGCGGTCGGCGTCGTCGAGGGCGGGCTCGGGCAGGTCGATCTCGGCGAGGATCTCGGTGCCGCGCAGCCAGACGGCGCGCAGGCCCTGGAAGGCCGGTCCGTAGCCGAAGCCCGCGTCGGTGAGCCGGGCGCGGACGTCCTGGATGTCGACGGGCCGGGCGTCGGCGGGGGGCCAGGCGGCGAGGTCGGGTCCGGCCGGGTCGGCGGCGGGGGCGAGCAGGCCGCCGGCGTGGCGGGTCCAGGGCTCGTCGGCGTCGGCGTGCTCGGGCCGCGAGTGCAGGGAGAGGGTGCGGCTGCCGGTCCGGTCGGCGCCGCCGACCACGATCTGCAGGTGGACGCCACCCTGGTCGGGCAGCAGCAGCGGCGCCTCCAGGGTGAGTTCCTCGACGAGGCCGCAGCCGGCCTGTTCGGCGGCGCGGACGGCGAGTTCGACGAAGGCGGTGCCGGGGAGCAGGACGCTGCCCTGCACGGCGTGGTCGGCCAGCCAGGGGTGGGTGTCGAGGGCGATCCGTCCGGTGAACAGGATGCCGTCGCCGTCGGCGAGCGCGACGGCGGCGCCGAGCAGGGGGTGGTCGACGGCGCCGAGGCCGACGGCGGTGACGTCACCGCCGTCGGAGCCGGGAGCGAGCCAGAAGCGCTCCTGCTGGAAGGCGTAGGTGGGCAGGTCGACGCGGCGCGCGCCCTGCCCGGCGAAGACGGCGTCCCAGTCGGGGGCGGCGCCCCGGATGTGGGCCTGGCCGAGTGCGGCGGTCGCGGTGTGCACCTCGGGGCGGTCGCCGCGCAGCAGCGGGACGAACACGGCGGCGTCCGGGTCGGCGAGGCAGTCCGGGCCCGTCGCGGAGAGCACCCCCTCGGGGCCGAGCTCCAGGTAGGTGGTGACGCCCTGGGCCTCCAGGGCCCGGACGGCGTCGCAGTAGCGGACGGCCTCGCGGACGTGGCGCACCCAGTACTCGGGGTCGCCGATCTCCTCAGCGGTGACGGTCCGGCCGGTGAGGGTGGAGACGAGCGGGATCTTGGGTGCGGCGTACGAGACGGCCTGGGCGCAGCGGCGGAACTCCGCCAGCACGGCGTCCATGTGCGGCGAGTGGAAGGCGTGGCTGACCGTCAGGCGGCGGGTCTTGCGGCCCTGCTCGGCCCAGTGGGCGGCGACGGCGAGGACGGCGTCCTCGTCGCCGGCGACGACGACGGAGGCGGGGCCGTTGACCGCGGCGACGGTGACGGCGGCCTCGCGGCCGGCGAGGGTGGTGCGGATCTCGTCCTCGGTGGCCTGGACGGCGGCCATGGCGCCGCCGGCCGGCAGTGCCTCCATCAGGCGGCCGCGGGCGGCGACCAGCAGGGCGGCGTCGGCGAGGGTGAGCACGCCGGCGGCGTGCGCGGCCGCGAACTCGCCGATGGAGTGTCCGGCGACGGCGTCGGGACGCAGGCCCCAGGACTCGACGAGCCGGTGGAGGGCGACCTCGACGGCGAACAGGGCGGGCTGGGTGTAGGCGGTGCGGTGCAGCAGCGCGGCCTCGGGGGTGCCCTCGGCGGCGAACAGCACCTCGCGCAGCGGCCGTTCGAGCTGGAGGTCGAGGTGGCCGGCGGCCTCGTCGAGGGCGCGGGCGAAGACCGGGTACGTCTCGTAGAGTTCGCGGCCCATGGCGAGCCGCTGGCTGCCCTGGCCCGTGAAGAGGAAGGCGGTGCGCCCTGGGGCGGTGCTGCCCTGGAGCAGGCCGGGGGCGCCGAGGCCGTCGGCGAGGGCGTCCAGGGCGCGCCGGAAGCCGTCCCGCTCGCCGGCGACCACGACGGCGCGGTGCTCGAAGGCGGTGCGGGTGGTGGCGAGGGAGTGGCCGAGGTCGGCGAGGCGGTGCTCGGGGTGCGCGTCGAGGTGAGCGGTGAGCCGGCGGGCCTGCGCGCGCAGCGCCTCCGGGGTCCGGGCGGAGAGCACCCAGGGCAGCGCCGCGGGCGCGCGGGTGGCGGGTTCGGCGGCCGGGATCTCCGAGGTCGCCGGGGCCTGTTCGAGGACGGCGTGGGCGTTGGTGCCGCTGAAACCGAAGGAGGAGACGGCGGCCCGGCGGGGGCGGCCGGTCTCCGGCCAGGGGCGGGCCTCGGTGAGCAGCTCGACCGCGCCGGACGCCCAGTCGACGTGCGGGGACGGCTCGTTGACGTGCAGGGTCCGCGGCAGGACGCCGTGGCGCATCGCCATGACGGTCTTGATGATGCCGCCGATGCCTGCGGCGGCCTGGGTGTGGCCGATGTTGGACTTGAGGGAGCCGAGCCAGAGCGGCCGGTCGGCCTCGCGGTCCTGGCCGTAGGTGGCGAGCAGCGCCTGGGCCTCGATCGGGTCGCCGAGGGTGGTGCCGGTGCCGTGCGCCTCGACGGCGTCCACGTCGGCGGCGGTCAGGCCGGCATCGGCGAGGGCCTGGCGGATGACGCGCTGCTGGGATGGGCCGTTCGGGGCGGTCAGGCCGTTGGAGGCACCGTCCTGGTTGATCGCGGTGCCACGGACGACCGCCAGCACCGGGTGGCCGTTGCGCTGCGCGTCGGAGAGCCGCTCGACGAGGAGCATGCCGACGCCCTCGCCCCAGGCGGTGCCGTCGGCGGCCTCGGCGAAGGGCTTGCAGCGGCCGTCCGGTGCCAGGCCCCGCTGGCGGCTGAAGGCGACGAAGGAGCCCGGTCCGGCCATCACGGCCGCGCCGCCGGCCAGCGCGACGCCGCACTCGCCGCGGCGCAGCGACTGCACAGCCAGGTGGAGGGCGACCAGCGAGGAGGAGCAGGCGGTGTCGACGGTGACGGCCGGGCCCTGGAAGCCGAAGGTGTAGGAGATCCGGCCGGAGGCGACGCTGGCGGCGTTGCCGGTGACGAGGTAGCCCTCCATGCCGTCAGCGGCCTCGTGCAGCCGGGGACCGTACTCCTGGGCCTCGGCGCCGATGAAGACGCCGGTGCGGGACTCGCGCAGGCCGGTCGGGTCGATGCCGGCGCGTTCGAACGCCTCCCAGGCGGTCTCCAGCAGCAGGCGCTGCTGCGGGTCCATGGCGAGCGCCTCGCGCGGCGAGATGGTGAAGAAGCCGGGGTCGAACTCGTCGGCGTCGTGCAGGAAGCCGCCCTCGCGCGCGTACGAGGTGCCGGCCCGGTCGGGGTCGTCGTCGAAGAGGCCGGCGAGGTCCCAGCCGCGGCCGGTCGGGAACGGGGAGACGGCGTCGACCTCGTCGGCGACCAGCTGCCACAGCTGTTCGGGGCTGCGGGCGCCGCCGGGGAAGCGGCAGGCCATCGCCACGATGGCGATGGGCTCGTCGTCGGCGGCGCCGACGGAGGCCGGCAGCGGCTCCGACTCGGCGGCCAGGCCGAGCAGTTCGGCACGCAGGTGGCGGGCGAGCGAGGCCGGGGTCGGGTGGTCGAACACCAGGGTGACCGGCAGCCGCAGCCCGGTGGCGGCGGTGAGCCTGCTGTGCAGGTCCACGGCGGCGAGCGAGTCGAAGCCCAGTTCCAGGAAGGGCCGGTCGGCGTCGACGGCGGCGCCGGAGCGGCCGCGCAGCGCCTCCCTGGCGCGGTCCAGGACGAGGCTCAGGACGGTCCGCTGCTGCTCGGCCTCGGAGGAGTCGGCGAGCCGCGCGCGCCAGGACGAGAAGCCGTCCGAATTTTCGACATCCGCGCCGGCCGGCTCCGGAATGAATTCCTCGGACTGGTTCATCATCGCGCGCTCCACTACCCGGCTGACGGTATCAAACACCGTTGGCCAGCGTGGCACGGGATTGCGCCGCCGGATAACCCCTTACGGGGCCCCTCAGCACCCCTACGATTCGGCCGGCTACCCCTAGGAATTCTCTGGGGTGCCGACCGGGAGGAAATCGCGGAATTCGACCGGCGAATTCCTCACCCACAATCGGGCCACGCTAGCGCGTCCCGGCGGACCGGTAAAGCGGGCCGCCGGAATTCGCGCCGGAGCGGGGCACCGGGGTGCGGGACGTTCGGCCGGGGCGCGACCCGGGTGAGCCGGGTGCCGGTCCGGTCAGCCGCGGACCAGGAACGGCGCGAGGAGCCCGGGCACGGCCTCCTCGGCGAAGGCCAGCCCCTCCCCCTCGGCGACGTCGCGCACCCGGTAGACGCCCGCGCCGGCCGCGGTGGCGGCCCCCAGGGTGAGCAGCCCGGCGCGGCGCTGGAAGTAGGAGCGGGAGACCGTCCAGCCGATCACGCCCTCGCGCCGGAGGGCGACGGTGCGGCGGACGAAGGTGCCCGACCTGGCCACCAGGTAGGGGCCGGTGAGGCCGTGGCCGAGGGCACGGTGGGCGTCGGCGGCGAGCAGGGCGCCGGCGGGCAGCAGCACGGCGGCGGTGATCCCGGCGGCGACCAGGAAGGCGGGCAGCCAGATGCCCGGCAGCGCCACCGCGCCGACCACCGGCAGGACGACCAGCAGGGCCCGGTTGAGCCTGCGGCGCAGCGCCCGGCGGGGGTGACGGTGCAGGTCGGCGCGCTCGGTCGGCGACCGGTCGTCGCCGAGCACCGCGGCGGCGACCCGGAGCACCTCGGAGCGCGGTGAGGGCGGCATCAGGGCCCCGCGGGAGCGGTTCTCCTCGGCCGAGCCGAGTCCGCCCGCGACGGCCTGGAGCCGGGCGCCGCCGCCCGAGCGCAGCAGCAGTGGCTCGACCAGCTCGACGCCGCGCAGGCGCCGCTCCTCGATGGAGACCGACCGGTGGATCCACAGTCCGCGCCGCACCCGCAGAATGCCGCCCTCCTCGCGGGCCAGCCGGAAGCCGGACCAGCCCTCGACGTACAGGGCGACCGCGCCGGCGGTGCCGACGGCGGCGACGGCCAGCAGGGTGACCGGGACGGCGACCCAGACGGGCACCGAGGTGAAGGCGTCGGCCGCGCTGCGGACGACGCCCAGCTCCAGCGGGTCGACCTGCATCTCGTGCAGGGTGCGGTAGGCGGCGCCGAGCACGGCGAACAGGCCGCCGACGCCCCAGACGGTCAGCGGGGCGTAGCGGGTCCAGGACAGGTCGAAGGCGGCGATCATGTCGTCGGCGGCCTGTTCGACCTGCCCGCCGTGGCCGGCGGCGAGCAGCGCCGCGCGCCGGTTGAGCAGGTCCCGGCGGAGCGCGGCGGCCTGGTCGCGGGTGACGCCGTCCAGGGTGAGCGAGCCGCCCGAGGAGCCGACGGCGGCGACGCCGACGGTGACCGCGGCGAGGCCGACGAGGCGCTGCAGCGGCTTGGCGGTGACGTCGGCGTTGCGGATCCGCTCCAGCAGGACGGTGCGGCGGCTGCGGAACAGCAGGCCCTTGTGCACCTCCAGCCGGTCGTGGGTGACGCGGTAGCGGGTGGTGAGGCAGCGCATCAGATTGATGCCGGCGACCACCCCGAAGGCGATGGTGAGCGAGGCGACCGTGATCAGGGCCTGCAGGTTCGGCGTGCCGTGACCGCCGAGCGCGGTGCCGGCCGCGGTGGCGGCGGGGGCGAGCAGCCAGCTGAGGTGGACGGGGACGGAGCGCAGGCTGAGCCGCTGCCAGCCGGGGCCGTCCGGCCCGTCGACGGGCGCGGTCCCGGCGCGCTGGCCGGGGACGGCGGCGGGGTCGGCGACGGAGTCGGCGGTGCCGCGCTGCTCGGGCCCTGCGGGTTCGGTACTCATGTGGCGTCTCCCGGGGTGGCCTGGGTGGTGCGGGTCAGGTGCTCGACGACCTCGACGGCCTTGCGGTGGTCGATGCCGCGGATCGTCACGTCGCCGGCGGCGGAGGCCGTGGTGACCTTGATCCCGGCGAGCCCGAACAGCTGCTCCAGCGGACCGCGGACGGTGTCCACGGTCTGGATCCGTGACAGCGGGGCGACCCGCCAGCGCTGCCAGAGCCAGCCGGAGGCCGTGTAGACGGCCTCGTCGGTGGTCTCCCAGCGGTGCACCCGGTAGCGCCACTGCGGCATCACCGCGATGTACGCGACGCCGGGGACGGTGACCGCGAGCAGCACCCACCCGAAGACGAACCGGGCCGGCGGGATCAGGAGGTAGAGCGCGCCGGCGGCCAGGATGAGCGGTACGGGGATCAGCGAGGCCTGCACCGTCCACCAGGCGAGGGCGCGGCGCTCCACCCGGTGCCGCGGCGGCCGCAGCCGGAGTCCTTCGGATGAGGGCATTTCCTGTCCTGTTCCTATCGGGTGGTGACCCGGAGACGTCGGCGGCGGTTCAGCACCACAACCGTGCGTACGAGTACGGTGGCGAGTGCCATCAGCACGAGCGAATTCGAGAACACGTCGGGACCGCTGATCCGGTACCTGATGGCGAACTCGATGATATCGGCGGTGTACCAGTGCTCGATTCCGTAAACGAAGACCACCCGGGCCGCCGACATCAGGAGCCAGAACAATGCGTACAGCAGGCCCGCCCGGGTGTACACGTTCCCGTCGGAATCCACCTCGCCGGGGAGCATCGCCCCGGCGGTCAGGCCCAGGATGATGCCGATGCCGACGCCGACCAGTTGCAGCGAGAGGTCGTTGCCGGCCAGCTGCGGGCTGTGGAAGAACAGCGCCATCACGGCGGCCACCGCGATCAGCGGCCGGATCAGGCGCATGGTGGTGACCCGGCGTCGGCCGAGGTCGCTGACCAGGATGACGGCCAGCACCGTCCCGCTGACCACCAGGGTGGTGGTGAACCCGCTCATGTGGTGCGGCTCCCGAGGATCGTCCGTCGAGGAACGCGGTTCGTCCTCGCTGATCTCCACGCTAGGGACGCGGCGCGGGCGCCGGAACAACCGGTGGACGGACCGGGTGTCCACCGGTCGGTGGACACCCGGGGCGACGGCGCGGCGCGGACCGGCCCGGGCCGACGGGCCGCCGGCCGGCGGGTGCACGCGGCGGACGGCGCGTGGTAGGACTGGTCAGCGTGCCAGCTCGTGCCCTGCCCGACCAGCCCCCCGCCGCCGTCCGGCCCGTCCCCTCCGACCCGCCCGACCCGGGTGCGCCGGGTGTGCCGGACGTCCGCGCCGACGGCGCGCAGGCGGCCTTCCGGCAGGACCCGATGGCCCGTTGGGCCGGCCTGTGGGACGCGTACTTCGGGCTCTGCTACCTCGTCACCGCCGGGCTGCTGCTCACCTCGCAGGCCGCGCCGGGCAGGGTCGCCGGCGCGGTCGCCGCACTGACCCTGATGGTGCCCTGGTACGCCGCGTTCGGGCGGCCACTGCTGCGCGGCGGCGAACGGCCGCCCCGCAGCCGCTGGTTCGCGGCCGGCCTGCTCACGCTGTTCGCGGTGGCCGCCGTCCTCGACCTGGCCGCCGCCTTCGCACTGTTCGCCGTCTGCCCGATGCTGCTGATGAGCCTGCCGTCCTCGCCCGGGATCGCGGTGGTGCTCTGCGCCAACCTGGTGCCGCCCGCCCTGGTGTGGATCAGCAGCGGACGGCTCGGCCCCGAGGTGCTCGGCGTACTGCCGCTGGCCCTGCTGGGGATCGCGCTGACCGTGCTGCTGGGCCTGTGGATCACCAGGGTGGTCGAACAGAGCCGCGAACGCGGCCGGCTGATCGAGGAGTTGGAGCGCAGCCGGGAACGGGAGGCCCGGCTGTCGCACCAGGCCGGGATCGCCGCCGAGCGCGAACGCCTGGCCCGCGAGATCCACGACACCGTGGCCCAGGGCCTGACCAGCATCATCGCGCTGATCCAGACCGCGGAGGCGGAGCTGGAGGACGACCCGCAGCTGGCCCGGCGGCACCTCGCGCTGGCCGCCAGGTCCGCCGTCGACAACCTGGCGGAGACCCGCGGCTTCGTCGCCGCGCTCACCCCGGCGGCGCTGCGCGGTGACTCGCTCGGCGAGGCGCTGCGGCGCCGCGGCGGGGCGTTCGCCGCCGAGACCGGGCTGACCGTCGACTACACCACCGAGGGCACCGAGTTCCCGCTGCCGACGGCGGTCGCGGTGGTACTGCTGCGCGCCGCGCAGGAGTCGCTGGCCAATGTCCGCAAGCACGCCGGCGCCCGACGGGTCGCGCTGCGGACCGAGTTCACGGACGGCGAGGTGCGACTGACGGTCACCGACAACGGCTGCGGGTTCGACACCGCGGGGCCGACCGAGGGGTACGGGCTGCGCGGACTGCGGGCCCGGCTCGCGGAGACCGGCGGCACCGCCCGGGTGTCCAGCCGGCCCGGCTTCGGGACGGTGGTGGACGTCCGGGTGCCGCTCGGCACTGTCGGCCCGGCCCGGCCCGACGACAGCACCCGCGACGATCCCGACGGAGGGACCCGATGACGACGCCCGCCGCCGCTGCCCGGGCGATCACCGTGCTGATCGCGGACGACCACCCGGTGGTCCGCGAGGGCCTGTCGGCGATGCTGGAGTCCGCGCCGGGGATCATCGTCGCGGGGACGGCCGGCGGCGGCGAGGAGGCGGTGGTGCTCGCCGCCTCGCTCGACCCGGACGTGGTGCTGATGGACCTGCGGATGGGCGCGATGGACGGCGTCACGGCTACCGCGCGCATCCTGGCGCACTCGCGTCGCCCTCGCGTGGTGGTGGTGACCACGTACGAGAGCGATGCGGACATCCTGCGCGCGGTCGAGGCGGGCGCGGCGGGCTACCTGCTGAAGGGCACCTCGCGCAGCGACCTGATCGACGCGGTGCGGGCCGCCGCCCGCGGCGAGACGGTGCTCTCCCCCGCCGTCGCGGGCCGGCTGTTCCGGGCGCGGGCGCAGGAGCCGCCGCCGGTGTCGGCGCGCGAGCGCGAGGTGCTTCAGCTGGTCGGCCGGGGCCTGACCAACGCCGACATCGGCCGTGAACTGCACATCGGCGAGGCGACGGTGAAGACGCACCTGCTGCGGATCTTCCGCAAGCTGGAGGTGTCCGACCGGACGGCGGCGGTGCTGGCCGCGATGGAGCGCGGGCTGCTGGACTGACCGGGCGGCCGCGTCCGGACGCTCGGCGGGGCCGCCGCCCGGGTGCCGGACGGCGGCCCCGCCGAGCCGGCCCGGCTCAGGCGTCCGGCGCCGCCGGGCCCGCGTCGGCGAGGGCGAGCTCGGACATCCGGCGCTTGTCCGGCTTGCCGTTGCGGTTGAGCGGGAAGCCCTCCACGACGACCACCCGGTTCGGCTGCTCGTAGACGGGCAGCAGCTCGCCCAGCACCGCCCGCCAGTGGGCGGCGTCGCGCAGCTGCTCGTCCTCGACGAAGAACACCAGGCTGCTGCCGCGCCGCTCGTCCGGCAGCGCGACGATGCGGGTGGCGCAGCCCCCGGCGGCGGCCTTGCGCTCCACGATCTCCGGGTAGAGCGTGTAGCCGTTGCGGTGCACGGCGAACTTCCGTCCGAGGACGAAGAGGTTGCCGTCGGCGTCCAGGTAGCCGAGGTCGCCGGTGCGGAAGACGTCCTGGGCGACCGGGTCGATGCCGCCCTCGTCCGTCAGGTAGCCGACCATCACGTCCGGTGTCTCGACGAGCAGTTCGCCGACGACCCCGGCCGGCACCTCGCGGTCCTCGTCGTCGACGACCCGGATCCGCAGGCCGTCCATGACCCGGCCGCAGGAGACCGCGTTGTCGGCGGTGGCGAACGCGACGTTGCCGGCCTCGGTGCTGCCGTAGCTGTCGAGCAGCGGCAGGCCGAAACGCTCGACGTACAGGTCGGTGAGCGCCTGGTCGAGCGGGGCGGCGCCGCTGCAGAACATCCGGACGGCGCCGAGCGAGCGCTCCAGGACGGGCTTCTGGCGCAGGATGCCCAGGATGCTGCGGTAGGTCGCCGGGGCGGCGTCCAGCACGGTCGCCCCGGAGGGGCCGGCCATCCGCAGCGCCCGGTCGAGGCGCTTGTAGGGGGCGATGACCAGCGAGCCCTGCACGATCCACGCGATCAGCACCATCGACAGGCCGTACTGGTGCGAGAACGGCAGCAGCGGCAGCAGCACGTCCTCCGCGGTGTGGCCCATGTGGTGGGCGTTGCGCTCCAGGTTCTTCAGGAACCGGCCGCCGTTCTTGACGATGCCCTTGGGTGCGCCGGTCGAGCCGGAGGACCACATGATCAGTGCGTCGTCGAGGTCGCACCAGGCGCCGAAGTCCAGGTGCTGCTCCGTCACCCTGACCTCGGGGGCGGCGGAGATCAGCTCGTAGAGGTGGACCGGCTCGGCCTCCGGCGGGACCGGCGCGTCGTCGTCCACCAGCACCAGCTTGGTGCCCGCGCGGCGGATGATCGAGCCGGTCGCCTCGTACTTCTCCTGCTGGTCCACCAGGACGACCGAGGCGCCCAGGTGCATCAGGGCGAAGAGCACGGAGACGTAGCTCACGGAGTTCCCGGCCTTCAGCAGCACCCGACTGCCGAGTCCGACGCCGCGCTCGCGCAGCACCTGCGCGACCCTCAGGGTGTCCTGCTCGAACTCGGCGAGTGTCGCCGCCGAGTCCTCCGCAAAGATCTTTGCCGCCATCGGCTCACTCTTCCTTCTCGTACTCGGCGGCCACCGAGGGGGCGCGCCCGCCACTGCGGCGCGCGGGCGTCGGATCCGGGGCCGAGGGGGAGGTCCGCGGCAGTCGGCTGACGCGGCCTTGGGTCGGGCGCCCGTGGCGCCGGGCGCGCCGCACGATCGGCGGTCGGGGCCCGGCCGGGATCCCCGGAGCTCCGCCACATCCGGGACGTTACCGACGGGTCGGCGGCTGCAGTACCCCTATCCGCCCCCACCCCTGCGGGGTCGCCCCGGTCCGTCAACTCCCCTTCACCGCAGCCGTGCTGGACGTTCAGGGCCGCGGCACGGCGATCGCCGTCAGGACCAGGCCGGACGCGGCCAGCCAACGCCCCCGGAAGCCGGGCAGCCGCCGGCCGGCCACCACCGGGCCGGGGACGAGCAGCCGTGCCGTGAAGGTGCCGTCCGGGGAGAGCACCAGGGTCGCCTCGGTGAAGTCGAGCATCAGCCCGGTCAGCGGGAACCACGCCTTGTAGACGCTCTCCTTCGCGCTGAACAGCAGTCGGTCCGGGTGGAGTTCGGGCCGCGCGCGGCGCAGGGCGGCGATCTGCGGCAGCTCCTCCGGGCGGCCGATCGCCTCCAGGACGCCCTCGGGCAGCGGCAGGTCGGACTCGGCGTCGATGCCGAGGCTGAGCAGGCGGTCGGCCGGGGCCAGGGCGGCCGCGCGGTAGCCGGCGCAGTGCGTCATGCTGCCGACCAGGCCGTCCGGCCAGCGGGGTTCCCCGCGCGGACCGGGCACCAGCGGGACGGCCGGGCGGCCGAGGGCCGCCAGGGCGCGTCGGGCGCAGGCCCGGACCGCCCGGAACTCGGCCTGCCGCAGCGGCACCGACGCCGCGATGTGCTCCTGCTCCTCGGGGAAGAGCTCCGGCGCCTCGGCGGCCGCGGCCGGCAGCTCCGCGGTGGACTCCGCCACCGCGACCCCGCCGGGCAGGATCCGTTCGATCACCGGGCACCCCGCTCGGGCAGGATCCGGGTCAGCCCGGCCGGCGCGTCCGGTCCGCGCCGGCGCCACTCGCGCGGGTAGCCGACCGACACCTCCTCGAAGCGGACGCCGTCGTAGCGGGTGCTGCGCGGGATGTGCAGGTGCCCGTAGACGACGGCCGCCGTGCGGAACCGGGTGTGCCAGTCGGCTGTGGCGGTGGTGCCGCACCACTGGGCGAACTCGGGGTAGTACAGGACGTCGGTCGGGGTGCGCACCAGCGGGTAGTGGTTGACCAGGACGGTCGGCACCGCCGGGTCCTCCGCCGCGAGCCGGCGTTCGGTGGCCGCCACCCGGGCCCGGCACCAGGCCTCGCGGCTCGGGTAGGGGTCGGGGTGCAGCAGGTACTCGTCGGAGCAGACCACGCCGCTCTCGTGGGCCCGGGCCAGGGCCTGCGCCTTGGTCCGGGTGCCCGGCGGCAGGAAGGTGTAGTCGTAGCCGACGAACAGCGGCGCGATCCGCACCGGGCCGCCCTCCCCGTGCCAGAGCGGGTAGGGGTCCTCCGGGGTGTGCACGCCGAGGCCGCGGCAGATCCGCACCAGGTGCTCGTAGCGGGCGACGCCGCGCAGCGCGACCGGGTCGGAGGGGTGCGTCCACAGTTCGTGGTTGCCGGGTGCCCAGACGACGGTGGCGAAGCGCTCGGCGAGGACGCCGAGGGCCCACTCCACGTCGGCCGCGATCTCGCCGATGTCACCGGCGACGATCAGCCAGTCACGCGGGCCGTGCGGGCGCAGGCCCTCGACGATCGCGCGGTTCTCCTGGTAGCCGATGTGCAGGTCGCTGGTCGCGAAGAGCGTGCCGTCCGCCGCGCCGGGGTGGTTCGTCAAGGGGTGGTGCCTTCCTCGGGGCCGCTCGGCCGCGGGTGTGCGCCGACGGCCGGTCAGGCGGCCGGCTTGAGTGCCGATTCGGGGGCGAGCGTGCTGGTGGTGAAGTTGTCGACGGTGCAGCGCAGCCGGCGCAGCAGCCGGTCGCGTCCGACGATGGCGATCCGGTCGACGCCGAGGCCGGCCAGGGTGGCCACCACGCCGGGCCAGTTCATCGGGCGGACGAATCCGCCGAGCAGCCAGGCCGAGGCCTGCGAGGCGCTCTCCACCAGCGAGCCGTCCTGGTCGGAGACGATCGGCACGCGCGGGTCGCGCAGCCGGTAGCGGGCGAGGACGTCCCGCTCGACGCGGTCGCGCAGCGGGCCGAAGATGCTCGCGTGCGCGGGCGGGCGCATCGTGTACAGGGAGTAGCCCCCGCTGTCGCCGATGCGGCGCTTGAAGCCGTCCAGGGCCCGTTCGGAGAGCGAGACCATCCAGAGGTCGTGGTCGAGCCGGGCGGAGACCTCGTACCACTCCCCGGCGTCGGCGAGTTCGGCGAGCAGTTCGTCGAGCAGCTCCGGGCCGATCTTGACGAAGGAGTGGGTGACGATGTCGCGGTGGTGCTCGGTGAAGTACGCGGCCTCGCAGCGGGCGGTCTCGGCGACCAGGCCCACGGCCTCCTCGAAGGGCAGCACGCCCGCGTGCGCGGCGGCCGCCGACTTGCCGAAGCTGACGCCGGCGCAGTAGTCGGCCGGTTCCTGCCGGCCGGTGGCCAGACCCCACTCGACCAGGGCCAGCGAGGCGACGAAGGAGGCCACCTGCGCGGTCTCGGAGTAGTCGTCGTCGCTGTCGCGCAGCGCGTCGAAGACGCTGTGGCCGAGCACCTCGTCGGCGGCCGCGAAGTACTTCCGCGCGGCGGCGTTGACCACCATGAAGCGGCCGAAGTCGGCGAAGCGCGAGGGGCCCATGGCGGGGAAGACGAGTGCGTTGCTCCCCGGCTCACCGGTCGTCATGTCAGCCCGTTCTGTCGGCGGTTCGGGACGGGACGTGGCCGGCCGGCGGCGCCGGGGCAGGGGTCCCGGTGGAACACAACCGCGCCGGCCGGGGCGCCGCCACCCCTGTCGGCACCCCTGCGGCCCCTAGCGGCCGGCCGCGGCGGACCCGCGCTGACCAGGGGTTGTCGGGGCGGGCCGCGCCCGCCTAGCGTCGGTGGCGGCGAACGACGCCCGGGGACGACGGCACCCGCTACCTGAGGACGCACGCGATGAGGATTGCTTGCTGGCAGGCCGCGTGCGGCTCCCCCGACGTCCCGCACCTGGTGGCGCGGCTGCGCGAGGCGGCCCGCCGGGCCGCCGAGGCGGGCGCCGAGCTGCTGGTCGCGCCGGAGATGACCCTCGGCGGCTATCCGCTGCGGCCCGGCAACCTGGCCGAGGCCTCCGAGCCGGTGGACGGCCCGCACTGCGCGGCCGTCTCCGCGGTCGCCCGGGAGTTCGGCATCGCCGTGGTGCACGGCTGGCCGGAGGACGACGGCACCGGGGTCTACAACGCAGCCCGGTTGGTGGGCCCGGACGGCGGCACCCTCGCGGCCTACCGCAAGGCGCACCTGTTCGGCGACGTGGACACCTCCCGCTTCGTCCCGGGCGACCACGGCGTGGTGCAGGCCCGCCTCGGTGGGCTGACCGTGGGGCTGCTGGTCTGCTACGACGTGGAGTTCCCCGAACCGGTGCGGGCGCACGCGATGGCCGGCACCCAGCTGCTGCTGGTGCCGACGGCGCTGATGCGGCCCTGGGACGTCGTCGCCAGGACCCTGGTGCCGGCCCGGGCCTTCGAGAGCCAGCTGTACGTGGCGTACAGCAACTGGATCGGCGAGCGCGGCGGCCTGGACTTCTGCGGGCTGACCACGGTGGCCGCCCCGGACGGCACGCGGGTGACCCTGGAGGAGCCCGTCGAGGGCCTGCTGCTGGCGGACGTCGACCCGGCCGTGGTGGCGAAGGCGCGCGCCGACACTCCCTATCTCCACGACCGGCGTCCCGAGCTCTACGAGGGTCTGCCCGCCCGGCTGGGCTGACCCTGTGGGCTGGGCCCCGAAAGGTGTCCCATGTCTCCCGGTACCGGCGCGTTCTCGCGTGAACTGACCGCCCCGCTGACGATGTTCGGCCCCGACTTCCCGTTCGCCTACGACGACTGGCTGGCCCATCCGGCCGGGCTCGGCCGGGTGCCGGCCGAGCGGCGCGGCACACCGGTGGCGGTGGTGGGCGGCGGCGTGGCGGGCCTGGTGGCCGGCTACGAGCTGCTGCGGCTGGGCCTGCGCCCGGTGGTGTACGAGGCCGGGGAGCTGGGCGGCCGGATGCGGGCGGTGCCCTTCCCGGCGGATCCGGCGGTCTCGGCGGAGATGGGCGCGATGCGCTTCCCGCGGTCGGCGCGGGCGCTCTTCCACTACGTGGACGCGCTCGGCCTGGAGACCAGCCCGTTCCCCAACCCACTGTCGGCGCACACCCCGAGCACCCTGGTGCACCTGAACGGCGAGCGCCGGGTGGCGCGGACGGCGGAGGACCTGCCGCCGGTGTACCGGGAGGTGTCGGACGCCTGGGAGAAGACGCTGCTGGAGCAGGCCGAGCTCGCGGTGGTGGAGGCCTCCGTCCGTCGGCGCGACGCCCCGCTGCTGAAGGCGGTGTGGAACCGGATGGTGCGCACCCTGGACGACCAGTCCTTCTACGGCTTCCTGGCGGCCTCGCCGTACTTCCGCTCGTTCCGGCACCGGGAGATCTTCGGACAGGTGGGCTTCGGCACCGGCGGCTGGGACACCGACTTCCCCAACTCGATCCTGGAGGTGCTGCGGGTGGTGTTCACCGGCGCCGACCAGGACCAGGTGCGGCTGGTCGGCGGAACCGGCGGGTTCGTGGACGGGCTGTGGACGCGCCCGGCCGGCCCGGGCGGGCACTGGCCGGCCGGCACCTCGCTGGCCGCCCTGCACGGCGGGCGGCCGCGTCCCGGGGTGCGGGCGCTGCGCCGGGCCGGCGACGGCATGGAGGTGACGGACGCCGACGGGGTGTCGGAGCGCTACGCGGCGGTGGTCTTCACACCGCACGTGTGGACGCTGCTGAACCGGGTCGCGTGCGACCCGGCCCTGCTCTCCCAGCAGCACTGGACGGCGGTGGAGCGGACCCACTACATGGGCGCCTCGAAGCTGTTCGTCCTGACGGACCGGCCGTTCTGGCTGGATCGCGACCCCGCCACCGGCGCGGACACGATGAGCATGACGCTCACCGACCGTGCGCCGCGCGGGGTCTACCTGTTCGACCAGGGCGGCCCTGATCGGCCGGGCGTCATCTGCCTGTCGTACACGTGGAACGACGACTCGCTGAAGTTCGCCACGCTCAGCGACGAGGAGCGGCTGGAGGTCCTGCTCGCGAGGATGGCGGAAATCTATCCCACGGTGAATCTCCGTAGGCATATCATCGGACCGCCCGTTACGGTGACCTGGGAGACCGAGCCGCTGTTCATGGGCGCCTTCAAGGCGAACCTGCCCGGGCAGTACCGCTATCAGCGGAGGCTGTTCACCCAGTTCGTGCAGGACGGCTTCCCGGCCGGTCAGCGCGGGTTCTTCCTGGCCGGGGACGACGTCTCCTGGACGGCGGGATTCGCCGAGGGCGCGGTCACCACCGCGCTCAACGCGGTGTGGGGCGTGGTGCACCACCTCGGCGGCGCCACCGACCCGGCCAATCCCGGCCCCGGGGACGTCTTCGACGAGATCGCACCGCTCCTCCTGCCGGAGGAGTGAGCGCACGCCTCGAGGGCAGGCATGCGGGTGTCGGGCTGGGTAGCGATGGGGGACGGCAGCGGTGGACGTGAGGCGGGGGCTGGGCCCGGGAGGACCGGGCACGAGACGACCGGACCTCGGGAGTCCGGATCCGCGCCGGTCCGGCCCGCCGCCCCGGAGCCGGACGGAGCCCGGCAGCAGCGCACACCGGACCGGGCAGGACGGGCGATGGCACAGCTGATCAGCGCGGCGGAGACGACCTGGGTGGAACTGCTCACCGGTCTGGCCGCCGACGAGTTCGCCGAACTGCTGGAGTCACTCCGCCCCCTCGCGGGGGCCGACGGGCCGCGGGCCGGCCGGCGCTGGGCACTCGGCCTGGATGACCGGGTCCTGCTGGTGACGACCTACCGGCGCACCGATCTGACCATGCGTGAGGTGGCCGCGCTCTTCGGCATCTCGAAATCCGCCGCCGACCGCATCGTCGGCCACCTCGGCCCGCACCTGGAGTTCACCGGCACGCTGCGCCGCCGCCGCTGCCGGCTGGTCGTCCGGGACGGGACCGCGACCGACACGGGCGGCGTCCTTCCACAGGCCGACCCGCAGGACGGCGACTGCTCCGACTGCCGGCAGCCGTAGGTCGCGCCCTCAAGGCCCCGGACGTCGGCCCCGGCCCACCGGGACGCATCCCGTGCCGACCGCGGCCGGACCCGACCGCACACGACCGCTCCACCTCTCGACCATCGAATCGCCCACCCACGACGGCCGGTTTCCCGCAGCAGCGCTCCACTGCGGGAGACCGGCCGTTCGCTTGCATGTCCGAGTAATTACGGGACAGTTACGGAAATCCGCGAACCGGACGGCGCCGGCGGATGCCACTGTTCGGAAGTTGAAGGCTCCGAGCCGCCGCACGGGCGGGCGGCGGCCCGGCGATATGGGCGATTAGCCCGGATTCGCGGCTTCGACCCCGCCGAATGGGGGCCCCTACCCCTACCCCTAGGACTCCTAGCCGCTACCAATCTTGATCGGTTCCTGACGGCAGGTATCGTCCGGCGGGGCCCGGCAGTGTTATGTTCTGACTAGTTGTCCCGCAACTCCTTTTCACGGCCTCGGCGGACGGGCACAGTGGCGGAGCGGACGGGCATTGCAATCCGCGCGATCGCGATTCTGGTTGAATCCCGGATCATTCTTCATTCGGGCCGAACCGGAATTGTCGGCGCCAGTTCACCCGGGGGAACAGTGTTCCACGCTATGGAATACGGCATTCGACACGTTGGGAACGGGCAGCCGAACGGATCGTCTCGGCACAGATCCAGACGCACCGTCAACCTTATCTGCTCGCCTGCCAGTCAGTGAGGCGACCGGCGCCGCCGCCAGCGAGGACTCGCCCGGTGGGCAGCGGTGCCGACGCCCCGATCCCGGCGAACCGACGCCCCGTCGTCGGCCCCCGCGCACCGCGGGCCGACGGCCCGGAGGCCTGCCGGGAACGCCTTTGAACATTCCGTGCCGCCGTACGCGAACGCGCCCTCGTACCCGGGCATTCGCCACGGTCGGCTGTCGGGAACCGAAGCGAGGAGCCCAGCACATGACGGCCCGAACCGAATTGATCGAACGCGGCGAGGAATTGCTCCAGCTGAGCCGAATCACCACCGACGCGCTGAACGGGGTGGGAGCGGTCGGCCTGGTAGCAGGACCGGTCGCCACCGGCAAGAGCGTCCTGCTCAGCGCACTGTGCGAGCAGGCCCACGCGGCAGGCTTCGTCACCCTGCGTGCCGTCGGGGCGCAGGCCGAGAACCACACGCCGCTCAGCATCGCCGGCCAGCTACTGCGCCACGCCCCGCTCGACCCGGCGCGCCACGAGCACGTCCAGCGCCTGCTGCGGCTCGCCGTCACCTCCGCCGCGGCCGCCGGGACCGATGCGCCGCCCGCCCTCCACGCACGGACCGGCCCGGACTCCGACGCGGGCCGACCGGCCCGGCTCTGCGGCGACCTGGTCCAGGAACTCTGCGCCGTCCTGTTCGAACTCTCCACCGTGTCGCCGATCCTGCTCTGCGTCGACGACGTGCACCACGCCGACGAGCACTCCCTGCAGTGGCTGCTCTTCCTGATCCGGCGGCTCGGCTCGGCCCGGATCGCCGTGGTCCTGGCCGAGCGCACCGCCTCCCAGCACCCGCAGCCCGCCTTCCACGCCGAACTGCTGCGCCAGCCGAACTGCCGCCGCGTGATGCTCGGCCCGCTCAGCCACGACGGCGTCAGCGCCCTGATCGGCGCCCGGCTGGAGGACGGCCGGCGCACCGGCGCGCAACGCGACGAGGAGCTTGCGGCCTCCGAGCTCCGCGCCCGGGTCGACGCCCTGACCGGCGGCAACCCGCTGCTCGTCCACGCCCTGCTGGACGACCTGCGGACCTGCACCCGGCTGCCCTCCGAAGCCCGGTCGGCCACCCTGGGGGCCGGCTACGCCTTCTCCCAGGCCGTCGTCAGCTGCCTGCACCGCAGCGAGGCCTCGGCGCTGGCGGTCGCCCGCGGCATCGCCGTCCTCGGCGACGAGAGCTGCGTCCAGGTGCTCGGCCACCTGGTGGACCGCTCCCCCGCCTCGGTCGAACGCGTGATCAGGGGTCTCGACTCGGCCGGCATGCTGGAGCACGGCCGCTTCCGCCACCCGGCGGTGCGCACCGCCGTCCTGCACGACACCGACGCCGGCGAGCTCAGCCGCCTGCACTTCCGCGCCGCCCACCTGCTCTACACCCGGGGCGCCCCCGAGCGGGCCATCGCCGAGCAGCTGCTGGCCTCCACCGAACCCGGCGAGGCCTGGAGCACCAAGGTGCTCTGCGACGTCGCCCGCGAGGCGCTGGTGGACGGCGACGCCGCACTGGCCCGGCGCTGCGTCGAGCACGCCCACCGCGGCTGCACCGACCGCCGCCGGCGCGGCGAGGTGCTGACCCTGCTGGCCGGCGTCGAGTGGCAGCTCCAGGCCGGCAACGCCGTCCGCCACCTGCCGCAGCTCACCTCCGCCCTGCGCTCCGGCGACCTCGCCGAACGCCAGTCCGTCGTGGTGCTCAAGTACCTGCTGCGGCACGGCCGACTCACCGAGGCCTCGGCCACCCTCGAACACATCATCTGCCAGCAGTGGACGGTCGAGAGCCGCACCGCCGCCGAGCTGCAGACCGTCAAGCTCATGCTCTCCAGCTCCTACCCCGGCGCCATCGCCGACCTGCCGCCGCTCGGTCCCTGCCGGGTCGACGAGGAGCACACCCCCGCCGCCGTCCGGGCCGACCCGCAGCTACAGGCCGCTGCCGTCCTGGACGAGGTGCTCAGCGGCCGGGCCCGCGAGCACACCTTCCTCGCCGCCGAACAGGTCCTGCGCAGCCTGCGCCTGACCTACCGCTCCTGGGAGCAGGCCGAGTTCGCCCTGCTCGCGCTGATCTACGGCGACCAGCTGGACCGGGCCGCGGTCTGCTGCGACCAGCTGCTGGAGCGGATCGGCAACGCCGCCGAGGGCTGGCGCCCGCCGCTGCTGGCGCTGCGCAGCCAGATCGCCGCCCGCCAGGGCCGGCTGGCCGACGCCGAACGCGACGCGATGGCCGCCCTGGAGTCGATGCCCTGGCAGGGCTGGGGCGTCAACATCGGCCTCCCGCTGGCCACCCTGCTCTGCGCGCAGACCGCGATGGGCAAGTACGAGGACGCCGCGGAGCTGCTCAACCGCCCGGTGCCGCAGGCCATCTACAAGACCCGCTACGGCCTGCACTACCTCTATGCGCGAGGCGAGTTCCGGCTGGCCACCAACAACTCCCAGGCCGCCCTGGACGACTTCACGATCTGCGGCGAGATGATGCAGGACTGGGACCTCGACCTGCCGAGCGTGGTGCCGTGGCGCGGCGCCGCGGCCCGGGTGCACCTGCAAGCCGGCGACGTCCAGAAGGCCAAGGTGCTGATCGACGAGCAGACCCGGCGCCTGCAACCAGGGCCGTCCCGCTCGCGCGGCATGACGGTGCGCCTGAGCGCCGCCGTCGCCGAGCTCAAGCACCGCCCCTCACTGCTGCGGCAGGCCGTCGACGAGCTCCAGCGCAGCGACTCGCCGATCGAGCTGGCGCTGGCGCTCGCCGACCTCGGCTACGCCCACCAGAAACTCGGCGACCACAAGCGTTCGCGGATCATGATGACCCGCGCCTGGCAGCTGGCCAAGGAGCACCGGGCCGAGCCCATCCAGCGCGGCCTGTCGAACCTGTTCTCCGACGTCCGCGAGGAGGTGCCGCAGACCGCAGGGGGCGCCTCTGCGGGCGGCCTCAGCGACGCCGAGCGCCGGGTCGCCTCGCTGGCCGCGCTCGGGCACACCAACCGCGAGATCGCGCGGGAGCTGTTCATCACCGTCAGCACCGTGGAGCAGCACCTGACCCGGGTGTACCGCAAGCTCAAGGTCACCCGGCGCAGCGACCTGCCGGGCGAACTGTGCCTGGCGGCCGGCGGGGGCACCGCCAGCTACGCCTGATCCCCGATCGGTCCCGCACCCCGCTCCGCGCTCTGCACCGGCGCAGCAGAACGACCACATACTTGACGCATCCACACCAAATCTCCTCATGCGCCGTCGGCCCCGCTCGCCCAGCGGGGCCGACGGCGTGCTGCCGCCCGGTCAGGCGGTGTACGCGGCCAGCCCGTCGGTGATCTCGGCCAGCACCTCCCGCTGGTGCGCGGCGAGGTAGAAGTGGCCGCCGGGGAACACCTTCAGCCGGAAGTCGCCGGTGGTCTCCTCGGCCCACGCCTTGGCCTCCTCCACGCTGGACTTCGGGTCGGCGTCGCCGATCAGCGCCACGATCGGGCTGCTCAGCGGCCCGCCCTCCGGGCGGCGGTAGGTCTCGATCGCCCGGTAGTCGTTGCGGATCGCCGGGAGGATCATCCGCAGGATCTCCTCGTCGCCGAGCAGTGCCGTGTTGGTGCCGCTGAGCGCCTTCAGCTCCGCCACCAGACCGTCGTCGTCGCGCAGGTGGACCCGCTCGTCCC
Source organism: Kitasatospora sp. NPDC097643 (assembly GCF_040302625.1). Classification (NCBI taxonomy): domain Bacteria; kingdom Bacillati; phylum Actinomycetota; class Actinomycetes; order Kitasatosporales; family Streptomycetaceae; genus Kitasatospora; species Kitasatospora sp. NPDC097643. The sequence goes on along the minus strand of NZ_JBEOSA010000090.1, from coordinate 4,600 downwards.
GGTGGGTGGCCGGCCCGCGGCGCCCGGAGGCGAAGAGCACGGCCGGGGCGCGCCCGTCCGCCTCCAGCCGCCGGGCCAGTTCGAAGCCGAGGACCGCACCCATGCTGTGCCCGAACAGGGCGAGCGGGCGGTCGTCCTCGACGGGGGCGACCACCCGGTGGATGCGGTCGGCGAGCTCGGCGACCGTCCCGATGCTGGGCTCGGAGCGGCGGTCCTGCCGGCCGGGGTACTGCACGGCGAGCACCTCGATGCCCGGCGACAGCGCGGCGGACACCGGGAAGTAGAAGCTCGCCGAGCCGCCGGCGTGCGGCAGGCACAGCAGCCGCACCGGGGCGTCCGGGGCCTGGTGGAAGCGGCGGATCCAGAGGTCGTACTCGGCGGGGTCGGGCGCGGTCATGCGGGATCTCTCTCTTCGTTCGAAGGGCGGGTGGGTGGGTCGGTGGGTCGCGGTTGTGCGGGTGGGGGCCGTCCCGGCCCGCCGGGGGTCGGGCCGGGACGGCGCGGACGGCACCGGCACTCGGGGCCGGTGCCCGTGGCGGTGCCGGCGCCGCCGCGGCGGGAGGCGCCGGCACCGGGCTCAGCAGACCTCGCGCAGCCAGTTCTCGATCAGCCCGGCGGTCGCGGCGGCGTGCTCCTCCATGACGGTGAAGTGGTCGCCGAGACCGTCGAGCACGGTGTGCTCGTGCGGCCAGGAGGCCCGGGCCCCACTGGTGAGCGCCTCGGCGCCGGCGCCGGGCGCGGAGAGCGACTCGGGCGCCCGCACCAGCAGCGTCGGAGCGGCGATCCCCGCCGGGCGCCAACCGGTGAACAGCCGCAGGTAGCCGCCCATCGCGGTGAGCCTGGCGTCGTCCATCGGCACGTACGCGCCCTCGCGCGCCAGCATCGCGCCGGTCAGCACGGGCAGCAGCTCGGCGACGGAGGTCGCCCCGCCGTCCGCTGTCGGGGCGCCGGGCGCGGCGGGCGCCGTGAAGGAGTAGGTGTCGACCAGCACGACGGCGGACGGTCCGGCGCCGAGCTCCTCCAGCCGGGCCGCGGTCGCCTGGGCGAGCAGGCCGCCGGTCGAGTGGCCGAGCAGCACGAACTTCGCGCCGTCGGCGACCCGCAGCACGCTCTGTGCCGCCAGTTCGAGGATCGCCGCCGCGTCTGCGGGCAGCCGCTCGCCGTCGAGGAAGCCGGGCAGCGGCAGCGCGTTCACCGCCCGCCGCCCGCGGAAGGCCGCGGCCAGCCGGGCGTACTGGTGCGGCCCGGAGATCGCCAGCAGCGAGGGCAGGCAGACCAGCAGCGGCTGCTCCGGCCCCTCGGCGAGCCGGACCGGCTCCATCACGGGCGCCGACGCCGACGCGGCCTCGGCCGCGTCGAAGGCCGGACGGAAGCGCGAGGCCGCGAACAGCAGCTCCATGAACTCGCCGCTGCGGCCCGTCGCCGCCGCCGACCGCAGCAGGGCGCCGATGCTGCCCAACGGGCGCCCGCTCTCCCCGCTGCCGGCCGCCGGCTCCGTACCCGGCCCGTCCGTCGCAGCACCGGACGTCCGGGACGCCACGAGCAGGGTACGCAGCCTGGCGGCCACCAGCCGCGGCGCCGGGTGGTCGAAGAGCAGCGTCGCCGGCAGCCGCAGGCCGGTGGCCGCGCCGAGGCGGTTGCGCAGCTCCACGGAGGTCAGCGAGTCGAAGCCCAGCTCCAGGAAGGCCCGTTCGGCGTCCACGGCCTCCGGCCGCGGGTGACCGAGCACCGCCGCCGCGTGCATCCGGACGAGCTCCAGCAGGATGCCGTCCTGCTCCTCGGCGGACCGCCCGGCCAGCCGCTCGGCCAGCACCTGCGGCGAGGACCCGCCGGCCGCCGCGGAGCGCCGCAGCGGGATGCGGACCAGGCCGCGCAGCAGCGCGGGCACCCGGCCGGTCGCGGCGGCCCCGGCCCGCACCCCGGCCAGGTCGATCCTGGCCGGTACCAGCAGCGCGCCACCGGGGTCGGCGGCGGGGTGACCGGTTACGGCGGCGGTGTCATCGGCGTCGGCGGGGGCCCGGGTGGCGCCGGCGAGCGCCAGTGCGGTGTCGAACAGGGCCAGGCCCTCGGCGGAGGAGAGCCCCTCGACGCCGCCGCGGGCCAACCGCCGGACGCCCTCGTCGCCGAGGTCGCCGGTCATGGTGCTCTCCTCGGCCCACAGGCCCCAGGCGAGCGCGGTCGCGGGCAGGCCGGCGGCGCGGCGCCGCTCGGCGAGCGCGTCCAGGAAGGCGTTGGCGGCCGCGTAGTTGCCCTGGCCGGCCATGCCGAACACGCCGGCGGCGGACGAGAAGAGGACGAACGCGGCCAACGGGTGGCCGGCCGTCAGCTCGTGCAGGTTCCACGCCGCGTCGACCTTCGGCCGCAGCACGGCGTCGAGCCGTTCGGGGGTGAGCGAGGCGAGCACGCCGTCGTCCAGCACACCGGCGGCGTGCACGACGGCGGTCAACGGGTGCGCCAGGCCGTCGAGCAGCGCGGCCAGGGCGGCGCGGTCGGCGACGTCGCAGGCGGCGAGCGTCACCTCGGCGCCGAGCGCGGTCAGCTCGGCGGACAGCGCGTCGGCCCCTTCGGCGTCCGCACCCCGGCGCGAGACCAGCAGGAGGCGCCGCGCGCCGTACGCCGTCACCAGGTGGCGGCTGACCAGCGCACCGAGCAGGCCGAGCGCGCCGGTGACCAGCACCGTGCCGTCCGGGTCGAGCGCGGGCGCCGTGGCGTCGGCCGTGTCGGTGGAGTCGGTGGTGTCGGGCACCCGCGCCAGGCGCGGGGCGAGCGCGTCCCCGGCGCGCAGGGCCACCTGGGGCTCGCCGCAGTCGGCGGCACGCGGCAGGACGTGCAGCGAGGCCGGGTCGGCGTCCAGATCGACCAGGACGATCCGGTCCGGGTGCTCCGCCTGGGCCGTCCGCAGCAATCCCCACGCAGCCGCCGCCGCCAGGTCGCCGGCGGGCGCCGGGCTGTCGGCGGTGGCCTTCGGATCGGCGGGGGCCGTCGCCCCGCGGGTCACCACGACCAGGCGGGAGTCCGCGAACGGTTCCAGGTCGAGCCACTGCTGGAGGAGTCCGAGCAGGGCGTGCAGCCGGGCACGGGTGGCGGACACCGGGTCGGTCCCGTGCTCCGACGGTCCGGCGCCGAGCAGCGGGAGGACGACGGTACCCGGCGCGGCCGCACCGTCCGCGACGGCGGCGGACAGCGCGTCCAACCCGCCGTACGGGGTCGCCCCGCCGAGGCCGAGCAGCTGCGCCGCATCCGCCGCAGCGCCGGCACCCGGGCCGCCGAGGTCCGGGTCCGCGGCCAGGACCGCCCAGCCCTCGCCCGGCGCGGTCGCGGCGGGCGGGCCCAGCGGCACCGGCGACCAGTCGACCCGGAACAGCGACTCGTGGAAGGCCGTCCGACCCGCCGACAGCCGGTCCACCGCGACCGGCCGCAGCACCAGCTGCTCGACCGTGGCGACCGGCGCGCCGGTGCCGTCCGCCACCGCCAGCGAGACCGCGTCGGCGCCCTGTGCGGTGATCCGCACCCGCAGCGAGGCAGCCCCCGCCGCGTGCAGGCGCACCCCGCCCCAGGCGAACGGCAGCCGGGCCTGTCCGGCACCGGCCAGCACACCGCCGAGGCCGATGGCGTGCAGCGCGCCGTCCAGCAGCGCCGGGTGCAGTCCGTAGCGGGCCGCCTGGTCGTGGCTCTCCTCCGACAGCTCCACCTCGGCGAACAGGTCGCCGTCGCGGCGCCAGGCCGCGCGCAGGCTCTGGAACAGCGGGCCGTAGCCGAACCCGGCCGCGGCGAAGCCCTGGTAGACGGTGTCGACCGGGACGGCCTCGGCAGCGGCCGGCGGCCACTGGGACAGGTCGGGGCCGGCGTCGGTCGAAGGAGCTGCGGACAGCTGGCCGGCGGCATGCCGGATCCACGGCTCCTCCGCCTCGGCCGCCTCGGCCCGGGAGTAGAGGCTGACGGCGCGCCGGCCGCCGTCGTCCGGTGCGCCGACCCAGAGCTGGACCTGCACCCCGCCCTGCGCGGGCAGGAACAGCGGTGCCTCCAGCGTCAGTTCGTCGAGCCGGTCGCAGCCCACCTGGTCGCCGGCCCGGACGGCCAGCTCCACGAACGCGGTGCCCGGCAGCAGCACCAGCTCACCGACGGCGTGGTCGGCCAGCCACGGGTGCGAGTCCAGGCCGAGCCGGCCGGTGAACAGGTACCCCTCGCCGTCGCCGTCGGCCAGCGCGAGGGACGCGCCGAGCAGTGGGTGGTCGGCGGACCCGAGACCGGCCGAGGTGACGTCGCCCAGCCAGCCGGTCAACGGGCGCGGCCAGTAGTTCTCCCGCTCGAAGGCGTACGTCGGCAGTGCGAGCGGCGGCACGACGGTGGTACCGGCGAACGCGGCCGCCCGCCAGTCGACGGCCACGCCGCGCACCCACGCCTCCGCCAACGAGGCCAGCACCCGGCGGGGGCCGCCCTCGCCGCGGCGGAGCGTGCCGAACGCAACGGCATCGCGTTCGGCCGCCTCGATGCTCTCCTGGAGTGCCATCGCCAGCACCGGATGCGCACTGACCTCCACGAACGTGCCGTAGCCGTCGGCGAGGAGGGCGTCCACCGCCTCGGCGAAGCGGACGGTGGT
>NZ_JBEOSA010000089.1:0-31787 GCF_040302625.1 Kitasatospora sp. NPDC097643 | reverse complement strand
GTCGGCGACCTTGGCGGCGGTCGGTGCGGACATGGTGTCGGCGACCCGGCCGTCGGACAGGAACAGGGCTTGTACCGCAAGCCACTTGGCGCCGCGACCGGCAACCGCCGGATCAGGCCGCTATCGGCCGCTGGCTCTGCACCGCCTGGAGCAGCCCGATCGCCAACCAGGTCGCGAACATCGACGACCCGCCGTAGGAGACGAACGGCAGCGGGATGCCGGCCACCGGCATGATGCCCAGGCACATCCCTATGTTCTCGAAGGCCTGGAACGAGAACCACGCGATCACCCCGGCGGCCACGATCGTCCCGTACAGGTCGGTCGCGTGCCGGGCGATCCGGCAGGCCCGCCAGAGCACCACGCCGGTCAGCACGATGATCCCCATGGCGCCGACGAACCCCAGCTCCTCACCGGCCACCGTGAAGACGAAGTCGGTCTGCTGCTCCGGCACGAACTGCCCGGTGGTCTGCGTCCCGTGGAACAGCCCCTTGCCGGTCAGCCCGCCGGAGCCGATGGCGATCCGGGCCTGCGCGGTGTTGTAACCGACGCCGGACGGGTCCAGCTGCGGGTTGGCGAAGGCCGCGAAGCGGTCGATCTGGTACTTGCTCAGCACGCCGAGCTTCCAGATCGCCACGCACCCGGCCACCCCGATCAGCAGCAGACCGCACACCCAGCGGTTGGCCGCGCCCGAGCCCAGCAGGATGCCCAGGACGATCGCCGCCATCACCATGACGGAGCCGGCGTCCGGCATCAGCATCACTATGGCCATCGGCACCGTCGCCCAGACCAGCCCGCGGAACACCGCGCGGTTCGAGGGGAACTCCCGCTCCCCCGCGTCCACCTGGTCCGAGAGCACCACGGCCATCGCCAGCACGATCGCCAGCTTGGCGAACTCGGCCGGCTGGACGGAGAAGCCGCCGCCGAGCTGGATCCAGGAGTGCTGGCCGTTGATGGTCGAGCCGAGCGGGCTGAGCGTGGCGAGCAGCATCAGGATCACGGCGACGTACAGGAACGGCACGAGGGTGCGGAAGCGCCGGCTCCCTATGGCTATCACCGCCGCGCCCAGCACCATCCCGATCACCACGTTGGTCAGGTGCCGGTACAGGAAGTACTGCGGGTCCCCGTGGGTGAGCGAGTCCCGCCCACGGGTGGCCGACCAGACCAGCAGCGAGCTGCCGAGCGAGAGGACCATCGCGGAGAGCAGCAGTATCCAGTCGATCCGCCAGAGCGGGGAGTCCTTGGACAGCGCCTTGGAGACTCCGGTGCGCTGCGGGGTCAGCCGCAGCTGCCGGTACGAACCGTAGGAGCTCATGCGTCGCGTCCCCTTCCGGTGCCGCGGGTCGGTTCGAGTGCCGCGGAGGCGGCGGTGTGCAGGACCGACGGGCCGGACGGCTGCGCCGGGTCGAGGAAGGCCCGCGTCACCCCGACGCCGCCGTCCACCCCGACACCACCGTCCACCGCAGCGGCGTCCGCGCCGTACGCGGCCTGCTTGACGATCGCGGTCCCGTCCGGGTTGAACTTCGGCAGCTCGGCCTGCGGCGTGGGCAGCAGCGCCTTGCCGTTGTCGATGGTGCCCTTGTCGTCCACCACGCCGTACAGCGCCTGGTAGATCCGGCGGACGGCGTCGCCCGAGCCGCCGGAGCCGGTGCCACCCTGGCTTATCGTCATGACGACCGCGTAGTCCTTGCTGTACGTGGTCAGCCAGGAGGTGGTCTGCTTGCCCTCGACCTCGGCGGTGCCGGTCTTGGCGTGCAGCTCGATCTTGCCCTGCGGCCAGCCGGCCCCGGCGAACTTCCAGGCGGCGGTGCCGCTGGTGATGACGCCCGCGGTGGCCTGGTCGATGTAGCTGAGCAGCTTCTGGTCGCCGGGGAACTTGGCGTCCTCGTGCGGGGCGATCTCGCGGACGAGATCCCCGCTCGGGCTTATCACCGCCTTGGCGACGGTCGGCCGGTAGAAGGTGCCGCCGTTGGCCAGCGCCGAGTAGATCCGGGCCATCTGGACCGGGGTGACCAGGGTGTCGCCCTGCCCGATCGCGAAGTTGACGGCGTCACCGGCGCGCATCTGGTAACCGTCGACGCAGTTCTCCCGGGCGATCTGGTCGGAGAAGCTGGTGCCGCCCTGGTCCGCCTGCTTGCACCAGGCGTCCTTGTTGTTGTCGTAGAAGGACTGCTTCCACTGCCGGTCCGGCACCCGGCCGGTGACCTCGCTGGGCAGGTCGATCCCGGTCTTGGCGCCGAGACCGAACTGGTGGGCGGTCTTGAAGAACCAGTCGCCCGGCTCCTTCTTCGGCTTGATGCCGCCGTCCCTCATCCACTGGTCGTACGCCAGGCCGTAGAAGACGGTGTCGCAGGAGACCTCCAGCGCCTTCTCTAGGGAGATGGAGCCGAAGTTCTCGCTCTCGAAGTTCTTGAACTCACGGCCGCCGATGGTCAGGCTCTTCGGGCACGGGTACGTCCCGTCCAGCGAGTAGCCGGCCTGCACGGCGGCGGTGGTGGAGACGACCTTGAAGGTCGAGCCGGGGGCGGACTGACCCTGTATGGCCCGGTTCAGCAGCGGGAAGTTGGATTCCTTGCTGGTCAGCGACTGGTAGTCCTTGCCGCTGATGCCGCCCACCCAGAGGTTGGGGTCGTAGGTCGGCGCGCTGGCCATGGCGACGATCCGCCCGGTGTGCACGTCCATCACCACGGCGGCGCCGGAGTCGGCCTCGTAGTTGCGGTTGGTGACCTTGTCGAAGGTCTTCCGGGCGTCGGCCATCGCCTGCGCCAGGTTGTCCTCGACCGTCTTCTGCACCCGGGCGTCGATGCTGGTGACCAGGTTGTTGCCGGTCTGCGGGGAGACGGTGCCGGCGGTGCCGATCACCCGGCCGAGGTTGTCCACCTCCAGCTTGGTGATGCCGGCGGTGCCGCGCAGGTCGCGGTCGTACACCGACTCCAGCCCGGCCCGGCCGATCTGGTCGGCCGGCAGGTAGCGGTCCAGACCGCTCTTGGCGGCGGTCTTGGAGACCTCCTCGTCGGTGACCGGCGAGAGGTAGCCGAGCACCTGGGCCAGGTTGGCGCCCTCGGCGCCGGTGTAGCGGCGCACGGCGGTGGGCTGCGCGGTGACCCCGGGGAAGTCCTCGCGGCGCTCCATCATCTGCATCGCCTGCTGGGTGGTCGCCTCCTTGGTGACCGGGATCGGCTGGTAGGGCGAGCCGTTCCAGCAGGGCTGCGGGGTCTTGGCGTCGCAGAGCCGGACCTTCTCCTGGACGTCCTTGGCGGGCATGCCCAGGACGTCGGCCAGCCGGGCGAGCACCGCCTTGCCGCCGTCCTTCTGCTGCAACAGCGAGGTGCGGCTGACCGAGACGACCAGCCGGGTCTCGTTGCCGGCCAGGATCCGCCCGGAGGCGTCCAGGATCTCGCCGCGGACGGCGGGTTCGACGACCTCGCGGATGTGGTTGCCGGTCGCCTTGGCGGTGTAGACGCTGGCGTTGCGGATCTGCAGGTACCAGAGCCGCCCGCCGAGCGTGGCGAGCAGCGACAGCACCAGGATCTGCAGCACCACCAGACGGATCGTCACCCGCCGGGTACGGCCGGTCTCGGGGATGTTGCTCACGTCTCGTGCGCTCCAGGGTGCGGGAGGGTCGAAGGATCGGGGGCCGGGTCCGGGCGGCCGACGGACCGGCTACGGGCGGCGGGCGAAGCCGGGCCCGCGCCGCTTCTTGTAGGACGGGCCGGACGAGACCTCGCGGGTGGTGCGGTAGCGGGCCAGCGTGCCGAGGCCGGGGCCGCCCTCGTCGTCGCCGCTGGCGGCGGCCACCGGGTCGCGCCCGAAGCGGCGGCCGATCAGCATCACCAGCGGCACCACGAACGGCGCCAGCAGCAGGTCGTACAGCAGCGCGGTGATCACCAGCTGGCCGAGGCCGACGTGCCGGGCGGCGGTGTCGCCGACCAGGGCGCCGACCATCGCGTACAGCAGGGTGGAGGCGACGGCGGCACCGGCCACCACCAGCAGTGCGCTGGAGACCGAGCGCTGGCGCCCGTGCTCGGGGCGCAGCAGCCCGGCGGCGTAGCCCATCAGGCAGAGCACCAGGGCGTAGCGGCCGATGGCGTGGTCGGACGGCGGGGCGAGGTCGGCGAGCAGGCCGGCGGCGAAGCCGACCACGCAGCCGCCGGACGGCCCGTAGACCATGGCCAGGCCGACCACGACGAGCAGCAGTATGTCCGGGGTGGCCCCCGGCAGCTGGAGCCGGCCGAAGACGCTGACCTGGAGGATCAGGCCGAGCAGGATCAGGACGGCGGAGACGGGGATGCGGGCGAGGCGCATGGCTCAGTTCCCCCCGGTGGGCTTTGCGGGCGGGGCGGCGGGCGTGGCCGGGGCCTGACCCGGAGCGGGTGCGGCCGGGGCGGGGGCGGCCGGGGTCTGGCCCTGGGCGGGGGCGGGCGGCAGGACGCCGTCGCGCGGGTCGCTGCGCGGCGGGACGACCACCACGCCGACCAGGTCCAGCCGGGTGAACTGGACGAAGGGCTCGACCATGATGGTCTTGGTCAGCTGGCCCGGGGTGGCCTCGACCTCGACCACCTTGCCGACCGGGACGCCGGGCACGAACGGCCGGCCGCTCTGCGAGCCGAAGGTGACCAGCCGGTCGCCGTTCTTGACCTGGGCCTTGCCGTTGAGCAGCGAGACCTTCATCGGGCTGGTGCCGCCGCCGGAGGCGAAGCCGATCTCACCGGTGCCCTCCAGCCGGGTGCCGGCGGAGAAGCCGGGGTCGGAGGCGAGCAGCACGGTGGCGGTGGTCGGGGCGACGGTGGTGATCCGGCCGACCAGGCCCTGACCGTTGATCACGGTCATGTCGCGGGTGAGGCCGTCGTCGCTGCCGGCGTCGATGGTGATGGTCCAGGAGAAGCCCTGGGCCGGGCCGATCGCGATGACCTGGGCGGCCTTGACGGTGTATCCGCCGGCGCCGGCGGTGCGCAGCAGGTCGTCGAGCTGCTTGGTTCGGCCGGCGGCCATGTCGGAGGAGGCGAGCTTCTGCCGCAGTTCGGTGTTCTCGCGGGCCAGCTGGTCGGTGCGGCCGCTGTGGGTGGCGGCGTCGCGGAAGGCCCGGACGGTGTCGGCGACCGGGTCGACGACGGTGGCGGCGCCGCGCTCGACCGGGCCGAGGACGCTGGCGGCGGCGTGCCGGGCACCGCCGAGGGGCGAGCTCTCACCGCCCTTGATGTCGACGGTGATGAGCGCGAAGGCGACGGCCACCAGCAGGATGAGCAGCAGCCGGCTCTCTCGTGTGTCCCTCACGGTGCTGGTACTGCCCCTTCGTACCTGGCCGGCCGCCCGGGCTGTGGGGCCCGGGGGGCGGCCCGTTCAGTTGAGTGTCGGATGTCGTCGTGGTGCTAACGGCGCGGCTGTGCGTCGAGTACCTGCTGGAGCGCCTCGAACTCCTCGACGCACTTGCCGGAGCCGAGCGCGACCGAGTCGAGCGGGTTCTCGGCGATGTGGATCGGCATGCCGGTCTCCCGGCGCAGCCGCTCGTCGAGGCCGCGCAGCAGGGCGCCGCCGCCGGTGAGCACGATGCCGCGGTCCATGACGTCGCCGGCCAGCTCGGGCGGGCACTGGTCGAGGGTGGTCTTGACCGCGTCGATGATCGAGTTGACCGGCTCGTCGATGGCCTCGCGGACCTCGGCGGCGGAGATGACGACGGTCTTGGGCAGGCCGCTGACCAGGTCGCGGCCGCGGATCTCGGCGTGCTCGTCCTTCTCGCCCTCCAGGCCGAAGGCGCTGCCGATGCTCATCTTGATCTGCTCGGCGCTGCGCTCGCCGAGCAGCAGCGAGTACTCCTTCTTGATGTGCTGGACGATCGCGTTGTCCAGCTCGTCGCCGGCCACCCGGATGGACTGGGCGGTGACGATGCCGCCGAGGGAGATCACGGCGACCTCGGTGGTGCCGCCGCCGATGTCGACGACCATGTTGCCGGTGGCCTCGTGGACGGGCAGGCCGGCGCCGATGGCGGCGGCCATCGGCTCCTCGATGATGTGCACCTGGCGGGCGCCGGCCTGCGAGGAGGCCTCGATGACGGCGCGGCGCTCGACCCCCGTGATGCCGGAGGGCACGCAGACCACGACCCGGGGGCGGGCGAGGTAGCGGCGGCGGTGGATCTTGAGGATGAAGTAGCGGAGCATCCGCTCGGTGATCTCGAAGTCGGCGATCACGCCGTCCTTGAGGGGGCGGATGGCGACGATGTTGCCCGGCGTGCGGCCGATCATCTTCTTCGCCTCGGCACCGACCGCGAGGATGCCGCCGGTGTTGGTGTTCACGGCGACGACGGACGGCTCGTTGAGGACGATCCCCTTGCCCCTGACGTACACCAGCGTGTTGGCAGTTCCGAGGTCGATCGCCAGGTCTCGGCCGATGAACGACAGGTTGCTCGCCATGGGGTGTAGGTGCCTTCCCGGGCTCGGAGTTCATGGGGGGTGGACGCAGACGTGCGCCCACGCTTGGGCGGAGACCAGCTGAGCTGCCTTACCGGGCCCTTGAGTCGCGCCCCATCGTAGTCACGCCTCGCGGAACGGACGCCGACGAGGGCATACCGTCCATTGTCCGGAGCGTGATCGCTTCTCCGAGCATTGGGACGCCGTGTCGGGACCCCCAGTTCCCTATTTCACGATAAGAATGCCCCGGCCGGGCCAATGGTCCCGACCGGGGCAGTGCCAAGGTCCCCCGGGCGTTTCGCCCGGTGCGGGTCAGGCGTGCGCCGGGAAGAAGATCTTGATCTCGCGCTCGGCCGACTCCGGGGAGTCCGAGGCGTGGATCAGGTTCTCGCGGGTGATCGTCGCGTAGTCGCCGCGGATGGTGCCGGCCCCGGCCTCCAGCGGGTTGGTGGCGCCGGCCAGCATCCGGATGCCGGGGACGACCTCCTCGCCCTCGACGATCATCGCGATCGACGGGCCGGAGGTCATGAACTCCAGCAGCGGCTCGTAGAACGGGCGGCCGACGTGCTCCGCGTAGTGCTGCTCCAGCGTCGCCCGGTCGAAGGTGCGCAGCTCGACGGCGGCGAGGCGCCAGCCGGCCTTGCGCTCGATGCGGCTGATGATCTCGCCGGCCAGGCCGCGCTTGACGGCATCGGGCTTCAGCAGGACGAGAGTGCGCTGGGACACGGTGCGTCTCCTGGGGATTCGGTTCGGCATGCGGTAATGCGGCTGCTCAGAGGTTACCTCGCGTGAGCGGCCGCTCCGACCGGCCCTAAGCCTGCGCGGCCGCCGTCTGGGCCGCCGTGCGGGCGGCCTTGAAGGCGTCGACCTTGCGGCCGTAGTGCACCGAGCACCACCACAGGCCGGCGAAGACGACCCCGAGGGCGAACATCGTCGGCAGGATGAAGCCGCTGGCGATCAGGCCGATCTGCAGCGCCCAGCCGATCGCGACCGCGCCGGGGCGGTTGATCATGCCGCAGAGCGCGACGCAGAGCGCCATGGCGATGCCGCTGACGATCCACACGGTGGCCGTGGAGACGTCGGAGAGCTGCATCGCGACCAGCGCCGCGAACATGATCAGCAGCGCTTCGCCGATCAGCGTCGAGGAGCAGAGCGTCCTCATGTCACTTCCTCCCGAGCAGCAGGCGGGCCTCGCCCACCGTGATGACCGAACCGGTGACCAGCACCCCGGCGCCGCCGAGGTCGCCCTCCTCCTCGGCCAGGGTGACGGCGGCGGCGATCGCGTCGTCGAGCCGGGGCTCGACCTGGACGCGGTCCTCGCCGAAGATCTCGACGGCGAGCGCGGCCAGCTCGTCGACGTCCATCGCGCGGTGGGTGGAGTTCTGGGTGATCACGACCTCGGCGAGGACCGGCTCGAAGGCCTCCAGCAGGCCGGCCACGTCCTTGTCCCCGGAGGTGCCGATCACGCCGACCAGCCGGGTGAAGCCGAAGGCCTCGCCGATGGCGGCGACGGTGGCGCGGGCGCCGTGCGGGTTGTGCGCGGCGTCCAGGATGATCGTGGGGCTGCGGCGGACGACCTCCAGGCGGCCCGGCGAGGAGACGCCGGAGAAGCCCTGGCGGATCTTGTCGACGTCGAGCTGGCCGCCGCGGGCGCCGCCGACGCCGAAGAAGGCCTCGACCGCGGCCAGCGCCAGCGCCGCGTTGTGCGCCTGGTGCTCGCCGTGCAGCGGGATGAAGACGTCCTCGTACTCCTCGCCGCCGATCCCGCGCAGCGTCACCAGCTGGCCGCCGACGGCGACCTCACGGCGGATCACCCCGAACTCCATGCCCTCGCGGGCCACCGTGGCGTCCACCTCGACGGCGCGGCGCAGGATGCTCTGGGCGGCGTCCAGCGGCTGCTGGGCGACGACGGCGACGGCGCCGGTCTTGATGATGCCGGACTTCTCGACGGCGATCTCGCCGGTGGTCCCGCCGAGCTTGTCGGTGTGGTCGAGCCCGATCGGGGTGATCACGGCGACGGCGGCGTCGATGACGTTGGTGGCGTCCCAGGAGCCGCCCATACCGACCTCGACCACGGCGACGTCCACCGGGGTGTCGGCGAAGGCCGCGTAGGCCATGCCGGTGAGCACCTCGAAGAAGGACATCGGCACCGGCTGCTGGGCGTCGACCATCTGCACGTAGGGCTCGATGTCGCGGTAGACCTCGACGAAGCGCTCGGGGGTGATCGGGGCGCCGTCGAGGCTGATCCGCTCGGTGACGGTCTCCACGTGCGGGCTGGTGTAGCGGCCGGTGCGCAGCTCGAAGGTGTTGAGCAGCTGCTCGATCATCCGGGCGGTGGAGGTCTTGCCGTTGGTGCCGGTGATGTGGATGGAGGGGAAGGACCGCTGGGGCTGGCCCAGGATGTCCATCAGCGCCTCGATCCGGTCGAGCGAGGGCTCCAGCTTGTTCTCCGGCCAGCGCTTGGAGAGTTCCACCTCGACGTCGCGCAGGGCGTCGCCGGTGCCGCCGTCGGCGGGGCGGAGGGTGTACGGGTTCGGGTCGGCCTTGTCGCTCACGACCACAGTCTACGGAGCGTTGGCGGGCGGGTCTCACGGGGTGAGAACGACCACTTTGCCCTGACTTTCCAGTTTGCCGCCTTTACTATTGATTTAGCGATTTGAGCCGTAACGAAGCATCGATTCGCGCCCGACAGGAGCCGCCAGCCTTTGATCACGAGGAGAACCGCGCCATGCTCGACGCTCTGGGGTTAGCCGCCCTGCACGACTGGGCCGTGTTGCAACAGGAGGAGATCGTCTGGTTCTCCGGACTGGTCTCACTGGCACTGGTCGGCTACATGGCCTTCGTCTTCGGCCGTTTCCTCGTGTACTGGGCCGGCTCCCGGCACGCCTTCCGGCACAACCGGCCCGCCGACCCCGGCGACCCGGCCGCCTTCCGGTGGCACCTGGTCATCCCCTGCCGTGACGAGGAGGCGGTGGTCGTCCAGACCCTGGCCGGGCTGCGCGAGCGCGCTCCCGAGGCCCACCTGTGGGTGATCGACGACGACAGCGAGGACGCCACCCGCGAACTCGTCCTCGCGGCCGCGGCGCACGACCCGCGCGTCCACCTCGTCCAGCGCCGCCGCCCGCACGCCCGGATCGGCAAGGGCGCCGCGCTCAACGCCGCCTACCGGGAGATCTCCGCCTGGCTGCCCGAGGACACCGACCGCTCCCGCGTGGTGATCGGCGTCGTCGACGCCGACGGACAGCTCGACCCCGGCACCCTCGCCCAGGTCTGCGGCGACAAGGCGCTCGGCCGCCCCGACACCGGCGCCGTCCAGATCGGCGTGCGGATGCGCAACGCCGACGAGGAACGCCCGCTGCCGGACCGCGGCCGCGCCGCCAACGCCCTCGCCCGCGCGCTCGTCCGGATGCAGGACGTCGAGTTCCAGGCCAACAACGCCGGCATGCAGCTGCTGCGCCGCCGTACCGGCAGCGTCGGCCTCGGCGGCAACGGCCAGTTCGTCCGGCTCACCGCACTCGACACGCTGACCGCCGAGGAGGGCCGGGCCGGCCGCCCCTGGCCCGAGCGCGCGCTGCTGGAGGACTACGAGTCCGGCCTCGACCTGCGGCTGGCCGGCTGGCGGCTCACCCACGTCACCGAGGCCCAGGTCTCCCAGGAGGGCCTGGTCTCGCTGCGCCGCTTCCTCACCCAGCGCACCCGGTGGGCCCAGGGCAACATGCAGTGCCTGCGCTACACCGGCCGGGTGCTGCGCTCCCCGCACTACACCCCGGCCGGCAAGGCCGAGGTGCTGTACACCTTCCTCCAGCCCGTGGTCTGCGTGCTGCTGGTCCTGCTGACCCCGCTCTCGCTCGCGATCACCGGGGCCGGCCTGCTGCTCTTCCCCACCGAGACCGCCGAGTTCCAGCTCAGGTTCGGGCCGTACATGGTGCTCGCCTTCGCGATAGCCACGCTGCCGATGATCTTCTGGGGCCTCGCCTACCGCAGGCTCGTCCACCCCGACCGCCGCCGGCTCACCGGGCTGCTCTGGGGCGTCCTGGTCTGGCTCTACGCCTACCACCTGTTCGTGGTCGCCACCCGGGCCGCCGTCCGGATCCTGCTCGGCCGCAACGGCTGGGCCAAGACCCGGCGCAACGCCGAGCGGGTCACCGCCGGCGCCCCCACCGCCCTCGAATCCTGAGCCCCGCCGCCACCCCCGTTCCGGAGACCCCCGCATGAGCACCTGTCTGCCCCCCGCCAGCGTCGCCGTCGTCCTCGGCACCCGCCCCGAGCTGGTCAAGCTCGCCCCGCTGATCCACGAGCTCGGCCCGGCCGTCCGCCTGGTGCACACCGGCCAGCACTGGGACGAGGCGATGTCCGGCCGCTTCCTGCGCGACCTCGACCTGCCCCGGCCGGAGCTGCTGACCGGCGTCGGCGGCCGCCCCCGGGCCGGCCAGATCGCCCAGTCGCTCGGACAGCTGGACGCCGCCTTCGCCGAGGACCGGCCCGCCGCCGTGGTCGTCCAGGGCGACACCAACGCCACCCTGGCCGGCGCGCTGGCCGCCAACGCCCGCGGGATCCCGCTGGTGCACGTCGAGGCCGGGCTGCGCAGCTTCGACCGCGCGATGCCCGAGGAGCACAACCGGGTGATGGTCGACCACGTCTCCGACCTGCTGTGCGCCGCCACCGAGGACAACGTCGGCAACCTGCGCGCCGAGTCGCTGGACGAGCAGCGGATCGCGCTCACCGGCAACACCGTGGTCGAGGTGGTCCGCCGTCAGCTGCCGGACGAGGCCGCCCGCGCCGCGCTGCTCGCCGCGCACGGCCTCCCGGCGGACGGCTACGTGCTCGCCACCGTGCACCGCCCGGAGAACACCGACACCGCCGAGGCGCTCGGCGCCGTGCTGGCCGAGCTGGACCGGATCGCCCGGGCCGGCACCCCGGTGCTGTTCCCGATGCACCCGCGCACCCGGGCCGCCGTCGAACGCTTCGGGCTGGACGGCCTGCTGGCCCACCTCGCCGTCACCGGGCCGGTCGGCTACGGCGACTTCCTGGGCCTGGCGAGCCACGCCGCGCTGCTGGTCTCCGACTCGGGCGGGGTGCAGGAGGAGTGCACCGTGCTCGGCCGTCCGCTGCTGGTGGTGCGCCGCTCCACCGAGCGCCCGGAGGCGGTGGCCGCCGGTTTCGCGGCGCTGGTGCGGCCCGGCGAGGAGCTGGGCGGGCTCGCCCGCGCCTGGCTGGCCGACAGCCCGGAGCGGCTGGAGCGCCTCGCGGCGACCCCCAGCCCGTACGGCGACGGCCTGGCCTCGGCGCGGATCGCCGCGCTGACCGCCCGGATCGCCGAGCCGCTCCCCGCCGAGGCCGAGGCCGGACTGCTGGCGGCGTGAACGCCCCCTGAGGGGGCCTCAGGCCCCCGCCCGGGCCTCCGGGACGTGCGCCGCGCCGCCGTGCCGACGGCGCAACTCGGCTGTGATATCGGCCAGTTCGCCTTCGGGCAGCAGCGGCAGCATCATCGCGACGCCCTGCAACAGCCCGCCGAGCAGGAAGGTGGTGTCGGCCGTCGAGGCGACCAGGCCCCGCACCTGCGCGACCTCGCCCGCCGCGACCGCCTCGATCAGCCCGGCGGCGTCCGCGGTCTCCTCGTCCACCTCGACCGCACCGGTGTCCGCCGGGGCGCGCCGGGCCATCGCCCGCAGCACCCGGTCGCCGACCTCGGGGGCGTACGCCTTGCGGACGGCCTCGGCGGCGATCCAGGTGAGCAGGGTGGTCACTTCCCGTTCGGCGTTTTCCGCGAACAGCCGGTCCAGCTCGTAGTCGAACGCGAGCTGGTTTCCGTGCCGGAACGCCAGCAACAGGGTCGCCGCCCTGGCCTTGGCCTCCTCCACCGCGTCGGCAGGCAATTCCTCGGCCAGTTCCTCGGTCACCACCACGCCATGCCCTCCCAAGGGTCGTCGGTTCAGCAGACCGCTCAGCAGAAACTCAGAGCACACCGTACACATCCGACCTGCAAACTTCCGCGAACCCGCGCGGGCAAGACCGGAATGAATTCGGGCGGAATAGGACCTCACCCGATCCAGGATGAATATTCGCCGGAAGGGAGCAATGGCGCTGGGCTATTAGGCGTAGCGAAAGAGCCCCCCCGGGTAAGCCGAAAGGCCGCACCCCGCGCGAAGCGGGGTGCGGCCTTTCGCCGCTACCGGGGTGCTCAGCCCTGCGGCAGCGCCGCGAGCTGGGCGGTGATCCGGGCGATGTCGGCCTCGGCGGCCTCCTGACGGCCCCGGATCTTGGCGACCACGTCGTCCGGCGCCTTGGCGAGGAACGCCTCGTTGCCGAGCTTGGCGGTGGTCTGGGTCTTCTCCTTCTCGGCGGCCGCGAGGTCCTTGGCGAGGCGCTTGCGCTCCGCCGCGACGTCGATGGTGCCGGAGAGGTCCAGCGAGACGGTGGCGCCGGCCACCGGCAGCGAGGCACTGGCCGCGAAGCCCTCCCCGGGAGCCGTCAGCCACAGCAGCGAGCGGATCGCGTCCTCGTGCGCGACCAGCGCGGTGCCGGCCAGCTCCAGGGCGGCCGGGACGCGCTGGCGGTCCTGGAGGCCCTGGTCGATGCGGAACCGGCGGACCTCGGTGACCACCTGCTGCACCGTGGCGACCTCGGCCTCGGCCGCGGCGTCGCGGAAGCCGCTGTCCTTCGGCCACTCGGCGACGACCAGCGACTCGGCGCCGGTGAGCCGGGTCCACAGGGTCTCGGTGACGAACGGGACGACCGGGTGCAGCAGCCGCAGGGTGACGTCCAGGACCTCGCCGAGGACCCGGCGGGAGGCGTCGGCCTGCGCGCCGCCCTTGGCCAGGGTGGTCTTGGAGAGCTCGACGTACCAGTCGAAGACCTCGTCCCAGGCGAAGTGGAACAGCGCGTCCGAGACCTTGGCGAACTCGTACCCGTCGTACAGCGCGTCCGCCTCGGCGACGGTGGCGTTCAGCCGGGACAGGATCCAGCGGTCGGCCGCCGTCAGCTCCTCCGGCGCGGGCAGCGGGCCCTCGACGGTGGCGCCGTTCATCAGCGCGAAGCGGGTCGCGTTCCAGATCTTGTTGCAGAAGTTCCGCGAGCCCTTGACCCAGTCCTCGCCGATCGGCACGTCGGCACCCGGGTTGGCACCGCGGGCCAGGGTGAAGCGGACGGCGTCGGCACCGTAGGCGTCCATCCAGTCCAGCGGGTCCACGGCGGTGCCGGAGGACTTCGACATCTTCTTGCCGAACTCGTCCCGGACCAGACCGGTCAGCGCGACGGTCTTGAACGGCGCCTCGCCGTCCATCGCGTACAGGCCGAACATCATCATCCGGGCGACCCAGAAGAAGATGATGTCGTGGCCGGTGAGCAGGACGTCGGTCGGGTAGAACTTCGCCAGGTCGGCGGTCTTCTCCGGCCAGCCGAGCGTGGAGAACGGCCACAGGCCGGAGGAGAACCAGGTGTCCAGGACGTCCGGGTCCTGGTGCCAGCCCTCGCCGCTCGGCGGCTGCTCGTCCGGTCCGACACAGACGACCTCGCCGTCCGGGCCGTACCAGACCGGGATCCGGTGGCCCCACCACAGCTGGCGCGAGATGCACCAGTCGTACATGTTGTCGACCCAGTCGAAGTACCGGCGCTCCAGCTCCTTCGGGTGGATCTCCACCTTGCCGTCGCGCACGGCGTCGCCCGCGGCCTTGGCCAGCGGCTCGACCTTGACCCACCACTGGAGGGACAGCCGCGGCTCGACCACGGTGTGGCAGCGCGAGCAGTGACCGACCGCGTGCATGTACGGCCGCTTCTCGGCGACGATCCGGCCCTGCTCGCGCAGCGCGCCGACGACGGCCGAGCGGGCCTCCATCCGGTCCAGGCCGAGGAACGGGCCGTGCACGGTGATCACACCGCGCTCGTCCATGACGTTCAGGTTCGGCAGGTTGTGGCGCTGGCCGATGGCGAAGTCGTTGGGGTCGTGCGCCGGGGTCACCTTGACCGCGCCGGTGCCGAACTCCGGGTCGACGTGCTCGTCGGCGACGACCGGGATCTCCCGGTCGGTCAGCGGCAGCTTGATGGTCCGGCCGACCAGGTGCTTGTACCGCTCGTCCTCCGGGTGGACGGCCACGGCGGTGTCGCCCAGCATCGTCTCGGCCCGGGTGGTGGCGACGATGATCGAGTCCTCGCCCTCGCCGTAGCGGATCGAGACCAGCTCGCCGGGGACCTCCTCGTGCTCCACCTCGATGTCGGACAGCGCGGTGAGGCAGCGCGGGCACCAGTTGATGATGCGCTCGGCGCGGTAGATCAGGCCGTCGTCGAAGAGCCGCTTGAAGATGGTCTGGACGGCCTGCGAGAGGCCCTCGTCCATGGTGAAGCGCTCGCGCGACCAGTCCACGCCGTCGCCGAGGCGGCGCATCTGGCCGAGGATCCGGCCGCCGTAGTTCTCCTTCCACTCCCAGACCTTCTCGACGAAGGCCTCGCGGCCCAGGTCGTGGCGGGAGAGGCCGGACTCGGCGAGCTGCTGCTCCACCTTGTTCTGGGTGGCGATGCCGGCGTGGTCCATGCCGGGCAGCCAGAGCGTCTCGAAGCCCTGCATGCGCTTGCGGCGGGTCAGCGCGTCCATCAGCGTGTGCTGGAAGGCGTGGCCCAGGTGCAGCGCGCCGGTGACGTTCGGCGGCGGGATGACGATGGTGTACGGCGGCTTGTCGCTCTTCGCGTCGGCGGTGAAGTAACCACGCTCCACCCAGCGCTCGTACAGCTCGCCCTCTACGTCCGCGGGGGTGTAGGTCGTCGGGAGGGTGGCTGCGTCGTCCCCGGCAGTGGTGCTCGCGGGGCGCTGGTTCGTCGTGTCGGTCACGACGCACAGTTTACGTAACCGCGGGCGCTGGTTACGAACCGCTTTCGGTCCGCGGACTCCGCGTGCCCGGGCGGGCCCCGACCGGACGCCGTGCGGTACCGTGCCCGGACACTCGTCCGGTTCTCCGGACGGACACGGAACAACTCCACACCACGACAGGCCGCGGGTGCGGCGGGGGAGCACAGGACTGATGTACGGCCAGGGCCAGCAGTATCCGCAGGGGCAGCCGCAGCCTTACGGGGGACAGCCCCCCTACGGTGCCCCACAGCCGCAGCCGCCCTACGGCGCGCCGCAGCCCCAGTACGGCTACCCGCCGCAGGGCGGTCAGCCGTACGGCGCCCCGCAGCAGCCCTACGGCGTGCCGCCGCAGGCCCCGTACGGCCAGCCGGGCTACCCGGCGCCGCCGCAGAAGGGCAAGACCGGGCTGGTCGTCGGCCTGGTGATCGGCGCGCTGGTGCTGGGCGGCGGCGGCTTCGCCGCGTGGAAGTTCCTCGGCGGCAGCGACAAGGGCGGCCAGTACAAGCTCACCGCGCCGCAGACGCTGCCGGACGGCTACGTGCAGAAGACCGCCAAGGAGGAGGCCGTCGACGCGGCCAAGAACCCCGACAGCGCCAAGGTCGGCAGCAACCTCAGTGCCCTGGTGGCCAGTTACACCAAGGGCTCGGACCCGCTGGACAGCATCTCGGTGATCGGCGTCTACGGGGACCTCAACGACCCGGCGAAGAACATCGAGGACTCCAAGACCGGCGGCACCAGCCTCACCTGGACCACCCCGCTGACCGACTTCCCGGCGCAGGACAGCCACAACTCCGGCGCCAAGCTCTCCTGCGGCGTGTACAGCCTGCTCGCCGGCAAGGCCTCGTCCACGGTCTGCATCTGGGCCGACCGGTCGACCTACGGCCGGGTGACGTTCACCAAGAGCAGCCTCACCGGTGGCGGCAGCGGCGGCGCCCCGCTCACCCCGGCCCAGGCCGCCGACAAGGCCCGGGCGATCCGCGACGCGATGACCGTCGCCAAGTAGCCCACCGGAACACGGAAAAGGGCCCCGCACCGGTCGGTGCGGGGCCCTTCGCCGTCACGGCTGCCGGGTCAGGCGCTCTTCTCGCGCCGCTCGCGCTTGATCATGTCGCGCGGGACCAGGGTGGGGATGGCGTGCTTGGAGACCACGTCCCCGGTGACCACCACGCGGGCGACGTCCTGGCGCGAGGGCACCTCGTACATCACGGACATCAGCACCTCCTCCATGATGGCCCGCAGCCCGCGCGCGCCGGTGCCGCGCAGGATCGCCTGGTCGGCGATCGCCTCCAGCGCGTCCCGGGTGAACTCCAGCTCGACCCCGTCGAGTTCGAAGAGCTTGCGGTACTGCTTGACCAGCGCGTTCTTCGGCTCGGTGAGGATCTGGAGCAGGGCCTCGCGGTCCAGGTTGTGCACGCTGGTGATCACCGGCAGACGGCCGATGAACTCGGGGATCATGCCGAACTTCACCAGGTCCTCGGGCATCACCTGACGGAAGTGGTCGCTGGCGTCCGACTCCCGCTTGGAGCGGATGTTGGCGCCGAAGCCGATGCCCTTGGCACCCGCGCGGCCCTCGATGATCCGCTCCAGGCCGGCGAACGCACCGCCGACGATGAACAGCACGTTGGTGGTGTCGATCTGGATGAACTCCTGGTGCGGGTGCTTGCGGCCCCCCTGCGGCGGCACCGAGGCGGTGGTGCCCTCCAGGATCTTCAGCAGCGCCTGCTGCACACCCTCGCCGGAGACGTCCCGGGTGATCGACGGGTTCTCGCTCTTGCGGGCGACCTTGTCGATCTCGTCGATGTAGATGATCCCGGTCTCGGCCTTCTTGACGTCGTAGTCGGCCGCCTGGATCAGCTTGAGCAGGATGTTCTCGACGTCCTCGCCGACGTACCCGGCCTCGGTCAGCGCAGTGGCGTCCGCGATCGCGAACGGCACGTTCAGCATCCGGGCCAGGGTCTGCGCCAGCAGGGTCTTACCGGAGCCGGTGGGGCCCAGCAGCAGGATGTTCGACTTGGCCAGCTCGATGGCGTCCTCGCGGCCGTTGCCACCGCTGCGGCCCGCCTCGCCGGCCTGGACCCGCTTGTAGTGGTTGTACACCGCGACCGAGAGCGCCTTCTTGGCGAGGTCCTGGCCGACCACGTACTGGTCCAGGAACTCGTAGATCTCGCGCGGCTTCGGCAGTTCCTCGAAGCGCACCTCGGAGGTCTCGGCGAGCTCCTCCTCGATGATCTCGTTGCACAGGTCGATGCACTCGTCGCAGATGTACACGCCTGGGCCGGCGATCAGCTTCTTCACCTGCTTCTGCGACTTGCCGCAGAACGAGCACTTGAGCAGGTCGCCACCGTCTCCGATGCGTGCCACGAGGTGCTTCCCCTTCGCCAGGGGCCCCGCAGGGGTTCCGGGGCCTGGTGCTGTGGACCGTCAACGCCGACGGCGATCGGTCTCGCTATCCGACGGTACTCTGCCGTGCCCCTGATTCCGTCCTCTTCGCCGGGTCTGCCCTACGCCCTGGGCGAATTGATACCGAACAGATGCCGTTGCGGTGGCCGCCGATGAGCCGGGGCGGGACGCGCAACCGGGTGCGCGCCCCGCCCCTGCGGTGCCGACCTCAGGAGGTCAGCGAGGTCTTGCGGGTGGAGATGATCTGGTCGATCAGGCCGTACTCCAGGGCCTCCTCGGCGGTGAGGATCTTGTCGCGCTCGATGTCGTCGCGCACCTGCTCCACCGCCTTGTTGGAGTGCTTGGAGAGCATCTCCTCCAGCTGCTCGCGCATCCGGAAGATCTCCTTGGCCTGGATCTCCAGGTCGGACACCTGACCGCGGCCGGTCTCGGTGTACGGCTGGTGGATCAGGATACGGGCGTTCGGCAGCGCCATCCGCTTGCCGGGGGTGCCGGCGGCGAGCAGCACGGCCGCGGCGGAGGCCGCCTGGCCCATGCAGACCGTGGTGATGTCCGGCTTCACGTACTGCATGGTGTCGTAGATGGCCGTCAGGGCCGTGAACGAGCCGCCGGGCGAGTTGATGTACATCTGGATCTCGCGGTCCGGGTCCATCGACTCCAGGCACAGCAGCTGCGCCATGATGTCGTTCGCCGAGACGTCGTCGACCTGCGAGCCGAGGAAGATGATGCGCTCCTCGAACAGCTTGGCGTACGGGTCGTACTCGCGGATGCCCTGCGTGGTGCGCTCGACGAAGCGCGGGACGATGTAGCGGCCCTCGGCGCGCATGTCCTCGACGCGGGCCTGGGCGGCCGACAGGCTGGGGATGTTCATGGGGGTTCTAGTCCTCCGGGGCGTTGTGGCTGTGGTCTCGTGGGCCGGGCCGAGGCTCAGGCGCCCGTGCCGCCGCCGCCGGGGACGTCCGCGGCGCTGTGCATGATCGCGTCGATCAGGCCGTACTCCAGGGCCTCCTCCGGCGTGAACCAGCGGTCCCGGTCGGAGTCCGCGGTGATCTGCTCGAAGGACTGGCCGCTGTGGAAGGCGATCAGCTCGGACATCCGCTTCTTGGTGCGCAGCAGCTGCTCGGCCTGGATGCGGATGTCGGTGGCCGAGCCGCCGAGGCCGGCGGACGGCTGGTGCATCAGGATGTTGGCGTTCGGCAGCGAGAACCGCTTGCCCTTGGCGCCGGCGGTCAGCAGGAACTGGCCCATCGAGGCGGCCATGCCCATCGCGATGGTGACGACGTCGTTCTTGATGTACTGCATGGTGTCGTAGATCGCCATGCCCGCGGAGATCGAGCCGCCCGGGGAGTTGATGTAGAGGAAGATGTCCTTTTCCGGGTCCGCGGCCAGCAGCAGCAGCTGCGCGGTGATCTTGTTCGCGATGTCGTCGTCGACCTGCTGGCCGAGGAAGATGATCCGCTCGTTGAGCAGCCGGTTGT
Organism: Kitasatospora sp. NPDC097643; assembly: GCF_040302625.1. Taxonomy (NCBI): domain Bacteria; kingdom Bacillati; phylum Actinomycetota; class Actinomycetes; order Kitasatosporales; family Streptomycetaceae; genus Kitasatospora; species Kitasatospora sp. NPDC097643. The sequence continues at coordinate 12,669 of NZ_JBEOSA010000089.1, read as the reverse complement.
AGACCTGGTCGCCCAGGCCGCCGAGCACGTCACCAGAGGCGGCGTGCGGCGCCATCGGGCCAGGCATCTGCATCTGCGGGAACGTCACTTAGCCACCTGCTCAGTCGATTTGGACGGTCGCTCCACGGCCGTCGCGGTGTCGCACAGCTTCCGGGTATCACGTCGTGATTGTTGCTGTCCAAGGACCCTAACGCGCAGGCCGGGCCGCAGAATCCCTCACGCAGAACTGTTCGCTGTGAGCGCAGGGTCGCGTACTCCTGCGGGTGGGACGACAGCGGGCCCGGACACCGTACGGCGTCCGGGCCCGCTCTGTGCCTCAGGGGCTACCGGGGCGCTCAGGCCTCGGTGGTCTCCTCGGCGGAGGTCTCCTCGGCGGAGGCCTCGACGGTCTCGCCCGTCTCGTCCTCGTCGTCGAAGTTGATCTCGTTGCCCTCGGTGTCGACGACCTTGGCGGCCTCGACCACGGTGGCCAGCGCCTTGCCGCGGGCGACCTCGCCGACCAGCAGCGGCACCTGGCCACCCTGGACGACCTGCTGGGCGAACTGGTCCGGGGTGAGGCCCGAGCCGGCGGCGCGGCGGATGAGGTGCTCGGTGAGCTCCTCCTGGTTAACACCCAGCTCCTCGTCGGCGACGATCTGGTCCAGGACGAACTGGGTCTTGATGCCCTTCTTCGCCTGCTCCTCGATCTCCGCGTCCCACTCCTCGCGGGACTTGCCCTGGGTCTCCAGGTAGGTGTCCAGGGTCAGGCCCATGGGCTCCAGCTGGTGGTGCTCCAGGTTGTGCTTGCGGGTCTGGATCTCGTCCGCGAGCAGCTTCTCCGGGAACTCGATCTCGACCAGGCCGAGCAGCGCGTCCAGCACCTTCTCCTGGGCCTGGGTGGCCTGGTCGTACTCCTTCATGCGCTCGAGGCGCTTGCGGGAGTCGGCGCGCAGGTCCTCCAGGGTGTCGAACTCGCTGGCCAGCTGGGCGAACTCGTCGTCCAGCTCGGGCAGCTCCTTCTCCTGGACGGCGGTGACGGTGACGGTGACCTCGGAGGTCTTGCCCGCCTGGGTGCCACCCTTGAGCTCGGTGTCGAAGGTCGCGGTGCCACCGGCCTCCAGGCCGGTCACGGCCTCGTCGATGCCGTCGATCAGGCGGCCCGAGCCGATCTCGTAGCTGACGCCGTTGGCGGTGCCGTCCTCCGGCACCTCGCCGTCGACCTTGGCGACCAGGTCCACGACGACGATGTCGCCGGCGGCCGCGGCGCGCTCGACGTCCTTGACCGAGGAGAAGCGCTCGCGCAGCTGCTCCAGGGACTTCTCGACGTCCTCGTCGGAGACGACGATCGGGTCGACGGTCACCTCGATGGAGGCGAAGTCGGGCAGGGTGATCTCCGGGCGGATGTCCACCTCGGCGGTGAACTTCAGGTCACCGCCGTCGGCGATCTTCTCGACACCCTCGATGTTGGTGATGTCGGGCTGGCCGAGGACCTCGATCTTGCCCTCGTCGACGGCCTGCGTGTAGAAGCGCGGCAGGGCGTCGTTGACGGCCTCCTCCAGCACGGCGCCACGGCCGAAACGCTGGTCGATGACGCGAGCCGGGATCTTGCCCTTGCGGAAGCCCGGAACCGTGACCTGCTGGTTGATCTTCTTGTACGCCGCGTCGAGGCTGGGCTTGAGCTCCTCGAAGGGCACCTCGACGGTGAGTCGAACCCGGGTCGGGTTCAGAGTCTCGACGGCGCTCTTCACGGTTAGGTCTCCTATGGGCTTGCGGTCAGGTTGTCTCCGCCGTCCCCTTACCGCCGGCCGAAACCGGTACGGGCGGGTCGGGCGAGACGGGCGATGGGCGGTTGGAGCTGCATCTCCCGTGGGGGTGGACGGTGAGCGTGACTCCTCGCCCTCGTGCGGTTGACCTGGGTTGAAGCCGCAGGGACTACCGCCAGCGCCCCATCCTACCGGTACCACGAAAGGCGGACGCCAGACGCCGCCGTCGCGCCCGAACAGAACAGGGCCCCGCCCTGGTGTGGCGAGACCCTGCCGCACTGTCGGGGTGACCGGATTCGAACCGACGGCCTTCCGCTCCCAAAGCGGACGCGCTACCAAACTGCGCCACACCCCGTGGTGCCGAGAGGAAGCGTACACGCCGGGCCCTGGCGGCTCGCCGACATATTCCGGGCACCCGGAAGAGGTGTGCGGGAAATGCGGTGTGCGCGGGAGCGACCGGACCAGGTACGCTGTTCCCCGAACTTCCGGTCGGCAACGCCCGGGGGATCGCGCGGGCGTAGCTCAATGGTAGAGCCCTAGTCTTCCAAACTAGTCACGCGAGTTCGATTCTCGTCGCCCGCTCTCCGGCCCGGCCCCGGTGCGTCTTCCGCACCGGGGCCGTCGGCGTTCCCGGGGCCGTTCGTCGACCCAGGAGGGTCAGAGCCCCAGCCGCAGGGCGCGCGCGGCGGCCCGGTCCAGCAGCAGGTGGACGTCGCCCTCCCGGGTGCCCGGGCGGTCGTTGTACTCGTCCGGGGAGCGCGCCGGGCGGCCGGTCGCGTGCAGCACCTCCATCAGCTGCACCCGGGCGGTGCGGACGGTGGCCGAGGTGCCGTAGCCGTGCGCGAGGACGGCCGCCTGCGCGCCGAGCAGGCAGACCCGGCCGCGGGCGTCCCACAGCGCGCCCTGCAACCAGCCGAAGGCGCCGATGTAGCGGGAGGCCAGCCGCAGGTGGTCGGCGGCGCTGACCGGCACCGGGCGGGGCGGGCGGCGCAGCGCCCGGTCGAGCAGGGTGGCCCGGGGCACCGGGTGGCCGGCGTACCAGGGGCGCGGGGTGCTGCCGTACGGGCAGACGTACGGCACCGGGGTGCGGGCGGGGGCGGGCAGCGAGGCGAGGTAGGCCTCGATCTCGGCGACCAGGCCGGAGCCGTCCGGGCGGGCCGGCAGCGGCGGAGGGGCCGTCAGGAAGGGCGGAGCGGGCGTCAGGTCGGCGCGGGGCATGCGGGTTCTCCAGGCGGGCGGCGCGGCTCACCTCCGGCACGCGGGCCGGGGGGAGGGTTCACGCTCCCCAAAATGGTGCATATGGGGCATTTCCGCGACCGGAGCGGTGCGCGCGTCGCCCGGTTTCCCGGTCGGGCGCCGGGCCGATAGCCTCGGCGGCGTTCGAGCGCAGTTCGAGCGCGTCCGCCCGGGTCGCGCTCCCGAGGTGGAGGAGTCCCGGTGCGTCCGCAGGAGCGACTGGCCGTCATACAGCGCTGTGTGGTCGGGGAGATGGCGCGCCTCGGGCAGGAGTTCAGCGTGGACGGCGAGGTGGTGCGCGGCCCGGGCACCACGGCGGTGGCCGTGCGGGAGCACCCCGGGAGCGAGGGCGGCGGGCACGTCGACCTCGGGTTCGTGCTGCACCTGGGCCGGGCCGACGCACCGGTGGTGTGGGACTGCGCGGCCGGGCTCGGCAAGACCGAGGAGGAGAAGCTCGCCAACGCGGTGCGGATGTGGGCGACCACCACCGCCTCGGTGCTGGTCGAGCTGACGGACGGGCGCGGCGTGTACGCCGACCACGCGGACCACCCCGAACTCCCGGGCTGGCACGCGGTTCAGGGCCCCGCGGCGGTGTTCGGCTTCGGCAACGAACACCTGGCCGGCTGGCTCGCCGAGAACCGGGTGCTGCCGGCGCTCGCGCCCGCGCTGCGGCCGGAGCTGGCCGGGCCGGGGCCGGTCGGGGTGAAGCTCTTCCTGGGCGGGAAGGCGGGGGACGACGTCGCCGAAGTCCGGGTGGGCGGCGAGGTGTCGGAGGCGGCCTCGGCGGCGCTGCGCGCGCTGGACTGGCCACGGGGTGAACGGCTGTGCTGGGCGCGGCTGTTCGTGCTGCTGACGGCCGAGCCGCCGGCCCGGCCCGCGGCCGCGCCGGCGGGTGCCGTGGCACCCGCACCGATGCGCCTGCCGGCCCCGGCGGCGGCCCGCCCCCGGGGACTGTTCGCTCGCTGGCGAGAGGCCAGACGGGCCGGGCGCTGATCTCGCCCGCTCGCCTCCGAAGCACTTCGGGGCGGGAAGGCGATCGCGGACGGCCCGGCCGGATCAGCCGCCGGTGATGTTGGAGATGCTGTGCGCGAGGTTCGCCAGCAGGGAGTTGATCGAGCCCGCGACCGTGGTCTCGTGCAGCATGAAGCCGAACAGGGCGGCGATGATGCCGTGGGCGATCTTCATCTGCTTGTTGCGGATGAAGATGATGCACAGGATCGCGAACAGGACCAGCGCGGAGACGGAGAGTGCCACCCGGACTCACTTCCTCGTTTCATAGCGTGGTGCCACCGCCCGGCGGCACCTGCGAAGCCGGACCCCGGCCTGTCCGACGGTCCCGAGGCGGAATCGCGGACCGTCCGGCACACCGCCGGTGAAGGAGCCCCCGTCGGCCGAACGATGTCTGCCGTGCCGCACGTGACGCCCCCTATCCCCCGAATCCTGAACAGTCCCGCCCGGACTCAGTGTGGTCGACCGTGCCGATTGCGTAAAGGTCTGACAGTCAGCCCAACGCCGATATCCTGGGATGCGAGACGAGTTTCCGCCGTCCGAGACGATAGCCGGTCGGTCCTGACGAATCGTCGGCGGGGCGGCGCTGAGCGGCCGGAAAACGGCAAGGCGCGGATAGCGGAAGCGGCAGGTCCGGTCAGCTGACGGGCCGCCCGATTTGGCCGAAGATCAGCTCCCAGGCTTGACAGCGACTGCCTCCGGCATGTGCCGGGGCACGACGCCGCTCAGTCGCGCCAGAGCAGCAGGACGGCGCGGTCGTCGTTGATGTCCCGGGCCACCGTCTCGATCAGCGCGGCCGCCGCACCGACCCCCGCGGCCGGACCGCTGCCGGGGACCAGCCGGTCCGCCTCCCCCATCAGCCGGTCCATGCCCTCGGCCAGGTCCCGGCCGGGCGCCTCCACCATGCCGTCGGTGCAGAGCATCAGCACGTCGCCCCGGTTCAGCCGGCCGCGCACGCCCTCGAACTTGGCGCCGTCGTAGATCCCGAGCAGCGGGCCCTCGGTGGTCTCCTTGATCTCCCAGCGCCCGGCGCCCGCCAGCCGCTGCATGCCCGGCAGGTGCCCGGCGGAGAGCAGTTCGTACTCGCCGGTGTCCAGGTCCAGCACCAGGTGGACGGCGGTCGCGAAGCCCTCCTCCCAGGACTGGCGCAGCAGGTAGCCGTTGGCGGCGGGCAGGAAGTCGTGCGCGGGCAGCGAGCCGAGCAGGCCGCCGAAGGCGCCGGACAGCAGCAGCGCCCGGGAGCCGGCGTCCATCCCCTTGCCGGAGACGTCCGCGAGGACCACCTCCAGCAGCCGCTGGCCGGGGCCGGTCCGGGCGGCGACCACGAAGTCCCCGGAGAAGGACTGCCCGCCGGCCGGGCGCAGCGCCATGTCCGCGTGCCAGCCGTCCGGCAGCGCCGGGACCCGGCTCTGCACCCGCAGCCGCTCGCGCAGGTCGAACAGCATCGTGGAACCGCCCCACCAGGGCACGCCGACCCGGGCCCGGAACTGGGCCAGCAGCAGGCCGCCGACCCCGGCGGCGCCGACCACCAGGGCCGCGCCGGGGGTGACGCCGTAGGTGTAGGCGTCCGGGTTCTCGCTGGCCACCCGCTGGCCGGTGTGGATCACCGACTCGGCGGAGAGGCCGAGCGCGGCCAGCGCGTACAGCACCACCAGGCTGCCGGGGCGCAGCAGCAGCGCACCGGCCAGGATCGGCAGGACCAGGGCGGTGGGCGGGGCCCAGGCGGGGATCCAGATGTTGAGCAGGATCAGCATCGGGACGAGCAGGGCGAGCGCGCAGAGCACCGGCCAGTCGGCGGCGCCGCCGCGGAAGTAGTCGACACCGGCCGTGCGCAGCCTTCGGCGGACCCGGCGGAGCCTCTTGCGCAACCGGGCCGTCACGGGCTCGGACGCCGGGGCGGCGCCGGGCCTCGTCGCAGTCGTCTGGGGCGGTGCGCCCGGCGGTCTGCCAGCCATGGGGCCCGACCCTATCCACGGGTGGCGCCCGGCGTCGACGGGCCGGACGGCGGCGGTCGCGCCCTGGCGCGAGCCCGTCAGCCGGTTTCGGCCGATCGACGGGGTGGCGGGCACGGCGTCAGGAGGCGTGCGCCGGTTGGGCGTACGGCTCCCGGCGGCGGCGCACGCGCCCCGCGCGCACCGGCCGTCCCGCGCCGAGGGGTTGTGGCCGATGCCACAGGGGGTGGGCGGGCCCGGACCGGGGCGGGCACGGCGACGGCCGGCCGCGTGGTGGGTGCGGCCGGCCGTCGGAGGAGGGTGGGGGGAGGCGGATCAGCCCTGCGGGTGGTGGGCCGGGATCGGCGGGAGCTCGCCGGTGGTCTCGTACTCGCTCAGCATCTCGATCCGGCGGGTGTGCCGGGCCTCGCCGCTGTAGGGGGTGTTGAGGAAGATCTCGACGAACTTCGTGGCCTCCTCCAGCGTGTGCATGCGGCCGCCGACCGAGATCACGTTGGCGTTGTTGTGCTCGCGGCCGAGCGAGGCGGTCTGCTCGCTCCAGGCCAGTGCGGCCCGCACGCCCTTCACCTTGTTGGCGGCGATCGCCTCGCCGTTGCCCGAGCCGCCGATGACGACGCCCAGCGCCTCCGGGTCGGCGGCGGTGCGCTCGGCGGCGCGCAGGCAGAACGGCGGGTAGTCGTCCTCGGCGTCGTAGATGTGCGGCCCGCAGTCGACCGGCTCGTGGCCGGCCTCCTTGAGCCACTCCACGAGGTGGTTCTTCAGTTCGTATCCGGCATGGTCGGAGCCCAGGTACACGCGCATGACCATGAGTGTGGCATGCGTGCGGGCCCGGGCTCCGCAGGAGGGGTCCTCCGGCCGTCAGCGCTTGCCGGCGAGCCGCCAGGCCAGCGGGAGGGCGCCGGCGGCGAGGGCCGCCTTCAGGGCGTCGCCGACCAGGTAGGGGTAGAGGCCGAGCTCGGCGGCCCGGGCGAGCGACACGTGCAGCGAGAGGGCCAGGTACGGGACGCCGACCGCGTAGATGGCGAGGCTGCCGAGCGCCATGGTGACGGCGGTGTTGACCGGGGTGCGGTCGGCGCCGCGGCGGGCCAGCGCGCCGGTCAGGGCGGCGGCGAGGACGAAGCCGAGCACGTAGCCGAGGGAGGGCATGGCCCAGCCGGAGGCGCCGGCTGCGAACCAGGGCAGGCCGGCCATGCCGGCCAGCAGGTAGAGGCCGAGCGAGGCGACGCCCCGGCGGGCGCCGAGCGCGGTGCCGACCAGCAGGGCGGCGAAGGTCTGGCCGGTGACCGGCACGGGCGAGCCGGGGACGTTCACCGACAGCTGGGCGGCCACGCCGGTCAGGGCGGCGCCGCCGACCACCAGGGCCAGGTCGCGGGCCTGGGCGCCGAGTCGGGTGGTCGCGGCGGGCAGCAGGTCGGCGAGGACGGCGCGGCGCGCTATCGGGGTGGTGGCAGTGGCCATCGGGGGCTCCTCCAGGGGGCGCTCAGGTGAGTGAACACCTGTGAACCTACGTGGTGATCCACTTCGCCGCCGCCATGGTTTCGGACAAAGCCCCGCGGTCGACCGTTGTCGGATCCGGCCCATCCCGGCCCAAACCAACGCAGCGTCACCACGTGATGACCGTACGCGCCCGCCCGGTCCGGATGGTGGGCCCAGGCGTTGGGCCGTTGGCATGAACAGCTTGATCGCCGGATATTGGACAACTCATGCCGCATTCCGCACAGTCTGGACCCACCTCTATGGCCCCCACCTCCGCGCCCCCGGCGCCCGGGACCACCGACGCCCCCGCCGCGTCGGCCTCCGGCGAGCAGCTCTCCCACGGGCTCAAGCAGCGCCACCTGTCGATGATCGCGCTCGGCGGCGTCATCGGCGCCGGCCTCTTCGTCGGCTCCGGCGCGGGCATCGCGGCCGCCGGCCCCGCGATCATCCTGGCGTTCACCCTCTCCGGCTTGCTGGTCATGCTGATCATGCGGATGCTCGGCGAGATGTCCGCCGCCCGCCCCGCCTCCGGCTCCTTCTCGGTCCACGCCGAGAAGGAGGTCGGCCCCTGGGCCGGGATCACGGCCGGCTGGATGTACTGGGTGATGCTCTGCTGCGGCGTCGCCGCCGAGGCCACCGCCGCCGGGAAGATCGTCAACGGCTGGGTCCCCGGCGTCTCCGCCTGGGTCTGGGTCGGCCTGTTCATGGTCTTCTTCTGCGCCAGCAACCTCACCGCCGTGAAGAACTTCGGCGAGTTCGAGTTCTGGTTCGCCACCATCAAGGTCGCCGCGATCATCGCCTTCCTGGTCCTCGGCGTGCTCGGCGTCACCGGGGTGCTCGGCCCCGGCGCCCCCGGCACCGACAACCTCACCGGCCAGGGCGGCTTCCTGCCCACCGGCGTCAGCGGACTGATCGTCGGCCTGCTCGCCTCGGTCTTCGCCTACGGCGGCCTGGAGACCGTGACCATCGCCGCCGCCGAGTCCGACGACCCGAAGAAGAACGTCGCCAACGCGGTGCGCACCGCGGTGTGGCGGATCGCGATCTTCTACATCGGCTCGATGGCGCTGGTCGTCACCCTGGTCTCCTGGAAGGACCCGGCGGTCGTCGCCGACGGCCCGTACGTCACCGTGCTGCGCCACCTCGGCGTGCCCGGCGCGGGGGCGATCATGGAGGCGGTGGTGCTGATCGCACTGCTGTCCGCGATGAACGCCAACATCTACGGCGCCTCCCGGATGGCGTACTCGCTGGTCGGCCGCGGGCAGGGCCCCAAGGCGCTGGCCAAGGTCGGCGGCGGGGTGCCCCGCCGGGCCGTGCTGGCCTCCTGCCTGTTCGGCTTCGGCGCGGTGCTGGCGGGCAAGTTCTGGCCGGACACCGTGTTCACCTGGCTGATGAACACCACCGGCGTGGCGATCCTGGTGGTCTGGCTGTTCATCTGCATCGTCCAGCTGAGGATGCGCCGCCGGCTGGAGCGCGAGGCGCCCGAACTGCTCACCGTGAAGATGTGGGGCTACCCGTACCTGACCTGGGTCGCGATGGCCGCCGTGGTGGGCATCCTCGCCCTGATGACCACCACCGAGGGCAACCGGGAGCAGCTGTACGCGGCCGGGGTGCTGGTCGCCCTGCTGGCCGGCGCCGGGCTGGCCAAGCAGCGCCGGGACGCCGCCGCCGGCCGCTGAGACCGGCGGGCACGCAGGACGCACGAGGGGCCCGGTACCGCCGCGCGGTACCGGGCCCCCCGCCGTCCGCTACTCGAAGGACGGGCCCGCCGTGCGGGTCCGCTTGATCTCGTAGAAGCCCGGGGTGGAGGCCACCAGCAGGGTGCCGTCCCAGAGCCGGGCCGCCGCCTCGCCCTTGGGGGCCGGGGTGACGACCGGGCCGAAGAAGGCGACCCGCTCGCCGTCCGCGCCCTCCACCGCGATCACCGGGGTGCCGACGTCCTCGCCGACCAGCGTGATGCCCTCCTTGTGCGAGGCGCGCAGGGCCTCGTCGTACGCGTCGGTGTCGGCGGCGCCGGCCAGCTCGACCGGCAGCCCGGCGGCCGCCAGCGCGGCCTCGACGGTCTCCCGGTTCTGCGGCAGGCCCTGGTTGTGGAAACGCAGGCCGAGCTCGGTGTAGAGCCGGCCGAGCACCTCGTCGCCGTGCTGCTGGGCGGCCGCGATGCAGACCCGGACCGCGCCCCAGGCGTTGTCCAGCAGCTCGCGGTAGTTCTGCGGCAGGTCCCGGTGCTCGTTGAGCACCGACAGGCTCATCACGTGCCAGTTGACGTCGACCGGGCGCAGCTGCTGGACCTCGATCAGCCAGCGGGACGTCATCCAGGCCCACGGGCAGGCCGGGTCGAACCAGAAGTCGGCGGTCTTGCGCTCAGCGGCAGATGTCACTGCTGTCGTCCTTCGTGAGGTGGTGCGCGGCAGGGAGGTGTTCCGCCCCCTGAGCCCCCAACACCCGCCCGGCGCCGCTGATTCCGGACCGGGCGCACCGGCCTGTGCAATGGTACCGGCGCACGGCGGCGTGAAAGGATGCCCCTGCGAGGCACGGGACCAGCGCGCCTCACCACCGCAGCAGCCACAGCCGCACCACCGTGCGAGTCGGACAAAGGAGTACCGCCGTGCCGGGCAAGAACCTGAGCCGCGACGAAGCCCAGCAGCGGGCCAGCATCCTGGCCGTGGACGGTTACCGGGTCCGGCTGGACGTGACCTCGGCCCCCGACCCGGCCGCCGCGACCTTCCGCTCCACCACCACGGTCGCCTTCCGCTGCACCGAGCCCGGCGCCGCGACCTTCCTCGACCTGCTGGCCACCGCCGTCCGCTCGGTCACCCTGAACGGCCGCGCCCTCGACCCGGCCACCGCCTTCGACGGCGTCCGGGTGCACGTCGACGGCCTCGCCGCCGAGAACGTCCTGGAGATCGAGGCGGACTGCGCCTACAGCCGCACCGGCGAGGGCCTGCACCGCTTCACCGACCCGGCGGACGGCGAGACCTACCTCTACACCCACTACGAACCGGCCGACGCCCGCCGGGTGTTCGCGACCTTCGAACAGCCCGACCTGAAGGCGCCGTTCACCTTCACGGTGACCGCCCCGGCCGCCTGGGACGTCTGGTCCAACGGCGCCGTGGAGACCGTCACCGCCGAAGACGGCGCCCGCACCTGGGAGTTCACGACGACCCGGCGGATCTCCAGCTACCTGACCGCCGTCGCCGCCGGCCCGTACCACGTCGCCCGCGACCACTACAGCCGCGAGCTCGCCGACGGCACCACCCTGGAGATCCCGCTCTCCGCGCTGTGCCGCCAGTCCCTCGCGCCGTACTTCGACGCGGACGAGATCCTCGGCGTCACCAAGCTCGGGCTCGACTTCTTCCACGAGACCTTCGACTACCCGTACCCCTTCGGCAAGTACGACCAGGTCTTCGTCCCCGAGTACAACATCGGCGCCATGGAGAACCCCGGCTGCGTCACCTTCAAGGAGGAGTTCGTCTTCCGCTCGAAGGTCACCGACGCCGCCTACGAGGCCCGCGCCAACGTCATCCTGCACGAGATGGCGCACATGTGGTTCGGCGACCTGGTCACCATGCGCTGGTGGGACGACCTGTGGCTGAAGGAGTCCTTCGCCGACTTCATGGGCTCCTACGGCCTGATCGGCGCCCGCACCCGGTACAGCTCCGCCTGGGTCACCTTCGCCAACCAGCGCAAGGCCTGGGCCTACCGGCAGGACCAGTTCCCCACCACCCACCCGATCACCGCCGACATCCGGGACCTCGAGGACGCCAAGCTCAACTTCGACGGCATCACCTACGCCAAGGGCGCCGCCGTCCTCAAGCAGCTGGTGGCGTACGCCGGTTCGGAGGCCTTCTTCGAGGGCGCCCGCCGCTACTTCAAGCGGCACGCCTTCGGCAACACCGAACTCGGCGACCTGCTGGACATCCTGGAGGAGACCAGCGGCCGAGACCTCAAGAGCTGGGCCGCCGCCTGGCTGCAGACCGCCGGGGTCAACGCGCTCACCCCGCAGCTCACGGTGGACGCCGAGGGCCGGATCACCGAGCTGGCCGTGCTCCAGGACGGCGACGTGCTGCGCCCGCACCGGATCGCGGTCGGCCTCTACGACCGGGACGCCGACGGCGCCCTGATGCGCACCGGCCGGATCGAGCTCGACGTCACCGGCGCCCGCACCGTCGTCACCGAGGCCGCCGGCCGCCCCCGCCCCGCGCTGGTGCTGCTCAACGACGACGACCTCACCTACTGCAAGATCCGCTTCGACGCCGAGTCCCTGGAGACCCTGCGGGCCGGCCTCGGCGACATCGGGGACGACCTGGCCCGGGCCCTCGCCTGGTCCGCCGTCTGGAACCTCACCCGGGACGGCCTGATGCCGGCCCGCGACTACGTCGCCCTGGTGCTGCGCTTCGCCGGCCAGGAGGGCAACATCGGCGTGCTGCAATCGCTGCACTCCCAGGCCAAGACCGCCGTCGACCAGTACGCCGACCCCCAGTGGCGCGCCGAGGGCGAGCGGCAGCTGGCCGACGGCGCCCTGCGCGAGCTGCGCGAGGCCGTCCCCGGCAGCGACCACCAGCTGGCCTGGGCCCGCTTCCTCGCCCAGACCGCCGGCGGCGCCGAGCACCTCGGCCTGGTCCGCGGCCTGCTGGCCGGCAGCGCCCGGATCGACGGCCTGGAGGTCGACCAGGAGCTCCGCTGGTCGCTCTGGCTGGCCCTGGCCGCCGCCGGTCAGGCCGGCGACGAGGAGCTGGCCGCCGAGCTCGCCGCCGACAACACCGCCAGCGGCAAGCGCCAGTACACCCAGTGCCTGGCCGCCCGGCCCACCCCGGAGGCCAAGGCCGCCGCCTGGTCGGCCGTCGTCGACTCCGACGAGCTGCCCAACGCCCTGGTCGAGGCCAACATCGCGGGCTTCGCGCTGCCCTCCCACCGCGACCTGACCGCGCTCTACGCCGCGCCGTACTTCAAGCTGCTGGAGCGGGTCTGGGCCGAGCGGACCATCGAGATCGCGATGCGGATCGTCGGCGGGTTCTTCCCGAGCGCCCAGATCAGCGCGCAGACCCTGGCCGAGGCGGACGCCTGGCTGGACGGCCACCCGCTGGCCGCGCCGGCGCTGCGCCGCCTGGTGCTGGAGCGCCGCGACGACCTGGCCCGCGCCCTGCGGGCGCAGGCCTGCGACCGGGCCTGACGCCCGACCCGAGGGGGCCCGCCGTGCGTGCTTGACTCCTGGTACTCAACACTGAGCTCGGTAGTCGCGATCGTAACCCCTGTTC